>NZ_JADEWV010000115.1 GCF_015207455.1 Microcoleus sp. LEGE 07076
GAGAACAGCTTATTAACAAACATTTTTTGTGCTTGATTGCGAGAAAGCATCTCACCGTGGCACAAAGTATTGTGTTAACGCCTGGGGATCTGTCGTGAGCTCGTTTGCGGATATATCACCAAGCGAGCTGTTGAAGGGATCGCAGGTTCAAAGGCAAAACACAGATGCTCTCTGGGGAGCGTCTCATGGCACTTTTGTTAGCGATGGCTATATTTCCCAATTCCCGATTCCCGATTCCTGAGTGCGTGAATATACGCAAACAATATAATAACTTTATAATTATATGTATTGTGCAAGCCCTGGATTGCAAATTTTCTTTTTGCACTACTACACATGCGTAGTATAAAAGTACGGATTTGCAGCCATTGTTCAGCTAGTTGTCAATCTCTAAATAATCGCCAGACAGCATGAATGAGAAGCAATTACGGAATGGATTAAACTAGATTTAGACTATCGCACCTGGCTCGGATAAGTATCATAACGAACTGTAATATTTAACTTAAAAAGTTTATGCTTAAAAGATAGCCCGGGATTAAATATAGAGTGCATCCCAAAGTAACTATGTCACACCGCAACCAATCGATCGATCGATCGCCCAATCCCGCAGAAATGTACGACACTGCTGCGATTTTGCAGCAAAAAGCCGATCGACTAACGGTAGAATTGAGCAACACCCGCACCAGACTTCATGCCGAAATCGATCAGCTAAAACAAGAAAACGACACCCTGCACGCCGCCCTCCATAGTTCCCCGACTTTCCTGTGGGCAACCGACAAAGACGGCAGGTTAACTTTTGTATCCGGCAAAGGATTAGAAAATTTTGGACTCAAATCGCGTGCAACTGTCGGGCAGTCAATTTTTGAAGTTTACCGCAGCCAGCCAGATATCTTAGAAAATATTGCCTCGGTACTAGCAGGAAACGATCGCACTTGGAATGCCCCAGAGGGACATTTTATTCACGAAATTCGATCGGCAGCGCTGCGAGATGCAAACGGGGAAGTTGTCGGGGCTGTCGGTATTTCTACCGATATTACCGAGCGCCAAAAGTCGATCGCAAACCTCGAAACGGCCAATCAAGAATTAAAAGACAGACTTCAGCAGCAAACAGCAGTCTTGAATGCAGCAATTACCGAAAGCGAAAAAAAGTACCGCAACCTCGTAGAAACATCCCAAGAACTTATTTGGTCGATCGATATTCAAGGCATCTTGACCTTTGTCAATACCGCCGCCAAACGCATCTACGGTTACGAACCCCCAGAAATGATCGGCCGCCGCTTTACAGAATTTTTAATTCCCCAACAAAGAAACAGAAAAATAGAAATATTTGCAGAACTTTTAGCGAGAACCAGCATTCAGCCACAAACCCCAAATTCTCCTTACGAAATAGTACAAGTTCGCAAAGACGGTACTCCCGTCCATTTGCGCGTCAACAGCATCGTCAACCAAGCTGAAAACGGCGCTATTTTAGGTTTGTACGGCACCGCCACAGATATTAGCGATCGCAAGCGATCGGAACAAGCACTCCAAGAAGCCACAGACCAACTTCGCGCCGTCTTGGATGCCGTGCCCGGACTAATTTCTTGGATCAGTTCAGATTTGCGGTATATAGGAGTCAACCAGCACCTAGCAACCTCATTCAAACTATCTCCAGAAAGCTTTGTAGGTCAAGAAATCAACTTTCTTGACAAAGGCTCAACTTTTGGAGAACTGATCCGAAACTTTTTTGACAGTTCATCTCAGCAAATTTGGCAAGAAATAGATATAGAAATTAACGGCAGCATCCGCAATTATTTGATAGTAGTTCAGAAATATCATCAGGGAAATGCAGCAGTTTCGGTAGGAATAGACATTACCGACCGCAATCGCGCCGAAGCTCAAAAAACCAAATTAATCACTTCTCTTCAAGAATCTGAAGGCAAATTACGCAGCCTTTACGAAGCAACCAGCGACGCAGTAATGCTACTGGACGAACAAGCATTTGTTGACTGTAACATCGCCACCTTATCAATCTTTGGCTGCACCAATAAAGAACAATTTTATGGAAAGAAACCAAGCGAATTTTCCCCGCAATTTCAGCCTAGCGGACAAGACTCATACAGTTTAGCAGCACAGAGAATATCCACAGCAATGCAAACAGGTAGCTGTCGCTTTGACTGGGTGCACAAACGGCTAGACGGTTCAGAATTTCCCGCCGAAGTGCTGTTAAATGCAATGGAAATGAACGGGCGCAAAGTAATTCAAGGAGTAGTGCGAGACATTACAGATCGCAAGCGCGACGAAAATCGGATCAAAGCATCCCTCGCAGAAAAAGAAGTCCTCCTCAAAGAAATTCACCACCGCGTCAAAAATAACCTTCAAGTAATTTCTAGTTTGCTCAAACTTCAGTCCCGCTACATCCAAGACAGCCGGGTTAGCGCAATGTTAAAAGAAAGTCAAAACCGAGTCAGATCAATGGCCCTGGTTCACGAACAATTGTATCAATCCAAAAATTTCTCAAACATTGACTTTGCCGAATACATCCAAAATCTCGCATATAATTTATTCCAAGCTTATGAAATTTATGCAGAAGGCGTAAACTTGCAAACAAATATTGCCCCGTGTTCTATGAATATCGATACAGCAGTTCCTTGCGGATTGATTATCAACGAACTCGTGACCAATTCACTCAAGTATGCTTTTGAAGAACAAACTAAAGGTAAAATACAAATAGATTTTAGCTTAGACAATAACGGTGTTTGTGTGCTAACAGTCAGCGACAGTGGCATTGGTTTTCCTCAAGACTTAGATTATCGCAATTCCCGAACATTGGGTTTGCGACTGGTTGGCTCTTTAGTCAAGCAAATTCGGGGGGAAATAGAACTGTTAGAAACAGCAGGCACGAATTTTAAAATAACATTTGCAAAACCAAAGTAGCCATTTTCGGAGACTAAATTATGTCACACAAAAAAATTCTGATCGTTGAAGACGAAAGCATTATTGCGGAAGACATTTCCGACAGTTTAATTGCTCTGGGATACAATATTACTGGGATTGTGTATTCTGGAGAAGAAGCGATTCAATCGGCAAGAGAATTTCGACCTGATTTAGTTTTGATGGATGTTAACCTGCAAGGAGAAATCGACGGAATTACAGCAGCAGAACAAATTAGAGCGCATTTTAAAATCCCGGTAGTTTATCTGACGGCTTATGCTGACGAAAACACTTTGCGACGGGTGAATACAACCAAACCCTTCGGCTATATTGTCAAACCATTTGAGGAAAAAAACTTGCATACAACTATTCAATTAGCTCTGCACCGACATCAGCACGACTGCTTGACAAACTTGCCCAACCGATCGCTGTTGCGAGAGCAGCTAAGTCAGGTATTAGACAAGCACAAAAAATTGCCAGCAATCATTCCCGTTATGACTATCAGTTTAGATAGAATTAACAGAATTAACAGTACCTTGGGACACGATATTGGCGACTCCGTACTTTGCGAAATTGCCGATCGACTGAGCAACTGCACGGAGAAGATTAATATTGTGGCTCGTTTTGAAGCTGCTGAATTTGCAATTGTTCTCGAACCAGTTGCCAAAAAACACGATGTTGCCAATATTGCTCAAAACATTTTAGATATTGTAGCCCAACCTATGATTGTCGAAGGCACAGAACTGTATGTCACGGCGAGTATCGGCCTTTCTTTATTTCCGGGCGACAGCAGGAATGCAGACGAACTGCTGAAAAATGCTTGTACAGCTATGTATAATTCTCAGGAAAAAGGCGGAAAACAGTATCAGTTTTATACTGAAAAAGCTGCAAAGATTTCTATCAATAAGTTTGCTCAAGAAACGGGTCTGCGGAATGCTTTAAAACGCTCAGAGTTTGAACTTTACTACGAGCCACAAATAGAAATTAAAACTGGGAAAATTATTGGCGCTGAAGCTTTGGTGCGCTGGAATCATCCAGAAAGAGGCCGAGTTTCCCCTGGAGAATTCATTCCAATGGCTGAAGAAATGGGCTTGATTGCACCGCTGGGCGAATGGGTGTTAGAGACTGCTTGCAGGCAAACGAAAGCTTGGCAAACTGAGGGCTTGCCTCCGCTGCGGGTAGCGGTAAATGTGTCGGCCCGCCAGTTTGAACGGAAAAATTTGACGGAGAGAGTGAGTGAGATATTGAGAGAAACTAATCTGGATCCTAAATGTCTGGAATTAGAATTGACTGAAGGTCTGATTTTGCAAGATGAAGCGGCAGCAGCTAGAGCTTTTAAGGTGTGGAAGGATATGGGGATTAGGATAGCAATTGATGATTTTGGGACGGGGTATTCTTCTTTGAGTTATCCGAAACGCTTTGCATTTGATGCGCTCAAAATTGACAAGAGTTTTATTCGCGATATTGCGGACGATCGCCAAAATGCAGCAATTACAATAGCGATTATTCAAATGGCGCAGTCCATGAAGATGACAGTGATTGCTGAGGGGGTAGAAAATGAGCGGGAACTTGCTTTTTTGTGTTCCCACGATTGCGACGAAATTCAAGGCTATTTTTTCAGTGAGGCTTTGCCAACGGCTGAGTTTGAGGCGTTGCTCAAAAGCGATAAGTGTTGGGATTTATAGCACAATACCGTTGGGTTTCGTTCCTCAACAAATCTATGTATAGCATTTCTCAGAAAGATGAGGTGCCCTAGGGCATTGGGCTTATGGCAGACCTCACTTTATTGAGAACCTACAATCTGCATTGAAATTGCATATTTGGGGTGATGCTGAAAGCTCACCCCACAAGAGTCTAATTATTTTAGATGCAATTTAAATGCTGATTAGCTGATCTGCGGTGCAAACTCTTGAAGGGTTCGCACTGCAAATACAAAACACAGATGCTCCCCTCAATTCTTCAATAGACTTTTTGCAAAAATAGTTAGGACGATGCTCAGAGCAACGTCCCACAAAAATCTTTTTTCTTGTGGGATGACACGCGAGCATCGTCCCAAAATTTGATTAAAATGACTGAGGCAATCTTGTCTAATTCTTCAATTTTTACAGTCAGGCTGGTTTAACTGTAAAGACTCGCCACATATTCGCCATAACCGTTATAGGGCAAAGTCGGGCGAGTTTCCCAGGACCAACTGTTACCCGGGCCGACGATTCTTTCGCTGGCTTGGGACCATCTGGGGTGAGGTTTATTGGGGTTGACATTTGCTTCAAAAGCGTATTCGTTGGGGCCGATTGTATTCCAAAAAGTGGCGGGCTGTTTTTCGAGAAATTCAATTTTGACGATCGACTTTGCGCCCTTAAAACCGTACTTCCAGGGAATCACTTGCCGTAGCGGCGCACCATTTTGTTTTGGTAGCTGCCGCCCGTACAACCCTGTGGCAAAAAATGCTAAATCGTTTGCCATTTCTTCAATTCGCATACCTTCGGTGTAAGGCCAAGGATAAAATTGTGACATTAAACCGGGGCCGGGAGTAATTTTTGGGTCATAAAACGAGGTGAAGCGAACGAATTTAGCGTTAGATTGTGGTTCGACATCAGCCACGAGCAATTTCATGGGAAATCCGACCCAAGGAACTACCATTGCCCAGGCTTCTACGCAGCGAAATCGATAAACTCGTTCTTCGATGGGAAATTTTTTCTGGAGGTCATCAATATCGTAAGTGCGGGGATTTTTGACTAAACCTGCTACTTCTACTTTCCAGTTTTCTGTTGGCATAGCTTGGGCGGCTTGCCAAATAGATTTTGTGCCGCCGTATTCGTAAAAGTTGTTATATTTTGTAGCTAAGGCTTCGTCGGTAATTGCTCGATCGACTTTTGCGAAGTTGGAATTGCGGGTCAATCCCGAATATGCTTGAGTTGAGCCTTTATCCAGAGCTGTTTTTGAGCTGTCGCCGCTACTTTGACAGCCGGTCAGCGGCAGCAGCGAAGCAGTCACGCCAGCGCCAATTAAATTGGTCATGAAGCGGCGGCGGTTGAGAAATGATGTTTCTGAGGTAATTTGTGGGTCGGGAATTTCCCAAGGTTTGGAAACGCGAATTAACGGCATAAGTAGTAGTTAAAAGTTAGTAGTTCCTTGGGGGAAAGTTGCTCAAATTTCAATTTTTTAGTAGATTTGAGATTTGAGATTGATTCCACAGAATCGAGGATAGCCGAGTTTTGAGAATGCCTCGCGATTGTTTGGCTTGGCTGCGAGCACAATTATTGTATTCGCAATGAATGATAGTATAGCTTAATTCGGTACGTGCGAGTTGAGCCGAACAATGTCACAGCACGCGGGCGGTCGGTCGATTAAACCTCGATCGCAGGAAAGTCAGCAATAATTAACGCGCGCTCGGCCGCAGGAATTGTGGCTAAAATCTGGGAAACAATTATCATAAAGCAAAGATTCAAATTATTTAATTTGTCCACAGGAAGCGGCACGCACCGCCCCGCTTTCCTCCCCCACTCCTCTAATAAGTTCGGACGGGGGTCTCCAGCGGAAAGACAAATGAGTTACTGCATCAATCCCAATTGCCAGAATCCAGAAAATCTCGATCGCGCGACAGCCTGTACGAGTTGCGAGTCGAACTTGCTGCTAAAAGGGCGCTACCGAGTCTTTCACCCCCTCGGTCAAAATCTCGGTTGCCGCACCTTCTTGGCAGTCGATGAAGACCAACCAGCCGTGCCCCGCTGTGTGATTCAACAGTTTTGTGGCCAACAGCAGTCAGTCGCTGACAGTCGCGCACAGCGGGGCCGGAGATTTCGCGGCGAAGCCAGGGTCATCGACGAGTTGGGCAAACATCCGCAAATACCAAAACTGCTGGCATCTTTTGAAGTCGAAGGCTGCCAGTATTTAGTGCAAGAATACATCCCCGGTCGCAATTTAGCCGATCGACTTTCAGAAAAAGGTGTTCTTAAAGAAATTCACATTTGGTATCTGCTGAGCGAATTGTTGCCTGTGCTGCAACTCGTTCACGACAATCAACTGATTCACCGAGATATCAAACCGTCCAATATTATTCACCGCAAAAGTTCTCAAATTAGCCTAGCTGCTGCGGGAAAAGAGGATGTATGCGCGCTGCCGGAGGAGGAAGAATCGGGGCTGGTTTTAGTTGATTTCGGCACGGCAATTCCTGCAAACAGCAGACCGCTAAAAACAGAAAGAGTGACGGGTTCTGCCGAATATGCGGCTCCCGAACAAATTACAGGTCAAGCTATTTTTAGCAGCGACATTTACAGTTTGGGCGTGACTTGCATTCACTTGTTAACAGGAATGTCGCCGTTTGATTTGTTTGATATCAAAAGCGAGAGTTGGGCCTGGAGGCACTATTTGAAAGTACCGGTTTCGGCCAGACTCGGCCGCATTCTGGATAAAATGGTAGAGCGAGAAACATCAAAACGCTACCGATCGACCGAAGAAATTCTCAAAGACCTGAAATACGGCCCGACACCGATAGACGCGATAGTCAGCAAACCCAGATGGACTTTAGCTTTGTGGGGAGGAGCGGCAGTTGCGCTGATTTCAGTGGTGCTGGGTTCTCGCTTGCCATCGACAGTACCGTCGGCTTTCACTTCTTCGGAGCCTGTTTCTACAATTCCCGAAATTCGGTTCGATCCGCCCCCCATGCAGGATTTCAACCGTCAGGAATCGCAGTCAGGGCCAGCAGTACGCACTCTGGCCGATCGAGACAAAAACCCGGTGTGGGCTGTAGCAGTCGCTCCCAACGGCCGCGTCATCTTGGGCGGGAACAATGACGGCACAATTAGCCTGCTGCACAAGCGTCACGGCAAAGTGCTCAAAACTATAACAGCACATTTGGGGCCCGTGTGGTCTGTGGCTGTCAGTCCCGACGGCAGGACGATCGCCAGCGGTGGCGCTGACGGTACGATTAAATTGTGGAATTTCTATTCCGGCAAGTTAATTCGGACATTGGACGCAGACAAAGACGGCGTGTTCTCAGTGGTTTTCAGTCCCAACGGCCAAACCCTCGCCAGTGTCGGTAAGGATAATAGATTGAAACTGTGGCAAGTCGAAGGCGGCGCAGAGTTGGAAACTCTCAAGGGAATTTTTGGCGAGGTGCATTCTGTGGCTTTCAGTCCGGACAAAGATACTTTGTTTGCTGGCAAGGGCGACGGTACGATCGAGATGTGGAATTGGAAGACTGGGGAATTCCAAGCGACTCTCACGGGTCATGTCGATGCTGTTTCGGCTCTTACCGTCAGTCCGGACGGTACAATTTTGGGCAGCGGCGGCTGGGACAATACGGTGAGGATTTGGGATGTCAGGACGAATCGCGGGCCGCAGCCATCGGGCGAGGTGACTTTTACCGGTCATGCCGATCGAATTGGGTCTCTAGCTTTCAGTCCCGATGGCACGAGGCTCGCCAGCGCCGATTTGAGCGGTACTATCAAGCTGTGGGCGATGGATGGCGGGGAACAGGGGACGCTCAAAGGTCATTCGACTTGGGTGGAATTGGCTTTTAATCCTCAAGACAAAACTTTGATCAGCGGCAGTTATGACGACACGATTAAGGTGTGGCAACTGTCTCCTTGATTGTACGATGGTCAACTTAACTTAGTTATTTTGGGTAGGGAGACGGCAGTGCCGTCTCCTAATTTCGGCTACTAATAATTCCGATGCTACGGGATTTGATATGACATCAGTCCTTACCAATCCGTTGCCAAACTTGCTTCTCCCATATGATCGTAAATTCCGAGTTAGCCTCGCAGCATTTAGAAACGGGCGATCGACTGCAACAACC
Organism: Microcoleus sp. LEGE 07076; assembly: GCF_015207455.1. Classification (GTDB taxonomy): domain Bacteria; phylum Cyanobacteriota; class Cyanobacteriia; order Cyanobacteriales; family Microcoleaceae; genus Microcoleus. Next base: position 8,711 of record NZ_JADEWV010000115.1, read on the forward strand.
TGGTAAATTTGAGGAGGCGATCGCACTTAACAAGATTGCCGAAGTTTATTATGCTCAACAAAAATATGTAGAGGCGATCGGCCAGTGCTACCAAACACTTCGCCAGCAACCAAATTTTGCCCCCGCCTACAAAACCCTAGGCAATATCCTGCAAGCCCAAGGCAAAACAGATGCGGCAATGCGCGCCTACTCCAAGGCGATCGAATTCGACCCTAATTTTGTCGAAGCCTATGTTAACTTAGGCAGTATGTTTTACAAACAACAACGGCTGGATGATGCGATAATGTACTACCAAAAAGCGATCGCTATTCAACCAGGTTTAGCCGCAGCTTATTGGAATTTAGGCAAAGTATTAGAACAGCAAGGGCGAACCAATGAAGGTTTAATTTATCAACAAAAAGCTCTCAAATTACAGCCGGAGTTAGAAGCAATTTAGATCCGTGGGGGTAGGCACCGGGACACTACCCCTACATATAGCAATCCTCGCATCATTTGTATAATTTATTAGCGAAGCTATTCCAAACGTAAAGATCCCGCTGGGGGTAGGCACGGGGGCACTACCCCTACATATTTGTATAACTGATGTGAAAATTGCTACATTCAGAATAATCCAATCAATAACAATGCAAGCTGGAGCGAAATGACAATAAACCAGAATCCGCTCGAATTCCTAACTGCTAAAGTAGAAGAAACTGTTGCCGATACCCAAAACTTAGGCAACCAAATTGCGGCTAAAGTTGAGGAAAGTGCAACTTTATTAACCGCGTGGGTACAGTCAGCGCCAAGTTCAATAGTTAGTGCCGGGGCGATCGCCAGTCAAGAAGCTTTTAAAATAGCACACAACATCCGTTTTGAGAACCTGCCAACAAACCTGCAATGGAAATTTGCGAGGGCTGGGGTGCGTGACGGCATCCGAAACGTTCAGGAAGCAGCAAAAGTATTTGAATCCATACCCGCCCAAATTCGCGCCCAAGGCCCCGAAGCAATTCGCAACTTCTGTCAAGATAAAGATTGGAGTCACATCCAAGCACGCGTGAATGGAGGCGGAAACGAAGCTGCTAACGGGATTTTTGAACATTTTTGGGTGAATCGGGCTCGCGGCGGTAAAGACATGACTGTGGCCGAATTAGCCGTCGCCAAGCAAGTTTTAGCAGATGCAGCGTTTAAAGCAGCAGTTTCCGAAATCGTTGGGGCTGCAATGAAAGGGGCGATCGCAGCAGCAGTAATTGAGTTAATATTTTCGATCTTAGAAAATTCGCTATTGTGCGTTGAAGGCAAAATTACCCAGTCAGAGTTAGTCGAACAAGTCGCTACCGCCACCGCCAAAGCTGGCATTGCTGGCGGTGCAATTACCGCGATTCTCTTAACACTCTGCATGATATTTCCCCCGATTGCCGCGCTTTTAGGTGCCGCTGCGATGCCCTTGGCGGTTGCAGGTGTTGGTTTTATGGGAATTCGCGGCTGGGAAATTTTTTGTCAGGGCGATCGCCTATTTGGTATAACTGAACAAGCACAAAAATTTCTGGGAATGACTGAAGCGACAACTTAAAGAGTTGACAGTTGACAGTTGACAGTTGACAGTTGACAGTTGTGATACCCGAATCAAACCGTTGATGAAGCCCGGATTTAAGACTCAATTCATGATAGTTATTTATGTCCCCGCTTTTGGGTGGCGGTTGCTTCTAGCAACATTTTCAGATGATTGGGAAAACATAAAATAGTATGGATTCAGCAGCAAAAAATCAAGATCAGCAGCATCCGCAATACAAGCGCGATCGCACTACAGTCGATACTTTATTAGCCGGAGAAACAACCGACCACAATTTATCAGAATTAGCAAGATTAATAATTAGGTATCGAGGCTTTCCCGGCGCTAGAGATATCCAATCAGACTTAAAAAAAGTCCTGCACAAATGGAATCATACCGAAGAAAGTCTTTACGAACAAACTCGTAAAATTCACGCCCAAGGTGAGGTTTACAGGAAACAAAAAAGCGATCGAGAAGATTGGGCTTAATACCAAAGCTTAGGAATGATAATTAAATAACTTACAACTTGATGGTTATTGTGGGATGGGCGGGAGAGCCCGTCCTTTCTGCACGGGCGGGACGCCCGTCCCACAAACTTGTCTAAATTATTTAATTCGCGCCCCTTAGAAGTGAAGTAGCGATCGCAATTAATGAATGATTTTAGGCCTCGGAGCCGGTGCGCCTCGCAGCATTCCTTCTGTACTGAGGTCTTCATCAATTTCTTCCCAGTGAATGCCATAGCCTCCGCCACATACTTCCCATTTTTCCCTTTGATCTGGCGTTGCATTAAACAATCTTGGATACCAAATTAAAGGGACGGTAATGATTCGTCCATCCATCAAATCAACACTAATGGTTTCTTCTGTAAAATGAATGTGCTTAACTCTCTCGTCCGCTCGAATCGCCAAAATACCCATACCAAGCCTCCAATAGCGTTTGTTGATTTTCTTGTACTACCAACTGTATTTTACGAAGTTCTTTAGCACTAAAACCAAGGTTGTTTCCCAAGCTGACTGGCTCCAACCAAAATTTAACCGATGATTTGTCTCTATCAATATGAACATGAGGTGGTTCATTTGGTTCATGGCTGTAAAAGTAAAGTCGATAAGGGCCTATTCGTAAAATAGTTGGCATAGTTCGAGGTCATACAATACTTCAATGGGAATCTCTGTATTTTTTTATAATTCAACCAGTATCCAGGCAGAGTACCATTTTCAAGAACGGGCTCTCCGGCCGATTCCACAACAATAAAACTCAGTTTTGTGGAACGGGCTCTCCGGCCCGTTCCAAACACGTTAAGAGTCAACTATCTTCAAACCATCTCAGCCGAAACAGGCATTGCAGGCTGCGGCTGGAACTGGAACAGCGAATAAACCACGTTGCGGCGGATATCCGTCATCATGTCCAAAAACAGCTCGTAACCTTCAGTTTTGTACTCGATTAGCGGGTCTTTCTGCCCGTAACCGCGCAACCCGACAGACTCGCGCAAAGCATCCATTTGCTGCAAGTGTTCCCGCCACAAAGTATCAATTTGCTGCAAAATAAAGAACCGCTCTGCATCTCGCATCAATTCCGCTCGGATGGCATTAACTTCCGCTTCTTTCATGTCGTAAGCATTGCGGACTTGTTCGTGGAGGAAAGTTTTAATTTCTTCAACTGACAAATCATCTAATTGATCCGCCGTCATGTCAGCTAATAAATAAACAAATTCCTTCACCTTACTGACAAGTTTTTCCAGTTCCCATTCTTCTGAAGGTAAATCGGGATTGATGTATGCTCCCACGATGTCGTCCATCGTTTGTTCTGCATATTTAATTACCTGTTCCTTCGAGTCCAAACCTTCCAATACCCGACGGCGTTCCGCATAGATTGCTCGACGCTGATTGTTCATTACTTCGTCGTATTCAAATACCTGCTTGCGGATGTCGTAATAGTAGGTTTCGACTTTTTTCTGAGCGCCTTCGAGGGAACGAGTCAGCATTCCAGATTCGATCGGCATATCTTCCTCAACACCGAAAGCCTTCATCAAACCCGCCACCCGTTCGCCACCGAAAATTCTCAGCAAATTGTCTTCCAAACTCAAGAAAAACCGCGTAGAACCAGGGTCTCCTTGCCGTCCCGCCCGGCCCCGCAACTGATTGTCAATGCGGCGCGATTCGTGGCGCTCGGTACCGATGACGTGGAGGCCTCCTAACTGCACAACTTCATCGTGTTCGCTGCTGGTAAAAGCATCGTACTCGCTGCGAGTTACATTGTAAGCTTCCCGCAATTTTTGAATTACGATGTCTTTGGTAGGGGCTTTTTCCGAGGCTACAGCCACAATGTCATCGGCTTTCAATTCCGAGAGCGATCGCTCCCCGTACTCCTTCACCGCCAATTCCACCGACGCCTTGAGCAGTTGCTCAGCATTTTTCGATAGCTGCGTGGGGAAAATCTGCGCCGAAGCTTTCCAAGACTTGGTTTTTTTGGCAGTTTCACCAAAACCTCGAGCTGCGGGGCGGCCGCCAATACCGGGAACTTGCACCAGCGAAAACCCTTCTTCATCCTCCGGTTGCACGATCCGGGGCATCAAATACTCGCGCAACTTGAGCCGGCCCATGTATTCAGAATTACCGCCCAAAATAATATCAGTACCGCGTCCGGCCATGTTGGTGGCGATCGTCACAGCACCTTTGCGTCCGGCTTGAGCGATAATTTCCGACTCCCGTTCCACATTTTCCGGTTTCGCGTTGAGCAAATTGTGAGGAATTTTGAGTTCCAGCAGCAGCCGCGACAGCAACTCGGATTTTTCCACGCTGGTAGTGCCCACCAGCACCGGGCGACCGAGTTCGTGCATTTCGGCACATTCTTGGGCGATCGCCTTCCACTTTCCAGCCTCCGCCTTGTAAACCATATCCGAAAGGTCAGTCCGGCTCGTAACTCGGTTAGTCGGAATCAGCGTCACTTCCAGATTGTAAATCTTCTCAAACTCGGTTTCTTCAGTTTTCGCCGTCCCAGTCATCCCCGACAGTTTCGGATACAGCAAAAAGAAATTTTGATAAGTAATAGTCGCCAGCGTCTGAGTTTCCGGCTGAATTTCCGCGTGTTCTTTCGCTTCGATCGCCTGGTGCAAACCGTCGCTCCAGCGCCTTCCCGGCATCACCCGGCCGGTAAACTCATCGACAATCACCACTTCGCGATCGGCATTAACAATGTAGTTAATATCCTTAATAAACAATTCCTTCGCCTTGATCGCATTAAAAATGTAATGCGCCCAAGGGTCAGCCGGGTCGTACAAATCCGTAACGCCCAACAAATTCTCAGATTCACCAAACCCTTCATCGGTCAACAGCACATTCCGCGCCTTTTCGTCAACCTCGTAATGTTCCTCATTTTCCTTTCTTAGGGAAGCCGCAACTTCAGCCGCCCGGATGTACTTCTCGCTGGGGCGTTCCACCTGACCAGAAATAATCAAAGGTGTGCGGGCTTCATCAATCAGCACCGAGTCAACCTCGTCAATCACGCAGAAATTAAAAGGACGCTGGACTACATCTTCCATGACAGTAGCCATGTTGTCCCGCAAATAATCAAAACCCACCTCGCTGTTTGTCGCGTAGGTAATATCGCAGTTATAATTTTTCTTGCGTTCCACCTGATCCATGCCCTGCTGGATCAGCCCCACAGTCAGTCCCAGGAAGCGGTGCACTTGCCCCATCCATTCCGCGTCCCGCCGTGCGAGATAATCGTTGACGGTGATGATGTGTACGCCTTTACCGTTGAGGGCGTTGAGGTAAGCCGGCAGCGTGGCCACGAGAGTTTTGCCTTCACCGGTTTTCATTTCGGCAATTTGGCCTTTGTGGAGGATGATGCCGCCGAGGAGTTGGACATCAAAGTGGCGCATTCCCAAAACTCGCTGACCGGCTTCTCGCACCACTGCAAAAGCTTCTGGCAAGATTTCGTCTAGGATTTCTTTCTCTTCGTTGAGAGATTTAGCTTTTGCCAGACGTTCTTGAAATTCCGCTGTTTTGCCTTTCAGGTCGTCGTCTGAGAGGGTGCGGAAGTCTTCTTCCAATATATTGATATCAGCTACCCAAGGCTGAAATTTTCTCAGTTTGCGCGCGTTGGGATCGCCTAGCAGATTTTTAAACATGGCAACAGAGGCAGATTTTTAATAATTTAGCTATTAGGTTTCAGGGTTACGGGCTGTAGTGTGACCCACAGAGTTTACCTTTCCCGATTGTAGCAACCATTGGCTCTGCTAAGCGGTCGAAGGCGTCTTTGGGGGCGATCGACCGATTTGCGATTCCCGAATCAATTTCCCTAACTCGCCGCCAAATCCCACAACACATCAATACCTGAACCGACGTATGGTGTATCTTGTGTATCTTGAGGGCGATCGATCCATTGCACCACAGCAGGCAAAACGTCACTAGATTTTAGGCCCAACTTACCCAAGGCAAATGCTGCCTGACGACGTACCCAGTCCTCCCCATCTTCGAGACGTAACAGCAGGGCACTGATGACGGCTTCTGAAGTATTTCCTAAGTTACCCAAAGCTTGTACTGCCGAGCTACGTACCCACTCATGCTCATGTTCGAGAGATAGGAGCAGGGCACTGATGACGGCTTCTGAAGTATTTCCTAAGTTACCCAAAGCTTCAGAAGCCATCATACGCATCCTGTCCTCTCCATCTTCGAGAGATAGGAGCAGGGCACTGATGACGGCTTCTGAAGTATTTCCTAAGTTGCCCAAAGCTTGTGCTGCCATCATACGCACCCTGTCCTCTCCATCTTGGAGAGATAGGAGTAGGGCACTGATGACGGCTTCTGAAGTATTTCCTAAGTTGCCCAAAGCTTGTGCTGCCATCATACGCACCGACTTATGGCCATCTGCGAGATGTAGTAGCACGGCGTTGATGACAGTTTCTGAAGCATTTCCCAAATTAATCAAGGCATAGACAGCCGACCTACGGATATCCTCATCTCCATCTTCGAGAGATTGAAGCAGGGCACTGATAACGGATTCTGAAGTATTTCCCAAGTTGCCCAAAGCTTGTACTGCTTTACAACGGACTAACTTATCGCCATCTTGGAGAGATTGAAGCAGGGTACTGATAACGGTTTCTGAAGCATTTCCCAAGTTACCCAAAGCTTGTGCAGCCATCACACGCACCGACTTATCTCCATCTTCGAGACGTAGTAGCAGGGCGCTGACGAGGGCTTCTGAAACATGTCCAAACCTGCTCAGCCCTCGTACTGCAAAGAAATGTACTGAGTGTTCCGCATCTTGAAGACTTAACAGCAGGGAGTTGATGACGATTTCTGAAGCATTTCCCAATCTACCCAAGGCTCGTGCTGCCTCATGGCGCACCATCTGCTTCTCATCTTGAAGGCATAACACCAAGAAACCGATCACAGTTTCTGAAGCATTTCCTAACCCGCCGAGGGCTTGTACTACCTCACGACGCACCATAGAATCTTCATCTTTAAGACGTAGTAGAAGGGCGCTGATTACTATTTCTGAAGCATTTCCCAACCTGCCCAAGGCTTGTGCTGCCGACATACGCACATCCTCATCACCATTTTCGAGACGTAGCAACAGGGCACTGATGGCTGCTTCTTTTTCACCTAATTCTGCTTGATATCTCCACAAGCGATTTTCATCAACACCCCTTGCTTTCAAAAGTTGCAAAGTTTGCGCCTCAAACTCAGTCTCATTCATACTGCAAAGGATTTGCAAAACCTGAGAGCGAACTCTGTCACCAACCAGTGCTTCACCCCTTACCTCCAACTCAACCAACTTCTCCAAAATCTCCACAGTCAGACTAGAATCTACCACCTTTAACTCTTTAATATTTTCAGCAAGGCAACTGCCAGCAAAAAACAAATCGCGGTGCAACCATTCCTCATACTCGCTATTCGCCGCCAAAATTGCCCGGATCGCTTTCGCCGCTTTCTTCGGTTTTTGTTGAGCAATCAACAACAGCAACACTTCCCGCCAGTGAGGATCGTGCAAATGCTCACGAATATGATTCAAAATAATTTCAAAATCACCATCATCATCTGCCTGATACGCAATTTCTTGAGCGCACAAATATTCTTGAAAAGTCTTGTGGACAAAAGCGTACAAATCTTGTCCTTGTTCGTTGAGCAATCCCGTCCGCTGTTGAATAAAATCCACAAAGCGTCTAGCTTCCTCTCTTGCCTGGAACCGTTCAACCAGTTTTTTGGTTTTAATATTCTGAGTTAACTGCTCGAACAAATCATCCTTAGCAATCAGCGTTCCGCCTTCAGGATTATCCGTACTACCCTGAGTATGAATCCAATAGGCGAGAATTTCCATCAGCCGCCGTAAGTCGTCTTCATCTAAACATTTGAAGGACGATTGCTCAGTTATTTTTTTGTTGGCATCCCAACACTTTAACAGTGTCTCCACAGCCTTTTCATAAAGTTTGTGACGCGCCCTCGGCAGTACCGCTTGATAGCGATGAATCAAAGCAATAATTGTCAGCAACAGCGGATTTCTAGCCAATAATTTAATTCTGTCATTTTCATTCAGAGCTTTTTTAATACTTTCTTTACGGCGTTGAGCTTCCGCCGGATCTCGAACGCGGCTGTCATACCAGTGATCGATAAACTCATCGACTTTAGCATTATCAAGCAGTTGTAACTGATAGTGTTCAAACTCCGAACTATTAAAAAAATCGCGTTTGTAACCAGCAGGGCGAGAAGTAATAATTGCCAGATTTTGATGGTACTGCCCCAAAAAATTCTCAATTTGCTGCACTACGGCGTAGCGCTTGGATTCTTCCACAACTTCATCCAATCCATCCAACAAAATCATCGCCCTACCGTCAGCCAGCCAATATTCAAAAAAGCCTTCGGGCAGCCGTTTCACCGACATAGTTTTCTCGGCAAACTGGCGGGCATAGTCGAGGAGACTGATATCTGAAAGCCTAGCAAAGTCGCGAATTTTAATCAAAATCGGCAAGCAATCTCTCTCAGCATCCCAGCCGAGTTTTTCGGGATAATTCTGAGCCAACATCACCGCAAAAAAACTCAGTAAAGTTGTTTTACCAGAACCGGGTGCGCCCAGTAGTACAAATTTATGCGATCGATTTTGATTCAACAATTGTGAGGCTAAAAACTTTCTACCGGAGCGACTTTCTCGCTGCAATAGTTGCAGATTTTTGCCTGCCTCTAATTCTTCGATATCCAAGCGTACAAGAGTATTTACGTCTTCCAAGACATCGGGCATCACAAAAATCTGAGCCAATTTTTCCGATTTCTCGATTTCCTGACCTTCGACGGCAATGCCAGCAAATTTAACATCATCAAACCAGTTAGCGACTTGCTTAAAGTAGTCGGCTTTGGCAACCTGAAAACTCAAATAACAATTTGTTTTCTCGAAATAGGTTCTCGCAAAAACATCCAGCCAATCACGCACTTTTTCTGGTATGAATCTGTCTTGAATTCTTTTGTTTTCTGCGACTGTCGCATTAAAAGCTGCAACTAACAACTCAACTTGAGGCGTTCCTTGATTGTTGAAAGGTTTCAGGAGTTCTGGAAGTGCGGCGCCGATAAAGAATTTTTTTTCTATAAAATTTTCGACTAAGCCTTGTTCGCAAGGATAGAATAATTCATGGGTTTTATTGGCAGTTTTAATGCCACAAGTCCAAGCTTTTTCAAAATCGCTAGGATTGAATTTTTTTATGGCTTCTTTGAATCCTATTTCTGCAAGTTTAGGCCCGATTGCTTGTGCTAGTTTTAAGCCTAATGTGCCAATTTCAATTATCATGGTAATTTTAAATATTTGTATGTGCGGGTAAACTCTGCCATCTCAACTACAAAAACCGTAGTGCGTCGCATCAAATAATCTGAAAAAAGACCAACAATCTCGCGGCGACGCACCTTACACGGGAACTCGTAATATTGTGTGTACCACATATACATAAAATATGCTGTATATTCAGTGACCTGAGATTTTGAAAGGTGCGTCGCTATGAGATTGTCGATCTTTTCGAGAATTTTTGATGGCGACGCACCCTACAGATTAACTTAAGGGGGGGACAAGATTCTTCTCAAAGTCCCCCTTCTTAAGGGGGATGCGAGGGGGATCGAGACTCAAATAAAAACGAATTAAACCCTAGTCTTCAACAGGCCTGGGCACTTCGTAAGTCAAAAAGTCATAGGCCATTTTTGTATTCGGAAAAATTGCCTGGGCTTCTTTAAGTAAGTCATCTAGGACGATCGCATTTCCCGGAGCATAGCGCGGGCTAAAATGCGTCATAATCAACTGTTTCGCCCCAGCGAGCAAAGCAACTTGAGCCGCCATTGTTGAGGTTGAATGCAGGCGATCGAAGGCCATTTGAGCATCTTGATGGGCAAAAGTCGCTTCGTGTACCAACAAATCGGCATCCTTCGCCAAGTCCACCGCGCTGTCACAAAAAACCGTGTCCGTACAGTACACAAACTTGCGCCCGACTTGATCCGGGCCGCAAAAATCACTACCTTTAAACTCTCGCCCATCCGATAATTTTACGGTCTTTCCTTGTTTTAATTCGCCGTAAATTGGCCCGGAAGGAATACCGACAGCCTTCGCTTTTTCGACATCGAAATGTCCGGGACGGTTTTTCTCAGTTACTCGATAACCAAAAGCAGTAACTCGGTGTTTTAAAGGAGCGCAACTCACAATATATTCGTCATTTTCATAAACAACTCCCTCGTGACTTTTGTGCACCTTCACCGGGTAAGAAAAATGAGTTTGAGAATAGCGAACGCCAGCTTGCAAATATTCTTCAAGTCCCGGAGGCCCGTAAAGATCGATGCGCTTGACATTCCCCGCTAAACCGCAGCTAGCCAGCAAACCCATTAACCCGAAAATGTGGTCGCCGTGCAGGTGAGTGATGAAAATACGGCTCAGTTGGCTGACTTTGAGGTCGCTGCGGAGAAATTGGTGCTGAGTTCCTTCGCCGCAGTCAAACAGCCAGAGTTCGGCTCGCTGGGGCAAGCGCAGGGCGATGCTGGAAACGTTGCGCGATCGCGTGGGTACGCCTGAGCTAGTTCCGAGAAATGTAATCTGCAAGAGTTAAATCACCTCAATTAAGTCTTAAAAAATATGTTACATATATCCAGAGTGCGACAAATCCGACATATAAGAAATAGTCGCAGGCAGGAACCGGGATAAATCGCTGTTCCTGCGAACATCTAGTCGCTCAAATCATTTTTGCCCAGCGCACAGAGCGATCGACTCAATTCTAACGTTTTGTTTCTTCCGTTCCGCTTCCTTTTTCCCTTTCTTTCCCTTCCCTTAAAAATTCTTAAACTCGTACAGCACAGGAGGAACTTTTTCAGATGCAGCCAGGAGTGTTATTTGCTTCCTTTCTTTCGACATTAACAAAACGCTACTTTTGGATTAGTCTGTTGTTTTGGCTGGTAATGGTAGCCCCAGCACAGGCGGCGCTGATCTTGCGAGTTGGGGTACAAGACGGCGCAAGTCAGATCAAAGTCGGCAGTTCTACTAAGGCTGCAATCCGCGACGGTAGCGGGCGCAATTTGGGGGAACTGTCCGCCAACAGTTCTGGATCGGCTCAATTTCGATCGGGCAAAGTGGCGATCGGGCGCTGGGCCGCCAATCAAATTTGGATCGAGCCGACCGGGAACGGGTATGTTTGGATTGGCGATCGGTGGTATCGCGGACGCACGCTTGTAGTTCCCGAAAAAGGAGCATTGACAGCAGTCAACTACGTCGATATCGAACAGTATCTCTACAGCGTTCTCGGTGCCGAAATGAGCGGCAATTGGCCTCTGGAGGCCTTAAAAGCCCAAGCAGTCGCCGCCCGTTCCTACGCTATCCACAACCGCCTCAAAAGTGAAACCGAGCTTTACGATGTGGACAACACTCAGTCCTCGCAGGTTTACAAAGGACTCCAAACAGAATCTTCGGGCACTTATGCCGCAGTCGATGCCACCGCAGGTCAAGTTCTCACCTACAACGGTCAGATTATTTTAGCCGTTTTCCACTCCGCATCTGGCGGACATACCGAAAATGTCGAGGATGTTTGGACCCAACCCCTGCCTTACCTGCGCGGTGTTCCTGACTTCGACCAAGGCGCGCCGGTTTACCAGTGGAAAGAAACTTTTTCCCGCGCTCAAATCAGCAGCAAGATTTCTGGTGTGGGTAATGTAATCTCGATGAAGCCAGAACGTACTACCGCTTACGGCAGCGTTTTGTCCATGAAAGTAGTCGGAGATGGCGGTTCTAGGGTGATGACTGGCGCGGATTTGCGTCGGGTTCTGAGTTTGAGGAGCACGCGGTTTACCGTGATTCCTCAGTATGCAGGCGGGAGCGCCAGGAACAGCGGCCAAGCTCCTACGGGTTTTCAAGTTGCTGGCAAAGGTTTCGGTCACGCTGTAGGCATGAGTCAGTGGGGAGCTTACAATTTGGCCAGGCAGGGATACGGCTACCAGCAGATTTTGTTGCACTATTACCGGGGCGCTGCTTTGGCTAGAATTGCTGTTCAGTAGTTGGTAATGGGGCATGGGGATGGCGCATGGGGCATTGGTAAGAAATAACAAATAACCAATAACGAGTAATAACTAATAACGAACCAACTGTCCACTGTCCACTGCCAACTGCCAACTGTCCACTGCCAACTGACTACTGACTAACTAAATTAAGGATTGCTATGCAAAAGTGGGAGTATTTATTTGTGGATGCGAATATGTATCCTTTTGGAAATAAGCTAATTAGTTTATATGTAAATGGTGAGGAGCTGCGAGATTGGAAACAAGGCTCGCTGCATTTATTTGTCAATCAGTTGGGGGAGGATGGGTGGGAACTTGTG
>NZ_JADEWV010000116.1 GCF_015207455.1 Microcoleus sp. LEGE 07076
GTGTTGAATGGCGATCGCACTTTTAATTTGTTGTCCGCCAACTGCATTCTCCCCCACAGCAGGAGTAATTGTTAGTTCTTTAATAACGGTATTGGGAAACCATTTCAGGGTACCTTTGCCTTTTCTAGCAGTAGCCTGCAAGATGTTAAATACAATTTTGTGGCCGTCATAGGGCATGAAACAGGAATAGCTAACCCAACAGCCGCCGGGATTTAGTCTCCCGTAATGTTCTTTGATTCGCCGCCGCAATTCTAGGTAGCCGCGGGGGTAAAATAAGAGCGATCGCTGAGTGTCTCTTTCATCGAGTGCGGAAGTTCCCTGAGAGGAAATTTGACCGCCTACCCAGTCAGTAATTTCTGTGATGCAAACGGTGCGCCCCGCCAGCAAACCTTCGTAGGCGGTAGCGGCACCTGCGAGCCCGCCGCCTGCTACGAGAATGTCGCAAGTTTCCTCTTTGTTGGGATTGGGCGCAGGTGCGGCAAATGTTAATGTTGGGGTAATAACTGAGATTGAGGTAATGAGGCTGAGGGTGAAGGTGACGAGCGATCGACCTTTGAGCGAAAACAGATGTTTCGGAAGTTTCATCAGAAATTGTCGGTTAAATTTTGACACAAGTCAATACCACTTACAGCAAATGACCAAAAAGTGAATTAAATTCTATAATACTGGTATTTCGCGGTGCGGTCAGGGCATTTTTTTATAGAGTTGCTAAATGATTCGCCAAATTTGTAGGTAGTGCCCCGTGCCTACCCCCACTGATCGGGGTTTTTCAACGGGGGAAGAACCCTAAAATTAATTATACAAATGATGCGAGGATTGCTATATTTATGCGAAAATTTAGTTAAGGCAAGATTTTTTTAAGATCATAATTAGTCCCATGAACAAGCTGATTAAATTTTACAGATTTTTACTACCTTTTGAGAGTTTAACAATTGCGAGTAATTTAAGTTTTTCTGAAGTTTGGCAAAAGTTGGATAAAATTATTGAGCCTCCCAAGACCTTGAAAATGGCATTGCAGTTCAAAAAATCGCATAAACCTTACGAAGGTACACTTTCAGGAAACACTTTCCAAATCCGCCGTATCATCTCTTCTTACAGAAATTCTTTTTTACCCCAAATTACAGGCGAAATTCATTCTCAACCCTTTGGTTGTTCTCTAAAAATTAGGATGAATTTACACCTAGCTGTAATGGTGTTTATGATTGTTTGGATGTCGGTGCCAGCTAGTATGGGGTTGTTAACTTTATTGGTTTGGTTGGTCGATCGCTCTATCGGGCTAATATTTCTACCTCTTTTTGGAATGTGTATTTTTGGATGGTCTTTGTCCCTGATTGGGTTTAAAATAGAATCAAAAAAAGACATCAAATTTTTCTCAAATATGTTTGGTTCCTAAAGTAGTTATGAATATAGTTTAAAATGTTTAATTTGAACAAACATCCCACTTTTTTGGTGGTACTAACCGTAAACTATTCATTGATGCAGAAACCGCAGACGCACCCAGCAGATGCAACGCAGATAATTTTAAGATAATTTGGTAATGAATGCAATGCAAGTCTATCGAGTGCGGAAGTTCGCCGGGAGGAAATTTGAGCCGCCAGTCAGTAATGCGATGCAAACTGTGCGCCCCGCCAGCAAGCCTTCGCAAGCGGTAGCAGTACCTGCGAACCTGCCGCCTGCTAAGAGAATGTCACAAATTTCTGATTGTCTCGATTGCGAGGAAAGCGCGACCAATCTTGGGACAGTAGCTGAGATTGAGGTAATTAGGCTGAGGGTGAAGGTGAGGAGCGATCGACTCAAACAGCGAAAATAGATAACGCCGCAGTTTCATCGCAGATTGTGGAATTAATTTCGAGATCGGGGAAAAACACTCATTGCATTTAAATGTTTATTTCGTAGTATACTGGTATTTTGCTGTGCGGTCATGGGAAAATAGTTTTAGATAATAAACATTAATACCATCTGCAAGTATATAAAAGCAGGATCTAGCATATGTTCAAAATATTCAAATTTTTTAGATTGTTGATTCCTTTTGAGAGTTTAACAATTACGACAAGCTTAACTTTTTCAGAAGTTTTGCAAAGATTGGACGAAGTTGTCACTCCTCCCAAACTTTTTAGAATAACTCTCCCCTTCAGCCCGCCACCTGCAAAACCTTATGAAGGAACAATTTCTGGCAATACCTTTAAAATCAATCGCATCACCATCGGTCGCAATTTATTTTTGCCAATCATTAAAGGACATATCAATTCTCAACCCTTCGGTTGTTCGATTAAAATAAGAATGATTTTACATAAAGTAGTTCTAGGGATTCTGATTCTTTGGTTGTGGACAACGGGCAGTATTGGAATGTTTTCTTTATTTGCTTGGTTCGTCGAGCCATCTGTGGGAGCAATATTTTTACCAATTCTGGGAATGTTTTTATTGGGCTGGCTTTTGTGCTTGATTCCCTTTAAAATAGAAGCAAAAGCAGCTACCAAACTTCTGTCAATTCTCTTAACCTAAAGTAGTTTGTTGCTGGTATTGAGCAATATTCTTGGAAAAAATCCGCGTTAATTTCCTGCTAAAAAAAACAAACTTATGCGTCAAAACAAACTCAAACAAAAAATCAAACAAGGCGAAACTGTTCTCGGTTTATTCATGAACTGCGCCTATCCCGCATTCATAGAAATCTGCGGTCATGCTGGATTTGATTTCGCAGTCATCGACATGGAACACGGCCCGCTGCACCCGCTTGCTGCTGAAGATTTGTGCCGCGCAGCCGACTGCACCGGCATTGCACCGATTGTTCGCGTCCGCAAAAACGACGGGCCGCAAATTCAACGAGCTCTCGACATCGGCAGTGCAGGGGTTCAAGTACCTCAAATAGAAAGTAAAATCGATGCCGAAACTGCTGTCAAAAGTGCTAAATATAGTCCTCTGGGGACGCGAGGCCTTTCCTTTGCTACGCGGGCGGGACTTTACACCGCTGCAGGTACAAATATCACGGACAAACTCAACGAAGAATCGTTAGTTGTGATTCATGTCGAAGGTAAAGGCGGTATCGAGAATCTGGCAGAAATTGTTACTGTGCCGCAGGTTGACGTGATTTTTCTGGGGCCTTACGATCTGTCGCAGTCGATCGGCATTCCCGGCCAAGTGCGCGATTCGCGAGTCATCGACATGATGCAGGAGGCTGTGCAAACCATCCGCAGTGCGGGTAAAGCCGCGGGTACTTTTGCCGAAAACCCGGAAACCGCGAAGCAGTGGATTGATGCTGGCGTTCAGTACGTTGCACTTGGGGCGGATGTTGCTATCTTCCTGCGGGCTTGTCAGTCGCTGGTCAAAACTGTACGAAATTAGTCGCCATCTTTACGAAAAATTTGCAATTTTTGTATTTTTTTTAACGATACCTACAAAAAACTTGAGCTAGACTAGAAACATACACCTCCTCAAGGCAAAACTAAGGAGGGGAGCAAGGCTTCATGGAGAATAATCTATGAAAACGGTATTAGAATCCATCGATTTGGATTATGCTTTCATGTTTACTTTTAAGAAAGTAAACTCGATCAAGCTGGAAGGCTTCAAGCAATTTTTTGAGGATATGCCTGTAGATCCTTATATTAAGGGGAAGTATCGTTCGAGGAGATTGTCGCGGTTTGTAGTGAACGGAAATGAGTTAGTTAAATTGCCTCACGGCTACTTGTTTCAAAGTAAAGCGTACAATCCTCTAGCGGGCGATATCAGGCGGGAATTTGCCGAATTGGACGATCGGCTAATCGCCCTTGATAATTTCAAACAACTGATTTTTGCTTTTTTCGATTCCTGCAAAATTCATCCGGAAGCTGAAATCGGAGTCCATCAAATCAGGACAACTTGTTCGCCGCACAATTTTGGCAACCCCGCACCGGAAGGAATTCACCGAGATGGTACTGATTTTATCGGGATCTTCTCGGTCGATCGCACTAATATTGTAGGCGGGGAAACGCATTTGTACTTGGCTAAAAAAGAGAAGCCTGTTTTCAACAAAGTTCTGCAACCGGGAGAATTGCTGCTAGTTAACGACCACGAATTTTTCCACTTTACTACGCCGATTAAACCGGAAGTGGAAGGAGTCGGAACCAGAGATGTATTTGTGATAACTTCTCCTAGTTTGCTTACCGATTGAGGAAGTTATAAAATTGGGAGGCTTTCGTTGGTAGTGAGGACTTGAGTTTTCTCTGTAGCATTTAGTGAATCAGGACTAAAGTCTTTACTAAAAATCTGTGAGGACTTTAGTTTTCTCTGTAGCATTTAGTTAATCACGACTAAAGTCCAAACGATCAAGCCTGCGTCTAGCAACTCACAAATAACTTCTATCGAAACTTGCGTTCAGATTCAAGAATAGGAACATCATTAATGCTGGCTTCACGTCTTCGCATTAACCCATTTTCGGCAAATTCCCACTGTTCGTTACCGTAGGCGCGATACCAGTAGCCGGAATCATCATGCCATTCATACTCGAAGCGAACAGAAATTCGATTATCTGTAAAACTCCAGAGTTCTTTCTTTAAACGGTAATCTAGTTCCTTTGCCCATTTTCGTCTTAAAAAAGCCTTGATTTCTTCCCGTCCGCTGAAGAATTCGGCACGGTTTCGCCACTGAGAATCTTCCGTATAAGCTAAGGCTACTCGTTCTGGATCGCGGGTATTCCAGGCATCTTCGGCAGCTTGAACTTTGGCTTTGGCTGTTTCCAACGTAAAGGGTGGTAGAGGTGGTTTAGTTTCCATAAACTTTGTTGTTTGTGATTGTAAAAGGTAAGGTATGCAGTGCTAGCGCTACAGAGAGAGTTTTGGGACTTTGATATTAATCCTCAGCATCGGGATCGATTCCCATTGCTCGCAGTCGCTCCGCTAACTGGGCGGCTTTTCGCTCTGCTTGTTCGGCCCTTTGCCGTTCTTGTTCGGCCCTTTGCCGTTCTTGTTCGGTTCTTTGCTGTTCTTGTTCGACCCTCGCCCGCTCAATTTCAACTTGTTCGGAGCCAGTTAACAGCAAATTCCCCTGCGAATCCCACCACCGCAGCCAAAGTAGTTCTTGATTTTGATAGCTTCCCTGCCAAAGTCCCAATTCTACATCTAGTACAGGAATGGGATAGTGACCCCGTTCGTTTGCCTCCATCCTTCGATATCCAAAATCTATCAGGTGATAGACTTCTAAATTGCCAGTTCTCATTTCATAAATACCGTAGTAAGGAATGCGGATAATTCTCTCGTACACCCAAAACTTACCGGGTTTAGTTGTTGTACCGTCAGCAGCCACAGCAAGGGGAGTGCGGTCGCGCTCTTCGTCTCCATTACCGCTAGCAAATTCTAAAGCAATGAACGGAGCCATGTGTTCCCGCCAAAGTACATAAGAACGGCGAAAACCGTCCAGTGTTGCCGGTACATTCGGCACGTAAAACCAATCCGGTGCTTCTGCGCCTCGCTCTGGCGGGTCAGTTTCTCGCCAGTAAATGCCGCAGTCTTGCCCGATCGCATATTGTCCGTCTGGATGCAGCCGCTCGACAACTGGCCCGATCGAATCTGTCAGAATGATGCTCTGGGGATGCTCCTGAAAATTTTTCACAAATGTACCGTCTTCGTCTGGCAATTGAGTGTGGTCGGGGAATGCAGGAGGAAGACTTGTAGCAGTTATTATTTTGTTCATCGTCTTTTTCGTGCAGTTATTGTTCATTGTACTGCGAAATTTTAGAGCAATCTGATTTGAGATTTCAGCTAATATTCGCTAATATGGAAAAGCGATGGTAAAAGGTGAGTCAAATGGTTGTCGCAATTTCTAAAGCAGGATTGGGTACAGGTGCGGCTTTTCTGTCAAACGTGACATGGGAGACTCTGGAAAAGTTGGATGCAGATTTGGCGGACACTGGGGCACATTTAACTTATTTGGATGGGTGTTTAGAAATTATGGCTCCTTTTTCTGAGGAACATGAAGAATCTAGAAACACTTTAGATCAGCTTTTAGAAATGTATATGCGGATGAAGGACATTCGTTTCTACGGGCGTGGTAGTACAACTATCGGGATGAAGGAGTTGGGTGCACGGAAGGAACCAGATGAGTCTTATTGTTTGGGTGCGCGCAAGTCGGTTCCAGATTTGGCGATCGAGATAACAGTGACGAGTGGTGGAGTTGATACGCTGGAAATCTATCGTCGGGTGGGTGTGCGGGAGGTTTGGTTTTGGGAGGATGGGGTAATTTCGGTTTATTGTTTGCGTCCAACGGGGTATGAGTTGGTGAGCAAGAGTGAAGTTTTGCCGGAGTTGGATTTGCGATCGATCGAGTTTTATTCGCGGATGGCGGATCAATATGATGCGGTGAATGCTTTTATGCGATCGATGTAGAAGTTGAGAAGTGCGATCGTATGGTTTAATTGCTTTTGGATCTGGTGAAACCATCCATAGGTTATGTAAGATTTAACTTTCAACGAATGAATCTCAACGATATCGTAGAAGCAATATTAGAAAATCGGGTGCGAATTACGGACCATGCTGACGAAGAAGCAGAGAACGATAGTCTCTCATTTGATGAAATCTACTTTTCCGTCCTTTATGGTGAAATTATCGAAAATTATCCCAAAGAAAAACCTTATCCCCGATACTTAATCTATGGTGAAAGCTTTAGAGGCGATCCTATTCACAGTGTTTGGTCTTATGTTCCTAGTAATAAACTAGCCATCCTAATTACAGTTTATCGCCCCGATGCGAATCGATGGATTAATTAGATACAAAGGAGAAATTAACAATGCTATCTGTAGAAAAATGCCCTATTTGTGGCGGTGAAATAGTTATAAAAGAAGTCGAGAAACTTTTACGAGGTGGCAACCATACTGCTATTTTAAAAGTATCCGCTGAAGTTTGCCTAAGCTGTGGAGAACGCTTGTACTCTGTGGAAACAGTTAGGAAATTTGCCAAAATTAGACAGCAGTTACAGCGGGAAGAAACTCAAGAATTTCAAGCGATGGGGCAATCTTTTCGGGTTGGGTTAAGATAGTACCGGCGGTTGAAACCGCTACTATATAAACCCGGCGGTTGAAACCGCTACTATATAAACCCGGCGGTTGAAACCGCGTCTTGTCAAACAAAGTCTGCCTCCGCAGACTAAGAAATATAAAGGGGTGGAATGTTACTTAGATTGAATGAATGTATTGTTGAAATACACGATTAATCTGAAACTTGGATCGCCCTCCTACTAACACTTTTTCCACTAAGCCGCGCCGCGCTAAAGATTGTATGGCTTGCCAAAATTCAGATTTGGATAATTCACTGTCAGCAGGTTGTTGTGAAATATCTACAGCTTCATCTTGAGTTGCTAACCAGTAGCTGAGTTTTTTTTCGGATTCCGATAAACGCTCTAAGTGAGATTCTAAAAGTGGCTCTAAATCGCCTAAATAAATATCATTTTTATTGGCTAAAAACCGGAAAACGCTACCGTCAAATAATTCGATAATTGTTGAGGCGATGATATTTAGCCAGGAAGGATGACCTTGATAAATGCCGATTAAGTCTGGCCATTTTTCCTCATCTGTCAATTCTTTTTCTCTAAGAATTTCTGCCGCTTGTTCTCGTAACCCTTTGAGGTGTAAGGTTTGTGTAGCTTTGTTTCCGGCTTCTAAAGCAGTGATTTCTCTGGGTTTTTCCCAACTGAGGAGGATTAAACAACTCTGATGAGAGGATGTGGCAATTTGTTTGAAAAATTTGCCGTAGTCTTCATAGTCTGTTAAATATTGACCTGCTAATTGATTGCTTTTAAAAATATTCTGTACGTCATCAAGGATTACTAAACAGCGAGAAGATCGAAAATAATCGATGATTGTGGGTAATGGGGTTTGTGGCGATCGCCCAAAAGATTGCTTGAGTTCGGTTTGGAGGGTTGAGAGTGTGGGAGTGTGGCTGAGGCTGCGCCAAATAATGCAATCAAATTCGGTTTGAGTTTGTTCGATGAGTTTGAGGGCGATCGCACTTTTGCCGATTCCGCTTAAGCCGCAGACGGTAATCAAGCGGGTGTGGGCTTGTACAATCCATTGTTTGAGGGTGGAGAGTTCGGATGTGCGATCGTAAAAGCTGGTTAATTCTGGTGCGTCTGTTAAATCGATTATGGGCGATCGATTTTTGTTTTGGGGAGAGTCTGGGGGAAAGGGCGATCGGGTTTCTGTATCTTTAATAGTTTGTAGAAATTCACCGCAAATATTAACATTATCAATTTGTAAACAATCTCCCCAATGGGCAACTTGAGAAACACGATATTTTTTCTCTAACTTAGAACGAAAATTAAATTTATTAAGGTCTTCTCCTAATTCCTCACGCAACTTTTCCCATAACTTAGCAGCTTCTTTTTTAACGTGAGATTCACTACAATTAAACTCTTTAGCTATTTGAGGATATTTCTGTCTTTGCCAAACACCGGATAGTATTGCTTCCTGTAGGGGTGTGAGATTTTCTCCAGTTTTGTCAAAAATTGAATTATTCGCCCATTCTACGACATCTTCAACATTCATAAATCAGCGTTGAGTGAGGTTGAATGTACTATATCCTACTAAATCCTACTGTGTCAACTGAATTGTACCAAATTCTACTAAATTGGTTCAGGATGGTTAGAAAACTTGGGTGCTAAATCCGACCGCTTTGAGTTGTTAAATATTAATATCACCCAATATAATTAGGGAAACAAAAGAATCAAATTTGGAATTCGGGAGAGAATCAGCTTTGAAAAACTTCCTAGGTCTCTGTCTAACTCTATTTGGTATTTTAATACTATTTTTAGTTTCTTTAGCTATTCCCGGCATGATCCAAATTTACTTATCTATAGTAGGTTTAGCTGTCTGTGGATTTATGATATTTAGTGTAATTTGGTTTTTTCTTATGATTGGTTTGATATGCGGCATAATTTATTCTTTATTAACGGGTAAATATTTAAGGGATATGAAGGAGGATTAAACTGGATATCCCCAAATCCAGTTTAATTATGAACTGTATGATCTGTTAGGGAAAATACAACAAAATACAAGATTTTTTAGGTAAGTGAGGTACAGAAAATCTGTGTTTATTCAAACAACCTAACTTGATACGGCCATTCAACTAAAACCGTCTAATAAGCACCACAACCATTGTAAAAAAAACCTTTTGTCCCGCCAGCTAATTGAATACTTTTAAATTCACCCTTAAATCCTTTAGGCGGCGGTTGCACTGTTTCTCCATCTCTGTCTTTTGAAATGCTGATTACTCGCAATTTTGGAAATTGGGTTCGCACCTCACCAATCATTTTTATTCAGTCTGCTGTACCACAGTATTTAATTGCTGGCGCTGTGCAATCTGATTAACATCCTCAATGCCTCATTCACTGCTGCATCATTGGGAAAAGCTTGGGCAACATCTGCATCTAAAAGCACTAAGTTTGTCCCGGCACGACATTGTTCAACATACTTGCCTCTAACACCTCCTTCCATTGCGATTGATCGCCCTACCTCCTCACTGGCTGAAATCCCTGCACAAAAGTTATCCAGCGTGGTACTTTATCACCTGTAATATTTAGGATAGGAATGTTGAAACTGCTGACATCGGGGCGACCGATTTCACCAGCCGAAAAAGTAATATTCGTAGGTTCTGATTTACCTAAACCATAGGCACTAGCTATTTGATTAGCAAGTCGGCAGGTTATTACAAAACTTCCCATATTAATCGTGCCACCCCCAGCCTCGTAATTCCAAGTAATACCGGGTGTTAAATTTCCCTGCTGACACATAAAGTGAGTGACTTCAAACATTTTAGCAATGTGAACATCATATCGCCTTAAGCGTCCTCCATAGGCCGATGCTCTGGTATCACTTTCTGGTACTACAATCGATCCAAATCCTTCGTCAAAACCAAGCTTCATCGGTAGTGCTGTGGAACTTGTAAGCGGTTGACTCGCTTGGCGTTGTACGCGAGTCGATGACATCTGTACTGGTTTGACAAATTGACTATTAGCGCGAATAAAACAACCTTGCGCCGCACCAGTAGTGTAGTTTTTTCCTACAAAAAGCCAAGGTAAACCCCTGGTATCCAGGAAAGTAACACCAGCATTTCCAGGAAAGCTTTCAAAACGCTGTCCCTGTTTTAAAACACCAACTACAGACCAATTAAAAACATCAAATGGAGTGCGGTTGTCAATACGCATGAATTCTTCAAAAGAAGAATTCATGCGACAATTTAACCCCTTTGGGTCAGGGTCTACTACTTCCCAATAAGTATGATAATATCTGCCCGTATAATCCCCTTGATTATTAGGACTTGGGAGAGGTGCAGTAGAACCCAGTTTAGCTGTTACTAATACCAGAAGAGTTGCAAGAGTAATGGTTTTTAATTCTTTTAACATGGTATCACTTTTTAAACAATACATCTATTGGCAATCAAATAGCGATCGCACCTCATTAACATCTGATTTTAGATTGCTACTCTCGCTCAACCCAGTATTGTGTTCTACACTTGTGATGTGCAACCGCTAAAATGCGAATCATATCGCCTTCTAAAATACGATAAAGATGAAATATCACGTTTTTCATTGCAGAAGCCCACGAATCTTCTGAAACACTTGTTCAGCCGGAATACCAGTGACTTGGCCGCCATCCATTTCTCGATCGCGCCTTTGGGCTTCTTCGACCCAGACAGATGCCACTTCTGGATCAATTTCACTACTTTGTCCCAAGTGCTTTAGGAGTCGCGATAGCAATATTGCTTGAGAATCCCTTGGCAATGCCATAACCTCAGCTTCAAGATTTTCAATGGTCATAATATTTAACGATTTTATGATACATTAATTCTATCATACTTGGGAATTAATTGAGAAAAACCTCTCAACTTTAGAGGTTCTCCCAATCACTAATATCGACTTTAGCCTGTCGCAAAATTTTAGCTAAAAAGTTGGCACTGATATCACCTTGATGAGGATTGGGGATGGTGATGCGAAGGTTATCTTTCAACATAAACTGATGCCTTTTTCCAGAATAGGGGCCGTCAAATCCTACTTGTTTCAGGTAATAAATTAAGTCTCGACGTTTGATTGGTTTTAAAGGGGGCGTCAGGCAACATCTTTGGTAATTGTCAGGTCGATACGATCGAGGACGGGTAAAGGAAGATTCAGGGTGAGACTAAGTAAAATCCAGTCTTCCAGTACCTCTTGCAATTCTTCACGGGCAACTTCAAGACTTACAGCATTTGCATAGACTCCCTCACAGATAGGAATTTCTCCGTAGAAAGTCCCATCATCACGAAAGATTTCATACTTAGCTTGCTTCATCGCAGCTTGGATGTATTTAGTTAACATATTAAAGCAATCTCCTTTAAGGTGACAAAACGAATTGAGATGATATCAAGCAAACCTTGATTAGCAATAGATCCCAAGAAAATTATTGCGTGTCCGTTGAGATTACGATCGCCCAAAAGAATCACGCTTTAGCATCAAGTTTTGCCTTCGCGGCTCGAAGCTTTTCCCATGCAGCTTCCGTTCCCGGTCTTGGTGGTTGCGCCGCAATTCTGGCAATCAGATCGCGATTTTTTTCTTCGTAGTACAGCCGCAGTTCCTCAGCTTCTTTAAGAACCATTTGATACTCGGCTTCAACATCAGCGCGATTTTGGTCAATGTAAGCTAAAGCGGCGTTAATTTGTGCTTCTGTAAGGTCAAACAATCCCCTGATAAACTTAGGCGGATATTGAGCAGTCACATAGTCCATGATGTCGTAGATAGTGATGCGCGTACCTGCGACCGTCAGTCCTCTTTCTGTACGGATAATCGCTGTTTGTTCGTTGGATATAGTTGTCATGCCTGTAACCTCTTTGAAGTTATTTCTATGTTATACCAATTCTCAAAAGTCTTGCAACAACTTCAACTAAACGAAGCAAGCCACAGCGGCAGCATCAACAGCAAACCGAGGGAAGTGAGGGCGATGCTGCTAGCTAACAAATCGCGATCGAGATCGTATATTTCTGCTAAAATCAGCACCGAAAGAGCTGTGGGCGTTCCCGACATCAACACCAACACCAACCTCGGATCGCCGCTCAATCCAAAAAAACTAGCACCCAATCCGATTAGCACTGGCACAATTACCACTTTTAACAGCGACGGGATTAACGCTAGTTCAAAACTTTGCCATGTTTTAATCGATCGCAAACGGATACCAACCAGGAGCAGAGCACTGGCAATTACCACCCAAACTGCTACCTGCAATCCCGATTCCACTGTTTCGGACAGGGGGATGTTTCTGGTGAAAAAACCAATTAAAAATGCCCACAGGGCGGGAACTGTCAGCACGTCCCGGAGCTGAGTCCACCAGTGTTTTTTTTGCTGGGAATTCCCGAAATAGCTAGCAATAAATACACCGAAACCGTAGGTTCCGATCACGTTGTTAGTGACGCTGTACAACACCGCCCAGTTGCTGTTATTGCTGCTGATGATAGCGGGGGTGATTGCTAATCCGACAAAGCCTGTATTTGCTAACATTGCAGCTAGGATAAAACTGCCTTGGCTCGATCGCTTCAGGGAATTTACATTTAATAAAAATAAATTGAGTCGAGAATTTTTGCCTTGAAAATATGGCTTTTTGACGTGGGCCGCACTCAGCCGCCACAATAACAGCCAAGTCAACCAAGCTAAACTCGTACTCAGAAATAACACGAATATGGCGATCGCCGGTGTGAATACCACAGCACCCGAAAAATCGCTCTGACGGGCTAAAACTAGAATTTGCAGCGGTATCCCGATCCAGAAAAGAAAGCGGCTTAGCAGCTTAGGAAAATCGACTGGGATGTACCTAAACAGCAGCAGTCCCAAGCCCGTCCAGATAACTAGAGGCGTATAAGCATGAAATAATGTCTCAATCATAATAATTTAATTTGACAATTTGAAATGCCTTTATGTATTAATTTTAATCCTAATATGTGTTTTAAAAATGCGAATTGTCGTTAGCGGAGCCAACGAAGAGGATCGCCCGAAGCAGACTTTTTCGTGCTAGGATTCCTGCGGCACTCCGGCGATCCCAAATTCCCGCCCAAATTTCGGCAACCATCGGGCACCCTCCTAAAACTCCAGCAATGAAATTGCAGGCTTTTAGCTTCAAATTCAGAAAACTAGACTTCTGTTAACTTGACAAATGTGCGATCGAGCTATATTGCCTTGGACGAACAGACGTGCAACGTTTTCCTGTAGTTGCGATCGAACCGAAACAGGGCGAAACTAAAGCTGCTGATGAGTTGCACTCATTAGTTCAACTTCAAAGCATTAACAGGCACCTCATCCCAAGAATTAACAGTCCGCAAGGTAGCAACCCAGCCCTGCAGCTTTTGATCGGCCGTCAAATTTTGCTCAAAAGATTCGTGGCAATCCTTCGCTTGAGTCTCATCACAACAAGCAATGCAAGAATAAAGAATGCCCGACGGATCGATTTGCTCGTTTACCCAAATAATCACGATCTACTCTCTCAATTAACTTAACTATTATCTAAATTTTCCTATATTTTTGGCGATTAAGTAGGTAGGTATTAATTAACCGCAGTGTGGCATTTTAGGTTAACAGGCTGTCCGGCCTGTTCCGCACGAACCCTAAATTACTTCGAGGCCAAAGTTGCCAAAGACTCACCCGCCACCCGGCAAATCCGCCAGTCGGGCATCACATCAGCACCGATACCCTTGTAAAATCCGATCGCCAATTCATTCCAGTCCAAAACACTCCACTCCAAACGCCCGCAGCCCCTTTCAACTGTCAACCGCGCCAAATAAACAATCAAAGACTTGCCAATTCCCCGCCCTCTAAACTCAGGAAGCACAAACAAATCTTCCAAATAAATCCCAGGCTGAGTCAAAAAAGTAGAATAATTGTAAAAAAACAGCGCCCAGCCCACAACACGATTTTCCGACTCTACTAGAATCGCTTCTGCAAAAGGTCGTGAGCCAAACAAATGATTTTCCAAATCAACCGCATTACCAGTAACGGCATGAGATAATTTTTCATACTCAGCCAAAGCTTCAATCAAACCAAACAGCACCGGCACATCAGCGCGGGTAGCTGGACGCAAAATCACCTCATCAGACATAAATCAATTAAGTAGTAAGCGACAATCAACAATTAAAAATACCATTATTTCTTAGTCCGCGCAGGCGGACTTTGTTTGACAAGGAGCGGTTTCAACCGCCGAACCGGCGAAAGGGTGGCTTCTAGTCTAATTATTTCAACCAGCCCTTCAATCGTTCCGTCACTTGAGGGCGGCGCAGCTTTCGCATTGCCTTATTTTGAATTTGACGGACTCGTTCGCGGGACAAATTGAACAAACTGCTGACTTCTTCTAAAGTGTAAGGTTCGCCAGTTATCAAACCGTAACGCATTGCCACAATCTCTTTTTCCCGTTCAGTCAAAATACTGTCCAACACCTCCAAAATATCTTGGCGCATCATCATCTCATTCATCTGAGCTTCAGGAGATTGCGTCGCGCTATCTTCAAGAACATCCAAAAGTTCAGAACTTTCTTCCGTACCGATGCGGTGGTTGAGAGACAAAGATTGCCTGCGTACTTGCTGGAGGGAACGAAGCTGTTCGGCAGTAACTTCCATTTCTCTAGCAACTTCAGTTTCAGTGGGATTGCGTTGAAGAGAACGCCTCAAATCCCGATAAACTCTTTTGAGTTTATTTAACTGTTCGACAATGTGAACCGGCAAGCGAATTGTCCGTCCTTGATTGGCAATTGTCCGAGTAATTCCTTGACGAATCCACCAATAGGCATAAGTTGAAAACTTGTAACCTTTCTCCGGATCGAACTTTTCGGCTGCTCGATTTAAACCCAAAGCTCCTTCCTGAATTAAATCAAGAAAAGGCACGCCTCGGTTGAGATAGCGTTTGGCAATCGAAACCACCAAGCGCAAATTCGAGCTAATCATTTTCCGTTTCGCCGACTGACACTGGTGGCGAAGCTGTTGCAGTTGGGTTTCGCTCACCCCCAAAGCCGCCGCGAGTTCAGCTTTTGTCGGCACTCTGTTCAATTCCTGCTGCAAACGCTGTTCTAGTTGCACAAGGGCTACCAATTCTTGAACGCGACGCGCCAACTCCACCTCTTCGGTGGCACTCAGTAGAGGATAGCGAGACATTTCTTTGAACAAAGCTCCCACGGGATCGTCGGCAGACCAGTTGTTGTATGCTGACGATCGAGTTACCGTCGAACGATCGATCTCGGTGTCCTCATCCTCTGCGATTGCGAGTGAGGCTTCGGAGGCCACCGCAAAACTGCCTAGGTCAGATTCTGCCATATAATGCTTGGTATCCGTGGGATGATTGAAAAAGTATCCCTTCACTGTAACCAATTTAACCCGAAATTTCCGAAATCCGAAATCCAAAATCCAAAATCAATTAGTTCGAGCTAGTAAAGGAGCTGCCTGCAATAACTGCTGAGTATAAGAGTGCTGCGGATTAGTAAAAATATCCCTAGTCTTGCCAATTTCAACAATTTTCCCCGCATTCATTACCGCAATCCGATCGCAAAAAAATCTCGCCACCCACAAATCATGGGTAATAAACAGATAAGTCAAATTAAATTCCTGCTTCAATTCCAACATCAGCTCCAAAACTTGAGTCTGCACGCTCGCATCCAGCATACTCACCGGTTCATCGCAAATAATCAGTTGGGGCCGAGTAATCAAAGCGCGGGCGATCGAAACCCGCTGCTGTTGTCCGCCTGAGAGTTCCCCCGGATAGCGGCGAAAGAAATCCTCCCCCGGAGTCAAACCCACGCGCTCTAACATTTGGATTACTTGTTTTTTAGCTTCGCTGGCATTAGCTAACTTGTGAATAAATAAAGGGTCAGCAATACTTTGCCCGACAGTCATCATCGGATTCAAGCAAGCGTGGGGGTCTTGAAAGATCATTTGCATTTCCCGGCGGTGCTTCCTCACAGCATCGCGGTTCAGGGCCGTTATATCTATTCCTTGAAATTCAACTTTGCCACCAGTCGCGGTAATTAGCTGCAAAATCGTGCGTGACAAGGTACTTTTCCCGCAGCCTGACTCCCCCACAAGCCCAAGGATTTCTCCCCGTTGTAGCTCTAAACTAACGCCGTCTACTGCTTTAATTACCTGCTGATTCCTGAAAAATAACCGATCTAATAAATTGCTTTCTAAACTGTAGTGCTGCTGCAAATTCGTCACTGTCAAAAGAGGCGAATTGGTTGAGTTTGTAGTAGGGACTTCAGTCCTGATTTCCTCGAGGGCGAACCCTTTGCCCGGATCGGCTTGAATGTGCAAAGCTGCTTTCAGGAGCGATCGAGTATATTCGTGCTGCGGTTGTTGAAAAACATTCTGCACCGGCCCTGTTTCTACCACTTTACCGCCGTACATCACCGCAATGCGATCGCAATACTCAGCCACCATCGCCAAATCATGAGAAATCAACAAAATAGCCGTGCCCCGTTCCGCGCAAAGTCTAGTCAATTCCTGCAAAATCTGAGCCGCGACAGTTACATCCAAACTCGTCGTCGGTTCGTCCGCCACAATCAATTTAGGATCGAGCAAAAGAGCCAAAGCAATTGCTACTCTTTGGCGCATTCCGCCACTAAATTCGTGGGGAAATTGCGACCAGCGAGACGCCGGAATTTTCACAGCTTCCAAAATCTCGATCGCCCGTTTCTTAGCCTGCTTGCGATCCAAATTCGGTCTGTGAGCTTGCAAAGTCTCGATACAATGTTCCCCAACAGTCATCAAAGGATCGAGACGAGTCATCGGATCTTGAAAAATCAACGCCACAGCCTCGCCCCGAAACCGTCTCAGCCGCGAAGCATTCATCTCAAACACCGACTCTCCAGCAAAACCAACCCGCCCCTCAATCAGCGTCGAATCCGGCAGCAACCGCATCGCCGCCCTTCCCAAAGTTGACTTACCGCACCCAGACTCCCCAACCAATCCCAGCTTTTCCCCCGGTTGCAGCGCCAGGGAAACCCCGTCAACCGCCCAACCGGATTGACCCCGCCGCTGAGGGTAAGCTACTCGCAGATTTTCAACGGAAAATAGAGAAGAGTCATTAGTCATTAGTCCTTAGTCCTTAGTTGTTAGTTGTTAGTTGTTAGTTGTTAGTTGTTAGTTGTTATTTGTTATTTGTTATTTGTTATTTGTTATTTGTTTACTGGATATATCATGTTCACTGATATAATTTTCAATCGTTAATCGTTTGTAGTGAGAACACACAATCATCTGTCTGGGTGACGGCAGAAATCTATACTTACCACAAACATTTTTTAATGATAATCGAGCGGACATGATATTAGTTATTATTAGTCAGCAGTCAGTAGTCAGTTAGTTATTAGCCATTAATCACTATCTAATAACTAATAACTAATAACTAATAACTAATAACTAATGACTAATGACTAATGACTGCTGACTACTGACTACTGACTACTGACTAAATTTCCCTTCGCTTCAACTCAGCTCTCCGCAGTATGTAAGTCGCCGCACAATCAGCGTGGGGATGGTCTGCTAAAACTTCCGCCAGTTCCAACACATATCCGGCGATGTCCGGGCCCAGCTTCTCTGTCAGCACTTGACGTTCCCTAGAGGCGAGTTCTTGCACGCGGGCCTTAGCTTGCCAGTTGGGAGAAAACATCTTGTCAATCTCGGTGTGGAATCCCAGACTTTCGAGAATGTCCCACTCGCCGTTGTCGCACCAAATGCCCCCGCACAACATACAGCGCTCTATGTAAAAGGGCACTCTGCTGAAGGGAACTTTTGCCCGTGACAAATAGTGACCGTCTTCGGGACACAGGGCTGCTTTGCTGTCATAGGGAGAGGGGGTGAATTCTATGCCGAGAGTGCCTGTCGCCTCTGCTGGCTTCTGGGATTTTTTGTACCACTGGTTGTACTCTTTCTGCCAAGCTTCGTATTCTCTGCCTGGAATCCAGATACCGTAACAGTTGGGACACCACTGCACCGACATACTGCCGGCTAAGGTGCCGCCTTCTAAATTGGGATGTTTGCATTTTGGACATTCCACCGCTTTATTTCTCCTTGCCTTCTCGATTCCCTATTAATTCAGTTATTAATTCTGTATCTGGGCGGGCCCGCTCAGAACCAGAATTTTTTTGCAGCAGCGCGCTGCAGTAGCCGATTAGCGTGTTGATTCGCTCCTTTGCCGCAGTTTGCCTCGCCTGTGCTGTCGCTGGCTGCTTGGCAGCTTGCAAAAACGTGACATCTGTCCCCAATAACCGCAGTTGTTTGTGTATTTCCGTCAGATAGGACTGCTCGGGGGGTGTTTGTGGCGCATCTAACTCGCCGCTGTTGGCTTTCATAATGTGGTTTCCGAAAAAATGTTGCACTTTTGTGTATTCTGCAGCCAGGGCGGCCAGATCGGGATTATCCTGTGCTGCAGTTCCTTGTAGCTGTTCGAGTGCTTGCTGTAATTCTTGGTAGCATTGGCGACGGTCTTCGGACAATATCATGATTTTGTCAACAAATTTGTCTTTATAATCGAGGTAAGATTCTTGTTTAACCTTTGCTCCTATTTCACCGAAGCCGTGCATTTGGGCTGCAATTCCCTGTTTGTTTAGAAAATTTCATCCCTCGCTGACGTGACTCGGAAGGGAAGACTGTTGCTTTTTGTTTAGTGTTGCCGGAGCGCGCCTGACGCCCGCCAACTCCAAAAACCAATACCCTGTCCCGGACAATCGCGTCAGGCTCGATCCCCAAATTTTAGACTTTTGTTCAATCTCCCAGACTGCATCTGTGGAGTCAATCTAAAATCTAAAATACTTTAATCTTAAATCGACTGACCTCAACTGCTGCGGTCTAAATATTCCTATTTTACCAGACCGACCGCAGCAGTAACGCCTGGGTCAATATATTTTCCTACCCGCGAGGGGCGACGACTGAAAATTTAATAGTTATAGTTAACACAAAAATTGACTATTTTTCGCAATTGCAAATTGTGGCATTCAATTAGTTTAGTATAGCTAAACACATAATTTCGGCAAGACAACCGAAAACTGGCTTTTAACCACTTGTATTTCTAATTTTTAAAGGTGTACCCCATGAACGCAAACATTCTGACTCCCTCTGTTTCGATCGATCCTGCCGTCGTTCCCGATTGGCTGCAAGAATGCCTGAATGCTCGATCGTCGGTTGATGTTGACCCCAACCTCAATTGCCCGACTGACAACAGCTTAATTTGTCGGGCTTTTGAATTTGCCCGCGACTTGCACGAAGGACAGTACCGCAAATCTGGAGAACCTTACATTTGCCATCCGGTAGCTGTCGCTGGAATACTCCGATATATGGGCGGCAACAG
The DNA here is from genome assembly GCF_015207455.1 of Microcoleus sp. LEGE 07076. Classification (GTDB taxonomy): domain Bacteria; phylum Cyanobacteriota; class Cyanobacteriia; order Cyanobacteriales; family Microcoleaceae; genus Microcoleus. The sequence goes on from NZ_JADEWV010000116.1 coordinate 19,297, forward strand.
CGTCATGATTGCCGCCGGTTTCCTCCACGACATTGTTGAAGATACCGATATTACTCTGGCAGAAATAGAACAGCGGTTCGGCGCGGAAGTGCGACAGTTGGTTGAAGGTGTCACCAAGCTTTCTAAGTTTAATTTTTCCAGCAAAACAGAGCGCCTTGCTGAAAATTTTCGCCGCATGTTTCTCGCAATGGCTAAAGATATTCGCGTGATTGTAGTCAAACTAGCAGACAGACTGCACAACATGAGGACTTTGGAGCATTTGTCTCCAGAAAAGCAGCGCAGTATTGCCCTAGAAACCCGAGAGATTTTTGCTCCCCTGGCGAACCGTTTGGGTATCGGGCGCTTTAAGTGGGAATTGGAAGATTTAGCGTTTAAATACCTGGAACCGGACGCTTACCGCGAAATTCAGGAATTGGTGGCGGTGAAGCGGGGCGATCGAGAAACTCAACTGGCAGAAGTCACAGATAGTTTGCGAGAAAGGCTTGACAATTTAGGGATTAAATGCTATGAAGTCAGCGGTCGTCCCAAACATTTGTACGGGATTTACGGGAAAATGCAGCGGCGCCAAAAAGGGTTTAACCAAGTGTACGATATTGCGGCGGTGCGGATAATTGTAGAAACGAATGATGACTGTTATCGGGCTTTGGCGATCGTCCACGATTCTTTCCGCCCGATTCCCGGCCGTTTTAAAGATTATATCGGTTTACCAAAAGCCAACCGCTACCAATCTTTGCACACCGGAGTCATCGGCACCAGCGGCCGCCCCATCGAAGTGCAAATTCGCACCGTAGCAATGCACCACATTGCAGAATACGGCATTGCCGCCCACTGGAAATACAAAGAAACCGGCGGTTCTAACACCACAGTCACCGGCGACGACGAAAAATTTACTTGGCTGCGCCAACTCCTAGAATGGCAAAGCGACCTCAAAGACGATCGCGAATATTTACAAAGCATTAAAGACAACTTATTCGACGAAGATATCTACGTTTTTACTCCTAACGGAGACGTGATTGCACTCAACAGCGGGTCAACACCAGTAGATTTTGCTTACCGCATTCACACAGAAATTGGCAATCGCTGCACCGGTGCGAGAGTCAACGGGCGAATGGTGACACTAGACAAGGTTTTAAAGAACGGCGACATTGTAGAAATCTTGAACCAAAAAAACGGCCATCCCAGCTCCGATTGGCTGAATTTTGTCAAAACAAACGGAGCAAAAAACCGAATTCGCCAGTGGTTGAAGCGATCGCACCGAGATGAAAACCTGGCTCGCGGGCGGGAATTGCTGGAAAAAGAATTAGGTAAAAACGGCTTAGAATCCTTGCTGAAATCCGAACCCATGCAGTCAGTAGCTCAGCGCTGCAACTACCACAGCGTCGAAGATTTAATCGCCGGTTTGGGCTACGGCGAAGTCACCCTAAATCTCGTAGTAAATCGCCTGCGAGATTTAGTAAAAGTACAGCAAAAAATAGAATCTGCACCCGCCCTCACCCAGGAAT
>NZ_JADEWV010000117.1 GCF_015207455.1 Microcoleus sp. LEGE 07076
CCAATACCCCCAGACTTGCTACCCTAAAGATAGTGAGATTTAATCAACAAGCAATTATGAGCGGTACTGTTACATCCCCCAACAACCTCAACCAGCAGCGGCCACTCGCCACGCCATCCCCTGACACTTCGAGTTCCCTGCTGGGCGACTTCATCCAAGAAACACTCGCCTTAACCAAACGCCTGTTTATTCAATTGCAGCGTCGCCCCTCGACGCTAGTTGCAGGCATTATTCAGCCGCTGATGTGGTTGGTTTTGTTCGGCGCGCTGTTTAAAAATGCTCCCGCCGGCTTGTTCGGCGAAAGCCAAAATTACGGACAATTTCTCGGCGCGGGTGTAATCGTTTTTACAGCTTTTGCTGGAGCGCTGAATGCCGGTTTGCCGATCATGTTCGATCGCGAATTCGGATTTCTCAACCGCCTGTTAGTCGCGCCCCTAGCTTCCAGATTCTCGATCGTCCTAGCTTCGGCTATTTTCATCGTCACCCTCAGCTTTATCCAAACAGGGGCAATTGTTACAGCGGGAGCCTTTTTGGGTTCGGGATTCCCTGGAATTGCTGGACTGGGCGCGATCGCCCTCATAGTCCTGCTGTTAGTTTTGGGAGTTACGGGTTTGAGCCTCGGTTTAGCCTTCGCGCTTCCCGGTCACGTAGAATTAATCGCAGTAATTTTTGTTACCAACCTGCCGCTGTTATTTGCCAGCACCGCCCTCGCGCCGCTGTCGTTTATGCCAGAGTGGCTGCAAGTTGTAGTGACTCTCAATCCTCTCAGTTATGCGATCGAACCCATCCGCTATTTGTACCTGCACGGCGATTGGTCGCTAGCTAGCGTCGTCATGCAAGCTCCTTGGGGTACAGTCACCTTTGGAGGAGCATTGTTAGTATTGCTAGCCTTTGATGTCGTAGCGCTGCTAAGCATTCAACCGCTGCTGCGCCGCCGGTTTGCTTAGATCGCACGGCGGTTGAAACCGCGTCTATACAAACGATGTCAGCCGGGCGCCGACTGAAAAAAATAACGTAATTTCAGCTAATCTTCTTCAACCCGCGGAGGCGGGTTTTGTCTATGTAGACGCGGTTTCAACCGCCGTCTTCGTTTATTAGCTGTCAGTCAGAATATTGTTGAGATACAATTGTTTTTTTGAAAGTAGAACTAATAAATTATGAAAGCCAAAACTTCTCGATCGGGCAAATTGATGATACGGATTGCTGCAAGCGCGATCGCCACCTGTGCTATTTTATCGCCTCAAACAAGCTTCGCTCAAGCCAGCAATTTAAACAATAACAATGCCCAACCGCTGCAAGACTTTCAAACTCAAGACAACACCGACCCTTTTTCCGGCCGCAGCAGCGGCAGCGGAATATTTGATTTAATTCACAGATCCCGACTGGGAAACGGTCGCAGCATGGAAGAATTCAATACCGAACAGCGCCAAAATTTGAACGATGCCGCCGCAGAATTTCGGAACAAACAGCGCCAACTACTCGAAAAACAAGCCGTACCTGCACAAGGGGCGATCGCACCCACAGAAATTACCGCCCCCGCCCCTTAAATTGATTTCTTAGTCCGCGTAGGCGGACTTCGTTTATGTAGCAGCGGTTTCAACCGCCGAGTTTTAATCTTGATTTCTTAGTCCGCGTAGGCGGACTTCGTTTATGTAGCAGCGGTTTCAACCGCCAAGTTTTAATCTTAATTTCTTAGTCCGCGGAGGCGGACTTCGTTAGTGTAGCAGCGGTTTAAACCGCCCAAATTAGTCTTAACTAACAAATCCCCCAAACACCGACATACCGTAATACTTCCAAGGAACCGCCACAGTCTCAAATCCCGCATTTGCCAACATTTCCAACTGTGCTGCAAGTGTAGCTAGGCGATCGGGATTAGAATACCCGTAAGAAACACTCGTCCCCACCTTTGCCCTAATTTGTGCTAAAGTTTCCCCCTGACTCAGAGCCCAATCTTCCCGCGCCGCTCCATAAATATCCTTCATTGCTGCTGATTCTGCCAAAACAGGATCGGCATTCCAAAAACAGCCGCCAGCAGTTAAACTTTCCCGAATCCGTTCAAACAATTTCAGCTTCATCTCATCCTCAAGATGATGAATTGCCAGAGACGAAATGGCAGCATTAAATTTATCCCCCAAACCTGAAAAACTTGGATTGTTCGCCCATTCTCCAAAATCCAATTCTATGCCAGTCCACCGAGCTGCATATCCTGCCGCCTCTATTTTGGCGCGGGCAAAATCCAGCATTCGCGGCGAATAATCCACAGCAACAATTTCCGCAGACTCGTAACGTTGCAGAACTTTTAAACTCAGTTCCCCCGTACCGCAGCCGAGTTCTAAAATGCGGCAGTTGGTACTAGCAATGCAGCCCGTTAATACATCCAACATTTCGTCATATTTCGGCAAAAGTTGCCGAATGCCAGTATCAAAATCCCCAGTATTTACGAAAACTTCTCCCGGAAAGATTTCCTTGTTCGCAGGTGAGACAGTAGAGTCAGAATTCACGATCGCCAACCATAAACTACAATTGTTATCCTAACCGAGATATAGCAAAAAGTGCGCGAAGCAGCCAGCACCTATACTCAACTCAACTCAAAACCTTTATAAAGTTATGCGTACTTTTACGATTCGGCAAAACACTCGCCGTTAACAATAATTAACCGCCCCTTGCACTCGGAGAGTCTTGTTTTACCCCAAGCGCTAGCAAAACAGCCTAAAAAAACAGTGTTATGTTAGTAGTGAATAAAATCAAATCAAGCTTCAACCTCACACTTGAGGATACCATGCGCCAGTTGATTTCTCGCATTCTGGCTGCCATCAGCCAATTAATTTACAAACGAATTCTCCTTGCGGTGACAATTTTATTTTGCGTAGGTGTAGGAGTAGCGATGGCAAATATGTCTCGTCTTTCCTCCACCCTCATCGAATCGCAAGCCCTCCAAAATGCCACCCTCTACGCCCAAGCTCTTAAAGAAGCCCGCACCCTTTACAGTTCCGATGTTGTTAATCCTCTAAAAACCGCTAAAGCGATTAACTTGACCCACGACTACAACCCGACAAAAGTAACAATTCCCGTACCCGCTACTTTTTTAATAGAACTCGGCAACCAGATAGCCAACAAAAATCCCGAAGTCTCAGTTCGTCTGTACAGCAACTACCCGTTTCCCTGGCGGCAAAAAGAAGGTGGCGCACGAGACGATTTTGAACGTCAAGCTATTACCTATTTGACCAAAAATCCCACAAAAAACTTTTCCAGAATAGAGGATTTTCGTGGCACACCAGCATTTCGATATGCCGAGGCAGACATTCTAACTTCTAGCTGCGTTAACTGTCACAATACTCACATCTACAGTCCTAAAACTGATTGGAAAGTAGGAGATGTCCGGGGGATCTTAGAAATTACTCAACCCCTGCAAACCATCACTAAAAAGACTCAAAGCGGACTGAAAAACCTGTTTTTTGTGTTAGCAGGACTTTCAACTTTAGGCATCGCAGGATTAACTTTATCTATCAGCAGGTTGCGCCAAAATGCTAAACAATTAGAACAGCGCGTCAGGGAACGCACGGCACAATTGCAAGAGACTAATGTAGAATTGTTGAAAGAACAGGAAAAGTGCGATCGCCTGCTGCTCAATATTTTACCCGAATCCATTGCAGCTAAGTTAAAAGACGGTCAAAGCAGTATAGCTGACGGCTTTGCAGAAGTCACGATTTTGTTTGCAGATATCGTCGGCTTTACCGTACTTTCAGCACAAATATCTCCCGAAGAATTGCTCGATTTTCTCAACGAAATTTTTTCAGCCTTCGATGGTTTGACCGAAAAGTACGGCTTGGAAAAAATCAAAACAATTGGAGATGCTTACATGGTAGTCGGAGGTTTGCCAAATCCCAGCACCAACCACGCCGAAAAGATTGCGGAAATGGCCTTAGATATGCAGGACGAATTAGCGAAATTTAATGTCAAACATGATTCAGGAATTAACATTCGCATCGGCATCAATACCGGGCCTGCCATTGCAGGAGTTATTGGCACTAAAAAATTTATTTACGACCTCTGGGGCGATGCCGTCAATACAGCAGCTCGCATGGAATCCCACGGAATTGCCGGCGCGATTCAAGTCACACAATCAACTTACGATATTTTGCAAAATAAGTATCTGTTTGAAGACAGAGGAATTATCCATATCAAAGGCAAGGGCGATATGAATACTTATTTGCTTGCAGGCAGGTTAGTCAGCGCAGTTTCGGTTTAATTTGTTTATTATATTATTAAGGGGCTAGCCAATACGCTTGGGATCAGAAGACCGGGCGGTTGAAACCGCTTCTACACAAGCAAAACCCGCCTCCGCGGGTTGAAGAGCGGGCGATTAAAATTAGGTTATATTCTTTCTTCAGTCCGCGGAGGCGGACTTCGTTTGTGTAAACCTGGTTTCAACCGCCGTCTTATCTTCGTCGAAAAACCCAAAATTTATGGCGATCGATCGGGTTTTTTTTCCTATATCCTAAATTAGCCACTTGCCAAATAGTAAATTTTATGTCATCGCGCATTTTATCATTTTTGGATTTTTTCAAATCTCGTTTGTCTAGGCAAATAGCTTTGTGGGTATTTGCTAGCATTCTTGTCATAGAGGGAATTATTTTAGTTCCCTCTTATTTTCGGCGCGAAAATGAACTTTTAAGTCAATTGGAACAGCTATCTCGGACGACTGTTGATTCTCTTGAGTTTTTGATCGCACAAGATATTTCAGATCGCACTTTATTTCAAGAAGAAGTAAAAAATATTACTAAGGATTCTCAAGTAGTATTAGGAGTATCTATTTACCAAGCTAACGGTGAGCTAATATATACACTTGGCGAACCGCCTAAAATCAGTTTAGATGAACTGAAAATTGCTCGTATAGTTCACAAGCACAATTTCGATCGCAATCGCTACGATGTGGCTTGGACTGAGCGACATTTGGGAGGAGATTACATCTTAATTGTGCGCCACGATGCTTCCACCGTTCAACCGGAACTCTACGCATTTATCGGACGAATTGCTGTTCTAGTCATCATTATATCAGCCTTTGTCACTTCTGTGACTATGTTTTTTTTAGGGGTGACAGTAATTGCACCAATCTTGAGATTGCGCGATGACTTGCTCGCTGCTGGAGGCGCTTTGAGCAAAGATCGAGAAAAACCTGATTTCTACTCTCTGTCTGTCAAGCGCGATGACGAGTTGGGAGAAGTCATGGTCGCTTTTAATCAAATGTTTCACCGAGTCTACCAGGAAATCGCACAGCGGAAAGAAGCTGAGGAAATATTGCGCGCCGAACAAGAAAAGTCGGAACGTTTATTACTAAATATCTTACCAGCAACGATTGCCGATCGCCTAAAACAAGGCCAGATAAATATTGCAGACGGATTTGCCGAGGTGACGGTTTTGTTTGCTGATATTGTGGGCTTTACCGAAATATCCTCCCGCACGTCTCCTCAAGAATTAGTCGAATTGCTTAACAAAATATTTTCAGCTTTCGATAGCTTAAGCGAAAAATACGGCTTGGAAAAAATTAAGACCATCGGCGACAATTATATGGTAGCAGGCGGTTTACCACTTCCCTGTACAAATCATGCAGAATCTATTGCCGAAATGGCCCTAGAAATGCAGCAAGAAATTATGAAATTACGCGACGAATGCGCCCAACCTCTGAATATCCGCATTGGCATCAATACTGGGCCTGTTGTGGCAGGTGTCATCGGCACTAAAAAGTTTATTTACGATTTGTGGGGAGATGCTGTGAATACAGCAAGCCGCATGGAATCTCAGGGACTTCCAGGTAAAATTCAAGTTAGCATTTCAACTTATAAGTTGCTGTGCGATAAGTATTTGTTGGAAAAACGCGGTAAAATTAATGTTAAAGGTAAAGGAGCAATGACGACTTATTGGCTGAAAGGCAGAAAAATGTAACTGATAAATTCAACCAGTGGTGGGAAATACTTGATAAGGCGGTAGACTTTGCAGTACAGATTTTTTTAACGAACCGCGAAGACGCAAAGGAAACAAAAAAAGAAAAGAGAAGAACAAATAAAAGCAGATAAAGGGTTCACGATTGAGTTAGAATTGCTATGTTAAAATGCAGGTCTATCTTATTGGCAGGAGTAAAGATGACGGCGAATAAAGAACATAATTCTTCGAGTTCACCGATTTGGCAGCCCTTCACGCAAATGAAAACTGCTCCTGCGCCGCTGAAGGTAATTCGCGGCAAAGGAACTCTGCTGGAATTAGAAGATGGGCGGCAAATTCTTGATTGCATTTCTAGTTGGTGGGTGACAATTCACGGGCACAGTCATCCGGTTCTTGCTGAAGCTCTTTACGCACAAGCTCAAAAGTTGGAACACGTAATCTTTGCGGGATTTACTCACGAACCTGCACAGAAACTTGCTGATAAATTGATAAGTCACACGCCTGCTTGTTTGACGCGAATCTTTTTTTCGGATAACGGTTCGACTGCTGTTGAAGTTGCTCTGAAAATGGCTTTTCAATATTGGCGCAATCTCGGAGAGACTAACCGCACTAACTTTATTAGTTTTGAGGGAGGTTATCACGGCGATACTGTGGGCGCGATGTGTGCTGGCAGAAGTTCGGTGTGGTGGGAGCCTTTTGCGCCTTTAATGTTTCCTGGGGATGTTGTGCCTTTTCCGGCGACTTTTGACGGGGATGCGGAGGTGGAAAGCAAGGAGGCGGAGAGTTTGGAGAAATTGGAGTTTTTGTTGCAGCGGGGCGGCTGTGCGGGCATTTTTATTGAGCCTTTGGTGCAAGGTGCTGGGGGAATGCGAATGTGCCGCCCTGAGTTTTTGCGGGCGATCGCACAAATGACCCGTCAGTATAATGTATTGTTGATTTACGATGAAGTGATGACTGGTTTTGGGCGCACGGGCGAACTGTTTGCCTCGGTTAAATCTGGAACTGCACCGGATATTCTGTGTTTGTCTAAGGGATTGTCTGGCGGCTGTTTGCCACTTGCTGTCACAATGGCTTCGGAGCATATTTATCAAGCTTTCTGGCGAGATGAATCGGACAAAGCTTTTTATCACAGTCATTCTTACACCGGAAATCCGTTAGCTTGTGCGGTGGGTGTAGCATCCTTGGAGCTTTTGGAGCAAAACCCAAATATGTACCAAGGGATGGAAAAACTCCACCGCAAATACCTGAATCAATGGCTGAGAAATCATCCTAAATTGGAACGGATTCGGACTTGCGGCACCATTGCAGCAATGGATGTGAAAACCGAAAGCAGTTCCGGTTATTTTAATGACATCGCTCCTATGTTGAAAGCCAGATTTCTCGAAGCGGGGTTTTTGCTCCGCCCCTTGGGAAATACGGTATACTTAATGCCTCCCTACTGCATTTCTCCTGATGAACTAGAATCGATTTATCGGGTAATTGGTCAGGTTTTGGATACTTTGTAAACACTTTAATTTTAGTAATGAATTTACCCAATTGGAATAATTTGGCTGACGACGCGCTGGCGGGCAAATGTCTCTCTCGCGAGCAATCTTTAGCTGTATTGCGCGCACCGGATGAGGTTTTGCTGGAACAACTAAACGCAGCTTATCGGGTGCGCCGCCACTACTGGGGAAACCGCGTCAGACTGCACTATTTGTTAAACGCTCAAAGTGGCCTTTGTCCTGAAGATTGCCATTATTGTTCTCAGTCGAAAATTTCGAGTGCGGAAATTGAGAAATATCCGCTTTTAGCTAAGGAAAAAATTCTGGATGCCGCCCAACGCGCCGCAGATTTAAAAGCAGGTACGTTTTGTTTGGTAATTTCCGGCCGCCAACCGAGTGCATCTACTTTCGATCGCGTTTTGGATGCTGTCGAGACTGTGAAGGCCAATTATAACCTGAAAATTTGCGCTTGTTTGGGGTTGTTGAGCCAGGAACAAACTCACCGTTTGGCTAAAGCTGGAGTCGATCGGGTAAATCACAATCTGAATACTTCCGAATCGTACCACACGGAGATTTGCACAACTCATACTTTTGGCGATCGTACAGAAACCGTCGAAAACGTCAAAGCAGCCGGAATCACAACTTGTTCCGGCGGAATTTTGGGGATGGGCGAATCGGATGACGATGCGATAGACTTAGCACTTTCCCTGCGAAAATTGGGCGTTACTAGCGTGCCGGTCAACTTTTTCATTCCGATTCCCGGAACGCCCTTTGCAGGTTTAAACACATTAAATCCCCGCCAATGTTTGCGGATTCTCTGTATGTTCCGATTTTTGCTTCCCAGCCAAGAAATTCGGATTGCTGGGGGACGGGAAGTGCATTTGCGTTCCCTGCAACCCTTGGGACTCTACGCGGCTAATTCGATCTTTGTGGGCGATTATCTGACGACTCCCGGACAAAGTGCCAATCAAGATTGGGACATGATTCGAGATGCAGGATTTGCGATCGAATCTCCCGAAGGTCAGACGGCGGTTGAAACCGCGTCTTGTCAAACAATGTCCGCCTGCGCGGACTAAAGAATATCGCCTAATTTTCAGCGCCAATTCTTCAACCCGCGGAGGCGGGTTTTGTCTGTATAGCCGCGAATTATATTCGCCCGGTCTTCTGAATTAACCAAGATCAAATAATACAATAGGGGGAAATTGTGGACAAACGCGAAGAAATTACGATCGCAGAATACCAAGCAACCGCCGAATCTTTCCGAGAAGGAACATGGCATCACGACGTATCCCAAAATCGATCTGCACTCACCGCTGCCATGCCCCGCAATCCCGGTAAAATCCTCGATATAGGATGCGGCCCCGGACGAGATTTAGTAGCGTTCAAGAGCCAAGGACACACAGTTGTCGGCTTAGATGCAACTCCAGCTTTTGTAGAAATAGCAAAAAAGTTATCCGGCTGCGAAGTTTGGCAGCAATCCTTTCTAAATCTCGACTTGCCAAACGCAGAATTTGACGGTATTTTCGCCAATGCTTCCCTGATTCACGTTCCCAGCGACAAAATGGTGAAAGTGCTCAAAGATTTGCAAAAAGCCTTAGTTATTGGCGGTGCAATTGTCATGTCAATGTGCCGGGGAAACTGGGAAGGCTACGACGAACGACCGACCGGAAAACGCTACACAGCAGGATGGGAATACGAAACTTTAGCACCTTGTTTAGAACAAGCAGGATTTGCAATTATCAGCCACTACTACCGCCCCCCCGGCTTACCGCGCGAAGCTCAATCTTGGGTAGTCATGGTTGGCAAAAAAATCTGACAAAAATCCGGAATTACCAATCTTTCCCCTCTCTTCCTCTGCGCCCTCTGCGCCCTCTGCGGTAAAAAAAACTAATTCACAAATTCACAGAGAATTGTTGTATAATACTCCCCAGTCAAATACACCAATTTCTGCACAAATTAAAACCAAACTTATATGACAGAAAAAATCCACATTTTTTTAGCAGGTGCTAGCCGAGGCGTCGGCTTAGAAATAGCCAAATGTCTCGTAGCACAAAAGATGCAAGTAACTGCACTTTTGCGATCGCCCGCAAGCAGCACCGAATTAGAAACAATGGGCATCAAAGTCGTGACTGGCGACGCTTTAGACGCAGCGGCTGTAGAAGCTGCAATGGCTGGCGGCGAACCAATTCATGCCGCAATCAGCACCATTGGCGGCTTACCAAAAGATGGGGAAAGAGCCGATTATTTGGGCAACAAAAACTTGATTGATGCTGCTGTCAAAGCAGGCGTGCAAAAATTTATTTTAGTTTCATCCATCGGTAGTGGCAACACTGCTGCGGCTTTGCCACCGCAAGCTTTAGAAACTTTGCGTCCGGTGTTAATTGAAAAGGAAAAAGCCGAAAATCATTTGATAGCAAGCGGGATGATTTATACAGTGATTCGTCCGGGCGGACTGAAATCGGAACCTGCAACGAGTAATGGTGTGTTAACAGAAGATTGTCGGGTGGCGGGAACAATTCACCGGGCGGATGTCGCCCAGTTAGTTTGTCAGTGTTTAGTTTCGGATGCTGCTAACAATAAAGTTTTGTCGGCAGTTGACAAACAAATGGTTTATGGCAATCTAGAATATGAGGTATTGCGCTTGGGATAATACCGGGCGGTTGAAACCGCGTCTATACAGACACTCACGCGCCTCCGCGGGTTAAAGAATTGACCGTTAAAACACATACATTATCCTCTCTTTGTCCGCGAAGGCGGACATTGTTTGTGTGCCCGTAAACTCTTCGGTTTCAACCGCCGTCTTATCTGAGTTAAGAATCAAAAGGTTTAATCAACGATCGCCCGATCGCCCAATCCAACACCAAACCCGCGATCGCAAACAATACCACACTCTCTGCACTACGAACAGCAAACGGCAATAACTCTTGCAAAGCCGGCATTTTCCCCGCATCAAAAAACAATCCAGCATCCAACTGTCCAAAAGCCCGCACCAACCCAAAAGCCAACACCACACCCGATTTAAGCTGCGGGTTAACATCGCGGCGGATCGCATAGCGGTAAGTCACGCCGAACAAAAAACCGCCCAAAAGTGCGATCGATCCTCTCAATCCAAAATTTAGGTCAATTTCCCTGACCTGCAAACCCGCCAGAGCATCCCACCACTGGGCTAAGATTAAGGTGTTAACAAGGGCGATCGACCCAAAACCCAGCAAACAACACAAAGCAGCAACACTCCCTGCTTTCAAAGATTCTACCCGCTCAGCGGAACTAAAATTTGACGAGTCCTTCACAGCGCCCTCATTTCAAAAATGGCTCAAATTGACTTATGATAAGGTTTGGAGTCACTTTGTACAGTTTGTTCAATAAATAGCTATGGATATTTTGTCACTCGGTTGGGTTTCGGTGCTAGTTTTGTTCTCCTTCTCAATTTCAATGGTAATTTGGGGCCGCAACGGTTTCTAAATTCCAGAATAGCTGGCGGGGCAGGCTTTTTAACTGCCCTGCATTTTTTTTTAATCCTATTTAAGCAAATCAAAATAACAGGACTTACAAAAATGACTGCCAAAAAAATTTTAATGCTAGTCGGCGACTTTGTAGAAGACTACGAAGTAATGGTTCCCTTTCAAGCACTGCAAATGGTAGGTCACACCGTCCATGCAGTCTGCCCGAACAAAGCCTCCGGCCAAACAATTCGCACCGCAATTCACGACTTTGAAGGAGACCAAACCTACAGCGAAAAACCAGGTCACAATTTCACTTTAAACGCGACTTTTGACGAAATCAATCCCGCCGATTACGACGCTTTGATCGTCCCCGGAGGAAGATCCCCAGAATACATCCGCCTCAACGAACAAGTGCTGCAAATTACCCGTTACTTTGCCAACAGCAAAAAGCCGCTCGCATCTATTTGTCACGGCTTGCAAGTCCTCACCGCCGCCGGCGTGCTCGAAGGCAAACGCTGCACCGCATATCCCGCTTGCAGCCCAGACATCCTGCGGGCCGGCGGCAAATATACAGAAGTTCCCGTTACCGAAGCCGTCGTCGATGGCAACTTAGTCACCGCCCCCGCGTGGCCGGCTCATCCTAACTGGCTAGCTGAATTTCTCAAAGTTTTGGGAACAAAGATCGAACATTTAGATAGTTATTAGTTATTGGTTATTGGTTATTGGTTATTGGTTATTGGTTATTGGTTATTGGTTATTGGTTAGTTGTTAGTTGTTAGTTGTTATTGGTTATTGGTTATTGGTTATTGGTTAGTTGTTATTGGTTATTGGTTATTGGTTATTGGTTAGTTGTTATTGGTTATTGGTTAGTAGTTATTGGTTATTGGTTATTGGTTATTGGTTAGTTGTTATTGGTTATTGGTTATTGGTTAGTTGTTATTGGTTATTGGTTATTGGTTATTGGTTATTTGTTAGTTGTTAGTCATATTGTTTCCAGTTGCATCGGAATAATAAAATCGATTCGACAGTCAACAGTCAACAGTCAACAGTCATGAAGAGTGCAACCGGAATTGATATTAGTTATTAGTCAAATGAAAACTTTCACCGTCAAAGTCAAACCAAATTCAAAACAGCAAAGCATCGAACACCAACCCGACGGCAGCCTGAAAGTACATCTCAAATCGCCGCCAGTCGATGGAAAAGCCAATCAAGAATTAATTGTGCTGTTGGCGAAAAAGTTTAAAGTGCCGAAATCTGCGATCGCGATTAAATCCGGTTTTTCCTCCCGCAATAAACTTGTGGAAGTTCCAATCGAACCATCAACTTAGAAATTAAGTTCAGCACAAATCTATCTAAAGACGGATTCAGACTCAACTTTAAAATCCTATCTTAGTAGTTGTAGAGCTTAAAAAAAAATAATGAGCATTGAAAATAGAGTAGAAGCAACAGCTAAGAATATTGAAGGCAAAATCCAAGAAGCTGTTAGCGAAGTTACAGGCGATCAAAAAGATAAATTAGAAGGTCAAGCCAAGCAGGACCAAGCATCAGCCATGCACCTGAAAGAAGACCTCAAAGATAAAGCAAAAGATATTGTAGACAAAGCTTAGTGAAAGTATTTGCTAAAATCTTCCTGCCTACTCAATCCCGCAAACACACAGTTTGCGGGATTTTTTTGAGAGATATTTTTTAGAGGCGATCGAGATTATTGCTGGCAAAATTCATCGGCTAACGGCCCCTACAGATTCTACTAACTCATAATGTAAAAGCATTAATTTTGTGGCGGAAATTGTTTCCATTGCATAAGTTGTGCCATCTTGATGAGAAAATTCTACCTCAAAAGCACTGCCATAAAATTCCATCACCACAGTTCCTACTTGTCCTTTAGATAATTTAATGATTTGTTTTGTTTCAAAATGGGTTGCTTCTAAATCTTCAGTTAAAGCAACGATATCTAGGTCTTTAATTGTTTTCATTGTTTTTACCTCATTTTTTGACGGGATAACAACTTGTTAATCTGGGGAAAGTTTCACCTGGACAATCCAAGCTGCTAGAATCAGAGATTCACCTACTTCGGTTTTCAGCAAGAATTTGATGTTGTAATGTATTCCGTATTCGTTGTTTTTTTGAACAACAACATCTTCGTTGATAGCAACTTGTTTTAAAGCTTGTTTGAGCATTTCAGCATTTTTTAGGGTAATGCCTAACTTACTGGCAAACAAAACAGCTTTATTTTTTCCTTCTTGATGATTCGGATTTAGAGAATATTATTCTATTTTATTGCCTAAATCTGCTAGATGACCATTGGGCAGTTTCACTATTAATAACTTTTTTTCAAGGACAAAAGAGAATATTAGTCGGCTACAATAATCGACTTTTACTCATATGTCAATTATATCGTCTTTGAGTTGGGCGGCTGGTTTATCAACATGATTGATGGGTGGCAAAATCGATCGGTGAATCCGCCCTTCCTTTCAATGCCCAATGCCCAATGCCCAATGCCCAATTCCCAATTCCCAATGCCAATAAAAAAGCTAGGGATTCATATCCCTAGCTGGAAACATAGCACAATTAGTTTTTAGAGTTGGCGCGGGCGATGGATTTTTCCAAACCCGCCTTACCCGCTGCCACCTAAATTAAATCAGCACAATATCAGTCACAGTCAATCCTGGTCTGCCGTTGAGGTTTGCCAGTGTAACGGCTGCCTGCGATCCTGAACCGTCTGGATCGAACAACAAGCGACCCGTGTTGTCGTCTGCGCCCAGTCGATTTTCATAGATCAGGAGTGGTGATTGCCCATTTAGCCCGCCCTGACCGTTGTACGACCCGTTGTCAAGCACTAAGAACTGTGAGGAACCAGGTCGGCTTGGCCCATTCACCGTACCAAAGCCGAAGGCACTGCTATTCAAGACTATCTTGTCTTGGCCGACCACAAAATCACCGATTTGGTCTGGGTTGGTACCCAGTGGCGTACCGAGAGTGACGCCCTCGCCGAAGTTGGCGTAGTAGAAGCTGTCATTGCCGTTGCCACCAATCAGGGTGTCTGCACCGGGCCCGCCGCCGAGAGAGTCGTTGCCGTCTCCTCCGAACAGCATATCGTCCCCGAAGCCGCCCAACATTGTGTCGTTTCCACCGCCAGCATTTAAGGTATCGTTCCCGTCAACTCCTGCGACAGGAAGACTGGTGGGGCCGCCGAACAGTATGTCGTCCCCAGCACCGGTAGTGATCACATCAGTGCCGTTGCCGCCGATGATGAAGTTGCTGCCTAAGTTATCGGTAATGACGTTTGGGGTTGATTGAGCGCCGATAAAGTTGACACCGGTAGCGTAGGAGATGGTGTCGTTACCGCCAAGGGTGCCAATTAATCGATCGCGCGTGCCGCCAAACAGGATGCTGTCACTGCCTTCACCGCCGTTCATGAAGTTGATGACGCCGACGGTGCTGTTGCCAATTAAGACATCATTGCCCAGACCGCCGTCGAGAGTAATCAGCCCAGCATTAGTACCGGCAAAAGAGGCATTGAGCGTATCGTTGCCATCTCCACCGCTGGCTTGAGTAAAGATGCCGCTCATGCTGTCATTGCCTTCGCCACCGATCATTGTATCAGTCGAAAAAGCTGCCACGATCGTGTCGTTGCCCGAGCCGCCGTCGAGCAAGTTCCGACCGGCGAAGCCTGGAAATGAACTCGATGCGCCTACACTCGAAAGTGCTGACACCGTGGCCGACACGATGAAGTCGTCGCCTCCACCTCCGAGGGCGGTATCCTGCGTGGCAAAAACGTTGATCGTGTCGTTGCCGTCGCCGCCGTCAAAGAAGTTTCTGCCGCTGCCAAAGTCGCCGATCGCCCCGTAGAGGGAATCGTTGCCCCCACCGCCGATCAAAGTCGTTCTCTCAATGCCGATCGTGATGACGCTGGAAGAAAACGGGCTCGACTGGGTAGAGTTGGTAATGACTAAGATATCGTCGTCTAGATCGCCCGACAGGTAGCTGCTGCTGGCGACACCTTTTAGGGTGTCCTTACCTCTACCGCCGAAGAGACTGTCTCTTACATTGATACCTACAACCAAGTCGTCGCCCAAGTCGCCCCGCAAGTAGTTGCTGCCTTCATTGCCAGCGAAGCCAATAGCCAAGCCACCCGGTAAAGAGAGGTTGTTGCCGCCCCCTGCGATGAAGAAGCCGATCGCGTCATTGCCCTTGCCGCCGTACAGCGAGTCTCTTCTCTGCGCCCCTCCCAGCATCGTATCCGCGTCCTCATTACCAAGCATGAGGTTCGCTTCGACAGTACCTTGCATGAAGTCTTCTCCCGCACCGCCGTACAGCGTAGCGCGGGCTTCAGCGACTATGGTGTCATTGCCTCCGTCGCCAAGCAGCAAGACCGGAGTCCGCTGGGATCTGATTGAGTCTTCGTCATCGCCGCCGTATATGGTATCGTTCGGGCCGACCGAAGTCAGGGTATCGTTATCGGCTTGGCCAAATATTAAGCTGCCGCCCAGGGTGGAAGTTCTGATTAAATCCGCCCCAGCTCCGGCGAATATTGTATCCGGGCCCAGTCCCGGAAGGTTTAAATCTAATTGATTAGGATCGTCACTTAAAGTTGTCATACAGCTTCACTCCTCTACTTGTTGGTCATCGCTTTCGCGACTGCAGACACTGCCTCGAACACCGAATGTTTGGATGCCGCTGTAGTTTAACCTGTTTGCCAGCCGCAAGTCTAGCCTAGTGGTGTTAACTCTGTTTAGACTTTCTCCCTCGCCGACTTTTTGGTTGTAAGCTTTTATTTTCAATGTCTTCACCCTTTAATAATCCTTGTGCAATCTCTCAGGTGCTCACGCTCTCTTATGACGCGGCTCTTATTATTAATGTTCCGTTCTGGATTGGCGGTCGGGGATCGCGTCTGGGGGAGGAAATTAAAGATTAATCAAAAGATTAATTAAAGGTAGATCCAGGCGATCTCGAAGACAAGGAAAAATTGGGAGATTAGTTAATTGATCACAAGACTTTGTGGCAATTTCCGGTTTCAGAGGCAGGGCCGTCTTTAAATAATTATGGTACGGGTCGAATTCGCCAACCGCTCAGCAGGGCTGTTTCATTCTTTTGTGGGGGCGGCAAATAGTGGCTGCCCCGGTTTCTCGCCAAACACCTACCATATTGTGGATGGGGAGGGTCGGCACTCCGGGCAGGACAAGAGTCAAAACCCTGGTTTTCCAGAGCAATCTTATAGTTTGGAGTACCGCTTTGGGGTCTAAAAGTCTACACCCCGCTTGAGTTCTACGCCCCGATCGCCGTAGTGTTTGTGACAGTATACCTCGGAGTGTACGCTTGCTAAATCAAAGTAAGCGTGGGGTTTGTGACAGCGCCCCGTGATAATGATTTCTGTATCGCGGGGCTTCCGCAGCAGGGCTTCGACGATCGGCTCTACCGGCAGCAGTTCTAAGTCTACTGCGGGATTGAGTTCGTCGAGCACGATCGTTTTGTACCAGCCGCTGGCGATCGCCGTTTTGGCGATTTCCCAGCCGCGTTCTGCTTCGATCGAGTCTAGCTCTTGCTGTTGTCCCCGCCAAACTATAGCATCTCGGCCGCACCGTTGGTGATCGACTAGTTGCGGGTAACTTTGCCGCAATGCTGCAATTGCCGCATCTTCTGTATAACCGGTGCCGCCTTTGAGCCACTGCACGATTAACACCCGGTGAGATTGGTCTTGGCTGATACCTTTGCCTATTGCCTGCAACGCTTTCCCCAAGGCGCTCGTAGACTTACCTTTGCCGGCTCCGGTGTATATTTCGATACCCGAAATATTGTACTCTGCCCCTGCTGGGCGATCGTGGCGTTTCATTTCTGAGTGCAAGTCGGCAATATCCAGCAAAGCTTCGGGGGCTGCTCGGCCTGTGGCGATTACTTCTAAATATGCTGGTTTGTTTTTGAGGGTTTGGACTATTTCGTCAATTGGTAGCAAACCTAAGTCCAGTACGGGGTTTAGTTCGTCTAACACTACGACGGAATAGAGCTCGCTGGCGATCGCTCCTTTGGCGATATCCCAGCCCCGCTGAGCTTCGGCGCGATCGAACCGGGTGATTGCTTCGGCCCCAAAATATTCGGCTCTGCCGGTGCGAACTTGGTCGATTAGGTGCGGAAATGCCCGTTGCAGGGCTTCTATTGCCCCGTCTTCGTCGTAGGAGCGGCCAGGGCCTTTGAGAAAGCGCAGCAACAAAACTCGCGTGGGCGACTCAGAATTGATACCCAGCCCGATCGAGCGCAACACTACTCCCAAAGCTGCCTGAGACTTGCCTTTACCAGCGCCGTCGTAGACGTGAATCTGACCCGCAGCGCGTTCCGAGCGGGATGAGGCTGTCCGAATACCAATGCCATTCCTTACCATAATCAGCAGTTATTTGAGTCTGTCTGGGGGTGGGTATTCGATCACCCGCCTTGAATGTTTAATGTTTTCATTACAGCAGGCGGATCTCAAAAGATTATAGGATACAGTCTAAACGACCTGATTTTCACAAGGGCGATCGAGGACGATTAGGAACCCTGACCTGCGGCTCTTGATTATTCCGCTGGTGCTGTACAATTAAAATCTAACACGGGCTGATATACCTGAAGGCTTATGATTGCAAATGTTTTCCCATTTCGGACTGTTTTGGTGCAAGTTTTAATTATGTTTTTGGCGATCGCGCTCGAATCGTGGTTTCTCCAAAAACTACTGAAACTCGGTCCCAAAACCAGCGTTGAATACACAGCCATCCTCAATCTCGCTTGCACTTGCGTAGGTTGGTTAGTTTTCTTCGGCATTGAAAGCGTTCTTCCCAAAGATTCGCGAGAACAGCTAATCGGTTATATTTTATTAGGCGGAAACTCGAATGTTTACCCTGCCATGACAGTGATAGCAGTTTCCATATTGGCAATAACTTTTTTAGCCAAATGGCAGGGTTTAGAAATCATAGAGAACTGGGTCTTAGGAAATAAAAAAGCTTCCAAACCTCAGTTTTTAGGGCCTCCCACCCTCACACGCCGTCCGATCAAAAAAACTTTTCAAGTAACTACCCAGTTTGGGGCAGTTTTAATTGCCCATACTGTTAGCAATTTCGTTATTTTAACAGTATTGTTTTTGCAAAGCGTCAATAATTGAAATATATGATGAAGCAATTTTTGGATATCAGTCAGCAACTAACTAAGCTGGGGAACAGCGTTTGGGAAACTAATAAAAAAGTCCAAAAGGCGATGATGCCGCCTAGAGTTGTCCACTGGAAGACTCCTTTACTGCTTAGCATCTTTTTAGGTTTGCTGGCAGTGGCGGCAGTCACTGACTTGTGGACGAGAACTCTGATGTTTGATATGAGCTGGTTGTTGTTTGCACTTTCAATGGGTTTGCTGACCAGCCAGAAACCTTTTGTGATTAAAGGAGTAAGTCTGAGTCCGTGGGTGACAAGCATCATAATTGGTCTGTGGTTGCTGATCAGATTGCCGTCGGACAAGAAGGAAATAGCATGGATATCCGGCCCAATTATAGCAGTAGTAATTCTTGCTATAATCAGGGTTTGGAAAAGCGATTCAAAACGGGAAAGTATCAGGGAGTTGATGCGCCCTGAGTTTTTGATGATTACTCTAATTCATGTGACGTTTTCCTGTTGGTTTACCTTTCATTTTTTAGTTCAAAGTTGGATACAACAGTATCCGAGCATTTTATCGCAGGATTTGAGAAAAAGCGATTATGTGGTGACATTTCAACAGCCAACTATTAATCGTTCCCGAGGAGTGGTCATCCTCAATGCAATGGAGCGATACCTAAAAAATGAAGCCAACACAAAACCGTGGCCGCAGATAGAGCAAATGTTAATAGATATTGACAACGAGCGATTTTTTCTGAAAAATCAAGCGTTAGGAACAATTGGGTCAGTCCCAGAAGATGGGAGTTGGGATGTCAAAACTTCGATCGTTCAAGGACAGTCGCGCTATCAGTTAGAGATGCAGGCAACTTGGCTGGGGCTGGTTTTTAGACCGGAAATATATTCGTTTACCAAGTCTTGCGACGTGTTCGACACAGCCAATCGGGGGACTGTAACCTGCGACGCTATCAAACGCTCAAAACCAGGACTGAAAAAAGATGGAACTGCCGGAGACGGTCAAGTTTGAGCCAGTCGTTAGGCTGTTGCGGCATTTAAATTGTAAGTAGAAAGGCCTAAATATTTGTAGTTGGGATGAGGCAGGAGTCAGAAGATAGAATGCAGGAGGGATGAGAGTTTTAGCCTCATTTATCTTTGTTAACATATTTGTGTTTTTTCCCACTGACTTAGTTATGTCAAAAAACAATCTAACAATGAGTGGGGCGGGCCCCAAATCCTGCTCTTAATATACAATTTAAATGCGCGACAGCTTATTTGGTTTGGCAAGGGAGCTTTTGAGGCGATCGCACTCGTAAAAAAGACTTTTTTCTCTGTCAAAAAATGCTTCCCTACTCCGGCTATCGGGGAAATTTTTCCCTCTGAATTCTGACTTGTTTCTTAAACTAAAATAAGGCGAAAATTTCGGTCGGGTTAATAATACTATGTATCAAAAAAAATGCGAAAACAAAAGTGTTGGCAAAACTAAAAGGGAGGGTTGCTTTTTCAAGTCTATTGGTCAGGTGCGGAGCTGTTAGATTGTCGTTGTTATTGGCGGATTTTCTATGATTGCAACGCACCCTGCGGCTACAGTTGCGTAACTTTTGATTGGTAGAACTAGATGAGTTTGAGAAGAATTTTGACAGTTGCGATTAATGTATTTTGGGAAGTGATTCGCGATCGCATCCTTTACTTAATTATTATTTTTGCTCTGTTGATGGGGGCTTCGGTACGGTTGATACCGGAATTGGCGGCGACAACCGAGAAGAAAATAATCTTAGATATCGGTTTGGCTGGTATCAGCATTCTGGGTCTAATTGTCACAGTCTTGGTGGCTACCGGACTGGTCAACAAAGAAATTGAAAAGCGGACTGTTTACCTGTTAGTTGCTAAGCCGATAAGCCGGGCTGAGTTAATTGTGGGCAAGCACTTAGGGCTGTCGGCGGTGCTGGCGGTACTGGTAGCAGCAATGACTGTTATCTATCTGCTTATTCTGAGTTTGAGCCGGATTCCTTACCCTTTGGAAAGCATTTTAATCGCTTCGCTGTTTGTCTGGTTTGAGTTGTGTCTCATGGCCGGTGTCGGGATTTTATTTGGGGTATTTAGCAGTTCGCTGCTGGCAAGTTTACTGACATTTGGCGTTTATTTGATGGGACATTCGACGCGGGATTTGGTGGCTGTGGGTAAGTTAACGAAAAATCCTGGCATTGAACAATTGATGATGGGACTTTATCTGGTTTTGCCGGATTTAGACCGATTCAATTTGAGAAATGATGCTGTTTACGGACAAGTGCCTTACTTGCCTGGTTTGATTACAGATGCTGGCTACGGTTTGCTTTATGTGGTGCTGCTGCTGTCAGTTGCGATCGCCATATTTTCCCGCCGGGAATTTTAAAACGCGCATTGGATACCGCCCGGGCAATGGTTTGATCGTTCGGACTTTAGTCCTCATAATCTGAGGACTAAAGT
>NZ_JADEWV010000428.1 GCF_015207455.1 Microcoleus sp. LEGE 07076
AGTCTCAGCATTGCTATCGGGCATTGTCGTCAAAGCTAGTATTTTACCGCTGCTGCGCTGTGCTTTGATTTCCGATGATATTAATCAGATAGTCAGGATTTTTGGCGTAGCAACGGCTTTCATGGGAATCGGGTATGCCATCTTTGAAAAAGATACAAAACGGATGCTGGCTTTTCACACAATTTCGCAGTTAGGATTTATTTTGGCGGCACCGGCAGTGGGGGGAGTTTACGCGCTGGCTCACGGTTTGGTTAAATCAACTCTCTTCTTAATTTCAGGTTCTTTACCAAGTCGGAACCTCAAAGAAATGCAATATAAACCGATAGATCCTAACCTTTGGATTGCCTTGGTTATCGCCAGCCTGTCGATTTCGGGCTTTCCCTTTTTGGTAGGATTTGGGGCCAAAGCATTGACGATTAAAAATCTAGCAGATTGGCAGGTAATCCCGATGAAGATTGTCGCCGTTGGTACAGCTATATCCTTTGCCAAATTCATCTTTATCCCGCGTGGAGAAAAACAGAAAGTCCAGCCTGGTTTGTGGCCGGCGATCTCACTTTTAATTAGCGGGCTAATTATCGCAAATCTGGTGTATTTAGATGCTTATAAAATTGATACAATCATCAAAGCACTGCTGACGATCGCTATTGGTTGGCTGATGTATGTTTTTGTTATTAAACGGTTAGCAATCGCTCTGCCGCGTGTAGCTGAGCAGTTCGATCATCTGGTGGGTGTGATGAGTCTGACTTTGGTGGTACTTTTTTGGATGGCGCTAGCATGATCCTCGATCGCGATCCGGAGGCAGTTTTGAATACGATCGATTCTGTACAGATCGCACACCATCGTTTCAATTCCCGTCGCACCTGCGATCGACATTGATTACTCCTGTGCTAAAAAGCCTGTAAATAGCAGGATATTTGCCAGCGAAGCGAGCAGCCAGATGCCTGCTTTACTCACCATTGTGTGACATCACCGGTGCGATCGACCCTGATATCGTGTTCGGTCGATCGCAGGTAACACGCTCTGTGTTAAACTTCGGACTTCTGTCCTGGCGATTCCGGCAATGCGACTTCTGAATCCGGCTGATTGAGAGCTATTGTCTGAGATTCTGCAATCTCCACCGCCTCGGGAGTGCGCTTAGAAAATCCCCACACAAATAGCACGGTGATACTGGTAATTAACAGCCACTCCGGAGGTACTAAACTGTCGTTAATTACTTTTACCAACAATCGCATTCCCACCAAGCCTACTGTAATGTAGCCAGCATCTTCTAAGTGTACGAACTCATCGAGCCAGCGGATGAACAATCCCGCCATAAATCGCAGGGTGATAATTCCAATTGTGGCACCTGTCACCACCAGCCAAATTTTGTCAGAAATTGCGATCGCAGCAGTAACGCTATCCAAAGAAAATGCTAAATCCGTCAGAGAAATCACTGGAATTGCTTGCCACACCGACGAAAATCTCGGCCCGTGATGTTCTCCTTCAGAGTCAGTAGCTGAGGAAAAGTGCTGGAAAACTAGCCACAGCAGGTAGAGTCCTCCCAGCAGTTCAAACTGCCAGAACCCGATCACCCAAGTCGCCATTAAAATTAGTAAAATTCGCAGTACAAAAGCAATTATCAAACCGATGTTGAGAGCCTGTTGCTGTTGCTTGGCATCTTCCAAACCTTTAGAAATAGATGCCAGGGCGATCGCGTTGTCAGCCGAAAGCACAGCCTCCAAACCCACTAACACTAACAATAATAAAAAAGTGTCAACTCCCAAATTGGGCGAAGCGTCAAGAAATTGATCTACCATTAATTATTTTCTGCACCTAAGATTTGCAAGCTAAGAGCGCAGCGCAAATCACCGGCTCTGTCTAAAATGAGTGTCACCTTCACCTATCTTAACCTAGTGCGGTAAATTTGTCGCAGGCGATCGCACTCAAGG
>NZ_JADEWV010000118.1 GCF_015207455.1 Microcoleus sp. LEGE 07076
CCCAGGATGTCCTGAAACTTGCAGCTTGTATTAGCAATCAATTTGACTTAGCAACTCTGGCAATTGTGCATCAAAAATCTCAGAGTGAGACATCTGCTGATTTATGGAAAGCCTTGCAAGAAGGGTTGGTTATTCCGATTAGTGAAATTTACAAATTTTTTCGCAACTCGGAATCAGTTGAAGTTGGACAAGAGTCGGAGTTATCGGTTCCCTACAAGTTTTTACATGACCGAGTGCAGCAAGCAGCATATTTTCTGATTCCCGAATCCCAGAAACAGTCCACCCATCTCGAAATTGGGCAACTGCTGTTGAAGAATACTCCTGAAGCAGAAAGAGAAGAAAAAATTTTTGATATTGTCAACCAGTTGAATATGGGGGTGGAGTTAATTGACTATCAGCCAGAGCGAGATCGACTAGCTCAATTAAATTTAATTGCCGGACGTAAAGCTTTAGCTTCAACTGCTTATGCTGCGGCAAATATCTATCTCCAAACAGGGATTGAACTCTTGAGGGCTAACTGCTGGCAGAATCAGTATGAATTGACCCTGAATCTCTATGTTGCTGGTGCCGAAGCTGCCTATTTGAATGGTGACTTTGATGGTATGGAGTTCCTAGCAGCACAAGTTTTGCAACACGCTCAAACAATTTTAGAGCGAGTTAAAATTTACGAAATTAAAATTGCCGCTCAGACAGCCCAGAGCAAAGTGTTAGAAACGATCGCAGTCGCCAGAGAATCACTCTTACAATTGGGAATTGAACTCCCTACCACACCTGATGAAGCCTCGATCGGCAAAGCGCTACAAGCCCTTGCAGGCTCCCTCGGCGGCAGAAAAATTGAGGAACTAATTGACCTACCTGCGATGACAAATCCACAGACTCAGGCAGCTATGCAACTGTCTAGTATGTTGTTTCCACCCGTTTTCCAGGGAATGCCCGGTTTGCTGCCCTTGCTGAGCTCGACGATGGTGAGTTTATCGCTCTCCTTTGGGAATGCACCCGCATCGACGGTGGGGTATGCGATGCACGGGATGGTGTTGTGTGCCTTTTTTCAAGAAGTGGAAACGGGCTATGGCTATGGCCAATTGGGGCTGTCATTGCTCGATCTTTTAAATGTCCGGGAATTGAAGTCCACAGTTCTACTTTTGTTTGGTGGCTGGATTCAGCATCGTAAAGAAGCTCTTTTAGCAACACTACCGACGCTGAAAGATGGGTTTACGGCGGGCATGGAAACTGGCGACTTTGTAGACGCTGGCTATAACATATATATTTATTTTTATACCCATTTATTCGCTGGGGTAGAACTAGATAGTTGGGAACCAGAAATAGCAGGTTATAGGGCTGTCATGGCGCAGTTGAAACAATATTCTGCTCAAATTTATTTGGATATGATTCAGCAGACGGTGCAGAACTTGAGAGAAACCCGTATTCACTCGGATTGCTTAATCGGGGAAGCCTACGATGAAACTGTGATGATTCCCAAGCATTATCAGGACAATGAATTCACGGCGCTCGCCTGTGCGTGCATCTTAAAATTGCTGCTTGCTTACTCCTATGGAAACTACAAGGCTGCCCTAGACAACATTACCCTAATTAAACAGTATGTGATGGGAGTATCGGGATCGACTTTTGTTCCCATTTTCCATTTCTATGCCGCCCTCACCCACCTAGCACTTTTGCCCGCAGAGTCAGAAATTGAGCAAACTGAAATTCTTGCCTTAGTCGAAACCCATCAAACTACTCTGCATCAGTGGGTGCAAAATGCTCCCATGAATTATTTGCATAAATGGTATTTAGTAGAGGCAGAAAGGCATCGAGTTTTAGGGGAAAAATTAGAGGCGATCGAAATGTACGATCGCGCCATTTCCCTCGCCAAACAAAACGAATATCTCAACGAAGAAGCCCTAGCCCACGAACTCGCTGCCAAGTTTTATTTAGACTGGGGTAAAGACAAAATTGCCGGAGTCTACCTAACTGATGCTTACTACGCTTATATGCGTTGGGGTGCAAAGGCAAAAGTTGACGATTTAGAACAGCGATATCCTCAATTACTCGCCCCTATTCTCAACCAAAAAACCGTCTTAAATACAGGCGATACAATTACCAAAATGATGACGGCAACTGTTGCAGGTACGAGTTCAGGTGTTTCTGAAATTCTGGACTTAGCAACAGTAATCAAAGCTTCTCAATCAATTTCAGGAGAAATTAACCTAGATAAATTGCTTTCCAATTTGATGCAAGTGATGATTGAGAATGCAGGAGCAAAAAAAGGGTCTCTAATTTTACTAAAGGGAGATTCATTCTCGATCGCTGCTCAATGTAGTAGCGGTAAACCGTGCAACCTAAACTTAACTCCCGCTGTTGACTGTGACGAAATTCCAAACGCGATCGTCCATTATGTCTGGCGCACCCAAGAAACCTTGGTAATTGATGATGCCACTACTGAGGCTACATTTGCAGCCGATCGTTACATCATCCAGCATCAACCAAAGTCGGTTTTGTGTCTGCCGATGCAGCACCAAGGAAAGCCGATCGCGATTCTTTACCTAGAAAATAATCTCGTTACAAATGCCTTTACTGGCGACAGATTATCCCTCTTAAAAGTCTTAGCATCCCAAGCAGCCATCTCCCTAGAAAACGCCCAACTCTATACTAACTTAGAAGCAAAAGTAGTAGAACGCACCCAAAAACTCCAGCAGTCAGAAGCTCGCTTTCGACAACTTTACGAACAATCAGCAGATGCGATTCTGCTGTTAGATGAAGGCATATTTACCGACTGCAACTCCGCAACTGTCACAATGATGCGCTGCAATGACAAAAAACAGCTTCTTTCCTTACATCCGGCTCAACTTTCTCCCCAATTCCAACCGGATGGTAGAGACTCTTTTGAGAAATCCCAAGAAATCACATCCATAGCCTTCGAGCGAGGCAGCCATCGCTTTGAATGGATGCACCGTCGCAACGATGGAGAAGACTTTTGGGTAGAAGTATTATTGACAGCAATTCCTGTAAATGGTAAACAAATTCTGCATACAGTGTGGCGAGAAATTGGCGATCGCAAACAAGCCGAATCCGCTTTGCACCAGAAAAATCAGGAACTCAGCGATACTCTCCAACAACTAAAAGCCACCCAAGAAGGATTGATTTTATCAGAAAAAATGGCAGCTTTAGGACAGCTTGTAGCCGGAGTTGCCCACGAAGTTAACACGCCCCTAGGTGCGATTCGTTCCTCCGCCGGCAATGTGTCCAAATTTTTAGATCGAACTCTAGAAGATTTGCCCGCACTTTTTCAATCTTTCTCTCCAGAAGAGGGGCAAACTTTCTTAGAATTACTTCAGCGATCGCTCCAACAAGAAGAAACAATATCAACCAAAGAAGAACGCAAATTGAAGAGAGCTTTAAGGAGTCAACTACAAGAATTAGAGATTGACAGTGCCGATGTAGTTGCCGATCGATTAGTGATGATGGGGGTGTATGATGAAATCGAAAATTTTCTGCCAATGCTGCAAAAGTCGGACAGTTTGCACATCCTAGAGACCGCCTACAAACTATCTGAATTAAAAAGAGGCATCGCCACTATCAACACAGCTACAGATAGAGCATCAAAGGTTGTATTTGCCTTAAAAACCTATGCGCGCTACAAACAGTCCGGTGAACAAACACCAGCCAGCATTCAACAAGGGATAGAAACTATCTTAACTCTCTATCAAAATCAATTAAAACAAGGCATTGAGGTAGTCAGAAACTATGCCGAAATTCCGCCGATACTTTGCTATCCCGACGAACTGAATCAAGTTTGGACAAATCTGATTCACAATGCTTTGCAAGCAATGGATTATCGGGGGAAGCTCACTATTGGATTGAGCGAGCAATCCGGGCAGGTGCAGATTAGCGTTACTGACAGCGGTAAAGGCATTCCCGAAGAGATAAAGGCGAAAATATTCCAGCCATTTTTTACGACAAAACCCGCAGGAGAAGGCAGCGGTTTGGGGCTGGATATTGTGAAAAAGATAGTGGAAAAACATCAGGGAAGGATTGAGGTAGAATCAATTCCAGGTCAAACTACATTTAATGTTTGTCTGCCAATGAGCGGCGTATAAGGCAATACCGTTGGGTTAAGCCAGATCCCCCCGGCGCCAAGAGGACGGGCACTCTTGGCACCGCCCCTACGGGGGACAAGAAGTTGCTCAAAGTCGGTCTTTTTAAGGGGGATGCTGCAAGGGATATCCTCGGAGTAAACAGTTTTAACCCAAGCGTATTGGCGCACCATTTTCAAGAACAGGCCGGACAGCCTGTTCCACAAAGAGTGAATTTTCTTGTGGAACAGGCCGGACAGCCTGTTCATAAAAAGCTTATTGACATTGGTGCAATATCTCGGTTCCACTCAACCTGCAATCTACACCATTGGGAGGATGGCAAAAGTCAAAGTGCTTTGATGCCAATCACTCGGATTATACCGGAAATCGATGTCAAACCGCAGTACGATGCGTTATGCTCAGCTAAGCTGTTAGAAGCATCTAGATTTCTCGGTTTCGGTGACTGGCAAGGGGGAGAGGATGTGGAGATTGGCTGGATGGGGTCATTTAGTTAGCGATGGAACCAATAAACCGGGTTTGTGAATTCTTCCAAGAGGATTGCAAGCAAATATTTTGGTGAAAAACCAAGGTGATGGTCGCCCGTGCGCGAACTAGCCTCTTAAAATGCGATCGGGTCTACTAATACACTTTACTACTTTTACCACTTTTACTACTTTTGTTAGTAATGACAATTAAAAAGGAAAAAAAATAGATGTCTAAACCAGTTATTTTGTGCGTTGACGATGAGAGAATGGTGTTAGATAGTCTCAGGACGCAGCTAGCAGCAGCATTTGGAGATGCATACAGCTATGAAGGAGCCGAAGATGCTGAAGAGGCATTGGATGTAATCGGCGAACTTTATGACGAAGAAATCAGCGTTGTTGTGATTATTTCTGATTGGTTAATGCCCGGTATTAAGGGAGATGAATTGCTGATTC
This sequence comes from Microcoleus sp. LEGE 07076, assembly GCF_015207455.1. Classification (GTDB taxonomy): domain Bacteria; phylum Cyanobacteriota; class Cyanobacteriia; order Cyanobacteriales; family Microcoleaceae; genus Microcoleus. The sequence goes on from NZ_JADEWV010000118.1 coordinate 5,012, forward strand.
GCATTCACGAAAAATACCCTCATGTTGTTAAAATTATGCTAACAGGTCAAGCTGATGAAGTAGCAATTGACCGAGCCCAAAAACAGGCAAACCTCCATCGCTGCTTATCTAAACCTTGGTCGGAAGCAGATTTGCTGGAAACTATAAAATCTGGTTTGTTGAACTTATGAAACAACAGGTAATAATCTGTGTAGATGATGACAACACTGTACTCAAGAGCCTCAAAGCAGAACTCCAAGAAGCTGTCGGCAATGCTTATCTGATCGAAATTGCTGAGGGTGGGGAGGAAGCATTAGAGTTGCTTGAAGAATTATTGTTGGATGGGTATGAAGTACCGTTAATTATTTCCGATCATATCATGCCTGAGATGAAGGGAGATGAACTATTAAAACAAGTCCATCTACTCTCGCCCCAAACTATTAAAATTATGCTGACAGGGCAAGCAGATATTGAGGCGGTGGGAAATGCTATCAAAAATGCAAATTTATATCGTTATATGGCCAAACCCTGGCAACAAGAAGACTTGAATTTAACGGTAAAAGAAGCTGTAAACAGTTATCGGCAAAATCAACTGCTGGCAGCACAAAACGCGCAGCTTCAGCAAATGAATCAGGAATTGGCGGATTTAAACCGGGAGCAATCGCTACTGATTGCGACACTCCACGACAACGAAAATCGCTTGATGCAGTTTTTGGAAGCAATGCCGATCGGCGTGGGAGTGCTGAATGCGGATGGTAAAGTTTACTATATTAATCAGAAAGCAAAAGAGATATTTGACAAAGAAGTCGTGTCTGAGATTCCATCTGAAAAACTGTCAGAGGTTTATGAAGTTTATCAAGCAGGAAGTCTTGAACCTTGCCCTGTGGAAAACTTGCCCGTCATGCGGGCATTGAGGGGCGAAACTTCTGTGGCTGAGGATTTAGAAGTCCGGCACGGCAATAAGATTATTCCCCTAGAAATTCATGCTACCCCGATTTACGATAAACAGGGGAAAATTGTTTATGCTATTAACACTCTTCAAGATATCACAGAACGCAAAGAAGCTGAGGCAGAGCGCAAAAAGTTCATTGAGGATCTCTTTGAGGTCAATTGCAGTTTGCAACTTTCACTGGAGGCAGAATTAGATATCGTTGAGGCGACAAGTCGTTTTGTACCCAATCAGTTTTTATCTTTTTTGGGATGTGACACTATTGTTGATGTTAAATTGGGAGAGGCGGTGGAGTTGGAAATGTCGGTGCTGTTTTCTGACATCCGTGACTTCACGACTCTTTCGGAACAGATGACACCAGAAGAAAATTTCCAATTTATAAATTCATATTTGAGTTATATGGAACCGCTGATTGTGGAAAATCAGGGGTTTATTGATAAATATATTGGCGATGCAATTATGGCTTTGTTTAGCGACGGTGCGGATGATGCTGTGAAAGCGGGAATTGCAATGCTGCACGTTCTTGCTGAATACAATCGACAGCGCGCTGCTTCGGGCGATGTGGCGATTAAGATTGGGGTGGGAATTAATACTGGTTCTTTGATGCTGGGTACTGTTGGCGGAAACAGCCGGATGGATGGTACTGTTATTGGTGATGCGGTTAATTTGGCTGCTCGGATTGAAAGTTTGACGAAGAATTATGGGGTATCGCTGTTAATTACTCAACAGACTTTCGATGGCTTGAGAAATCCTGCTGATTATGGGATTCGCGTGATTGATAGGGTTCAGGTTAAGGGGAAGTCTGAATGGGTTACTGTTTATGAGGTTTTTGATGCAGATTTGCCGGAAGTGAAAGCGGGGAAGTTGGCTACTTTGCCAGTGTTTACTGAGGCTTTGTCTTTGTACAATATCTATAATTTTACGGAAGCGGCGGGGTTATTTACTGATTGTTTGCGGCAAAATCCGGGGGATAGGGTGGCTCGAATTTATTGGGATAGGTGTCAAGTCAGTTGACTGTTGACTGTTGTTAGTTGTTAGTTGTTGATTGTTGGTTGTTAGTCAGTAACATACCCCGTTTATGATTCGGCGGTTGAAACCGCGTCTACAGAAACAAAGTCGGCCTGCGCTGACTGGTTAATAAAGAATTTCCAAAACCCGGATTTGCTATCATTAGTTATTGGTTATTGGTTATTAGTTATGGGTTATGGGTCTACTCGTTACCAGGCTCTGCCTGGTAACGCAGATAGGCGAGGCTCTGCCTCCATTTTCGCAGGCAAAGCTCTTCAAGAATGACATCGATTCCTAGCCTCTTAACCAGTTATTGAAAATGATGCGAGGATTGCTATAGTAATTAGTCAATAGTTACAAATAACCAATAATCTCATGTCCGGTTAATCAGTTATCATTTCAGTGCCAGCGTCCCGCTCGCACTCGTGAAGAATTATAAGCGATCGCTCGGACTTGATACAACCAATAACCAATAACCAATAACTAATAACCAATAACCAACAACTAGTCACTATTTTGCTCGATCGGCATTTCTATGATAAACTCGGCTCCTTGACCGGGTGCAGACACGCAACTGAGCGTGCCGCCGTGTTCTTGGACAACTTTATAGGAAATTGACAGGCCCAAACCGGTGCCTTTGTCGGCGGGTTTGGTGGTAAAAAAAGCCTCGAACAATTGCTGGGAAACTTCTTCTGGCATTCCTGGGCCGTTGTCAGAAATCCGAATTACAGCGTTGGAGTTTTGGACTTCTGTCCTAATTTTTATTTTGCTGCGGTTAGCTTTGACTTCGGCAACGGATCGCTCTGCGTTGTATTCCTCGATCGCATCGATCGCATTTCCGATCAAGTTCATAAATACCTGATTTATTTTACCCGAATAGCACTCGACCAAAGGCAAATTTCCATAGTCCTTAATTACCGCAATTTCGGGATAGCTGCCGCGCGCTTTCAACCGACTTTGCAGGATTAGCAGCGTTCCTTCAATGCCTTCGTGCAGGTTAACTTTGCTCATTTGAGAATCGTCTTTGCGAGAGAAAGTTCTGAGCGATCGCACGATTTCCCGAATGCGATCGGCGCCAATCTGCATTGAGGACATCGCCTTCGGCAAATCTTCTAACAGAAACTCTAGCTCGATCTCCTCAATTTTATCTTCAATTGGTTCCGGCGGCTGCGGGCAGTGCTGCTGGTACATATCGATCAGATTCAGCAAATCTTCGGTGTAGTGGCCGACGTGGACGAGATTGCCGCAGACGCTGTTAACGGGATTGTTAATTTCGTGAGCGACACCTGCTACCATTTGACCGAGTGTAGACATTTTTTCAGTGTGAATCAATACCGCTTGAGTTTGCTGCAATTCGTGCAAAGTATGTTCTAGCTGAAGTTTTTGTTGAGTCAATTCTGTTTGCGAATGCAGCAAAGCTTCTTCACTGCGTTTCTGCTCGGAAATATCGGTAATTAACCCTTCTAAAGCTATCAATTCTCCCGAGTCGGAATACACTCCCAAACCTTGCTCCCAAACCCATTTTAATTCGCCGTTTTTACAAGTTATGCGGTAATTTAGCTGGTAGGGTCGATTTTCTTGCAAAGCAACTTCTACGGCATTGCAGAATAGTTCGCGATCGTCGGGGTGTGTCAATTCCGAGAGAGAAATTTCCCTAGTGCCGATAAATTCTTCAGGATAATAGCCGGCTAACTGATAGCAACCTTCGCTGACAAACTCCATACTGCGATCGGCATCATTGCGAAAACGGTAGGCCATTCCCGGCAAATTGCTCATCAGCGTCGCCAATGCGCGTTGGCTTTCCCGCAGGGCTTCTTCTGCACGTTTGCGATCGGTAATATCGGTCATCACTGCTAGCATACAAAGTTTGCCGTCCAAATCAATCAACTCTGCTGAGAGCAAACACACCACCACCGAGCCAGACTTCACCCGAAATTCGCATTCCTGGTTGCGAACAACATATTTTTCTTGCAATCTTTTCCGAAAATTAACTCGTTCTTCTGGCTTTACCCAAATATTTAATTCCCCTACTGTATGGCTGATAGTTTCTTCTAAACTGTAACCTGTCACAGATAGAAAACTATCATTTACTTCTATAAAACTGCCTTCTGCAAAAGTAGTAATAGTCATCGGATCGGGACTCGATCTAAAAGCCTTAGAAAATTTTTCTTCCGACAAACGCAACTGTTTAATAGCTGCTTCCAACTGACTTGTCCGCTCTTTTACCCGGCATTCCAACACCTCGTTAGCCTGCTTCAGAGTTTCCTGGGCCCGCACCCGATAAGTGATATCGCGCACCACGGCTTGCAGCCCCATTTTGCCGCCGATATCCATAGAAGTTAGCAGCACTTCCGCCGGAAACTCGGAACCGTCCAAACGGCAGTGCAGCCAGTCAAAACGGCAATTTCCCGTTTGTATTGCCGTACTAATTAGTTCTTGAGACAGACTCGTAGAATCTTCTCCTGTCGGTTGTAGCGGTGGGCTAAATGCCGAAGGATGTTTGCCGCAGAATTCCAATTCTGTGCTGCATCCAAATAACTTTAAAGTTGCCGGATTGCAATCCAAAAAACCCTCTTCGTCTAGCAGCATTACCGCATCGGTTGTCGATTCGTACAGACTGCGAAACTTCTTTTCAGATTCCTGCAAAGAAGCAATCAACTGCATCTTTTCCTCTGCCGCTCGCTTTTGCTTAGTAATGTCCTGCATGATTTGAGAAAAGCCCTGCAACTCTCCGCTTTCATCCCGCAAAGGAGTTACAATAACCTTCGCCCAAAATCTGGAGCCATCTTTGCAAAATCGCCAGCCTTCACTTTCATATCTACCTGCTGCGGTAGCTGTGATTAATTTTTGTTGTGGTTTGCCAGTTTTAATATCTTCAGGGGTATAAAAGGACTCTGAGTTTTTGCCGACTATTTCGCTGGCTTTATAGCCCAAAATTCTTTTAGCGCCGGAATTCCAGCTAGCTACATATCCCTTAGTATCTAACATGAATATAGCATAGTCTTTAACACCTTCAATTACCATTCTCAGGCGTTCTTCACTCGATCGCAGTGCAGCTTCTGCATTTTTGCGCTGAGTAATATCTTCCACAAAACCTTCATAATAAAGCAATTTGCCGTCGGGATCGCGAACGGCCCGCGCATTTTCCGAAATCCAAATTACTGCGCCATCTCGGCGATAAATCTGCGATTCAAAATCCGATACGATGCCCCGCGCTTGCAAAGCCGAAACAAACTCGCCGCGGCGATCGGGATTGACGTAAAGCTGATCGCTGATATCAGTCAGATTCCCCATCAATTCTGCTGGGGAATTGTAGCCGTAAATCCGAGCCAAAGCGGGATTAGCGCTGAGGTAACGCCCATCGGGCGTTGTCTGGAAAATGCCGGAAACAGCATTTTCAAACATACTGTAATATTTTGCTTCCATTTGCTGTAGCGCCTCCTGGATATTCAGGCCTTCTATTGATTTATTTTCTAATTTTTGATTTCCCACTTTTGAATACCCTGCTCTTGTGTTTGAAATGAAGATTTTGGTTGATGCCTGTTTAATCCGAGCTGTTAATTAAGCAGGTGAATTCTGTGCCGCGCGATGGCGATAAAGGCGATAAAAAAAACAATTGCCAAGCTTTGCGATTGGTTTGTGTCCGGGGCTGCAATTACATAAGTGTGTTTATTCATTTCTCCTGCTGGGCTGTTAGCTGTTAGTTGTTGTTGAGGAAAGTTGAGGTTACCCGGTTTGTTTTTTGTTTAAGATTTGGTGGGCTTGTAAGGCGGGCGATTTGCTCTATCGGCTGGCGGTGCAAGTGTTACAACCAAACTTGATGATTGAAATCTCTTTGAATATACTAGCAGTTAAATACCCTGAAATAAGTTAGTGAGTGGCGATGCTGTTTTTACTAAATTTAAGATGCAGGGACTTATACAATCGCTCTGACAGCAAAATGCCGTGCAATCTAACAATATAATCGCCACGTATTTGGAGGGAAGGCGATAGTCATCGCCACCGATTTTCCCTGTGTCGGTAGCCCGGGGCTTGTGTCTGGTTCTGCGGTGAGTCGATTTGAGATTTGAGACTTTGGCGCGATCGCGATCGTCTAACGATTTTAGATCGAACAATTGACTCTGGCATTGAATCTGGAGTTGTGGTTGTGGTCTCAAATTTTTGAGTATCCACAACTGCTCTCGGAAATTTGTATCCGTCTTTTTGTGCTCAGGGTTAGGGTTGATTATTTTTGTTTAAAGATAATACAGCGGTTTGCTGGCAGTTGTACGCTCTGGGGTTTCCCCTTAAACTTGTCATAACAAAAGGGCAATTGTTGTATCAAAAACTTCATATTCGGCTGCGGCGGGCGGACAAATTATGTAGTGCTGCTAACAGGAGGGGCCAAAATCTGAGCCGGGACGCGCCAAATAGGGTCAGCAATGCCAGTTCGCAAAAAGCAGATAATTGTAGGAAAGCTCCAAACCATTATGCAGTAAGTCATTGCCAATTCTCAAATCGAATATTCTTAATTCTCAAATGCTATAAGTCTGGTAAAATCCCGATCGAGTCTCGGTTTGGCCGCCAAGCTCGATCAAACTAAACTTGACTGAAACTACTATAAATGACTGATTCTCCCGTACTTGCAACACCAGATACATCCGCAGTTTCAACTTTGAGTGCGGATTCTCCTCTGTGGTCGGCCCTGCTGCAACAACTGTTAGACAAACAATCTCTCTCGCGCGCCCAAGCCGCCGACTTGATGCGGGGATGGCTGGCAGAAGCTATACCCCCGGTACTTTCCGGCGCGATTTTAGCAGCGCTCCAAGCCAAAGGCACCTGCGCCCAAGAATTGGCAGGAATGGCTCAGGTATTGCAGTCTGGGTCTCTCGCAGGCGACTCGGAAAGCGTTTTCGACGATCGCCAATCTGCCATCTCCAATTTCAAATTAATTGATACTTGCGGCACCGGCGGTGACGGCGCTTCCACATTTAATATTTCCACTGCTGTCGCCTTTGTGGCGGCTGCGGGCAAAGTGCCAGTGGCGAAACACGGAAATCGATCGGCATCTAGCAAAGTCGGTTCTGCTGATGTGCTCGAAGCTTTGGGAGTCAACCTCAACGCCGATGTTGCGAAGGTAAAAGCTGCTGTAGACTCGGTAGGGATCACTTTTTTATTTGCGCCGGGGTGGCATCCAGCACTCAAGGCTGTAGCATCGCTCCGGCGCACTTTGAAGGTGCGGACTGTTTTTAACCTTTTGGGGCCTCTCGTGAATCCTATGCGCCCTAGAGGGCAGGTAATCGGGGTGTTCGCTCCCGGCATGGTATCAACTGTTGCCCAAGCTTTGGGCGAGTTGGGGACTGAGTTGGCGATAGTGGTTCACGGCAGAGAAAAGTTGGATGAGGCGGGATTGGGCGATGTGACTGATTTGGCGATTTTGTCGGGCGGCAAGGTGGAACTTACTACTGTAGATCCGGAACGGGCAGGATTGACACGAAGGGCGATCGGCTCATTGAAAGGTGGAAATGTTGAGGAAAACGCCGAGATTTTGCGGAACGTTTTGCAAGGGAAAGGTACAGCAGCGCAAATGGATGTTGTAGCTTTGAATGCGTCTTTGGCTTTTCAGGTGGGAGGTGCAATTCCGATGGGTTCCCACGCAGAGGGAGTTGATTTGGCCAAGCAGATTTTATCTAGTGGCGAATCTTGGTTGAAGTTGCAGCAGTTAATTGAGTTTTTGCGATGAGGAAAGAAGTTCGGTCAGGGAGCATCTGTGTTTTATTTTAAACAGAAGTGCGATCGGTGCTTCCCTTCCGAGTTCGATCGTACTTCTCTCTAAGAGCGCGATCGAAATTCAATCACATCTTGCTTAATAGTCACATCTTTATTGCCAAAAAAATCGTGACCCAGCAGCCCGATGTCCAGTGCGGGCGAGATCGGTACAACTACATTTGTAATCGCCAAACCGCCTGCTTCGATCGAAGTAAGATTGCCGAGAGCAAAAGTAGCTACTCCGTTGGGAGTTTTTGCTTGCACGCTTCCTTGAGGAACTATCTTCAAAGCAGCAGCCATTGCTGGCGTAATTACTGTGCGACTGGCTCCAGAATCCACCATCATTTCAAACTTTTGCGTGCCGTTAAACGTGACTTCTATGACTGGGATATTAGCTTCTCGGCGTTTAATTTTGACTAGAAATACTCCCGATTTAACCTCCGGCGAAGCAGCCGGAGTCAATTCTTGAGGGACAAAACCGCAAACAGAGCGGCTCAAGTTGACAGTTTGGCCGCTGGAGTTGCGGAGGAAGCATCCCTCGATCTCTTGAGCAGTCGCTCGCGAGGAGTTGACTGCGGTGTACGCTAAAATTGAGCTGCTCAGAGAAATAACCGCTGTTAAAGCCAGTAAAGGTTTCGGCAGGTTTTGAGAGTTTGAGAATAAAAGCAAGGGAGATTTGCTGACCATAGTTTGTTTAAACGCTTGTAGGTCGATCGTAACAACCACAGCGGCCTTTGGGTATAGATTTAGTACCGACAGTTTGGGGATTTCAGCTTTGATTTTTGTGCTGAGAGGGCTGTCTGTCAAAAAATGCTTGACAAATGACAAACAATTTGTTTCAGTAATTGAGACTGCAAGGTTCCTAAGTCAAAAGTACCAAAGCACGCGCTCTAAATTTTTACGGGATTGAGCTACAAACCGTAAAAAAAAATACAGCAGGAAATTACTATAGGCAAATAAAATGAGATTTTTATTAGACATCTCCCAAAAAGACTGTTGTGAACAGCTCCGATGCCTGTAAGACAATAATTGTGGGAGAGGTCTATTTGGTCGATCGGCCAAAAGTCGCCAGTCGGGCTCAAAATGAAATGAAACTAAACGTAAAGTAATTAAGGATGCCATGTCACTTTCAACAGCAAAACCCGCTCTCCTAGTCCTGGCTGACGGTACTGCTTACCGCGGCTGGTCGTTTGGCGCTGACTCTACCGTCGTCGGCGAAGTAGTTTTCAATACGGGAATGACGGGCTACCAAGAAGTCTTGACCGATCCCAGCTATCGCGGCCAGATTGTCACTTTTACTTATCCAGAATTGGGTAATACCGGGGTAAATCTCGAAGACGAAGAATCCTCGCAACCGCAAATTCGAGGTGCGATCGCCCGCAACGTATGCAGCCGCCCCAGCAACTGGCGCTGCTCGCAATCCCTGCAAGACTACCTAAAACAGTACAATATCCCCGCAATTTACGGCATCGACACCCGCGCCCTCACCCGCAAAATACGCACGGTAGGAGCGATTAACGGCGGCATTTCCACCGTGATTCTCGACCAAGCAGAGCTGTTGGAACAAGTGCAAGACGCTCCCAGCATGGCCGGGCTGAATCTGGTTGGGGAAGTGACCACCCGCAAGGTTTACGAGTGGTCGGAAGCCACAGACTCGGTGTGGGAGTTCAGCCCGACAGTCCAACCGGCCAAGGGCGAAATGTGGACGGTGGTGGCGCTAGATTTTGGGATCAAGCGCAATATTCTGCGGCGTTTGGCGAGTTACGGCTGTCGGGTAATTGTTGTACCCGCTGACACGTCGCCGGAGGAAATTCTCAAATACAATCCCGATGGCATTTTTCTGTCCAACGGGCCGGGAGATCCGTCGGCGGTAACGGAAGGAATTGCGACGGCCCGAGCTCTGTTGAAGTCGGACAAACCTGTATTCGGAATCTGCATGGGACACCAGATTCTGGGACTTTCCTTGGGTGCGGAAACTTTTAAACTTAAGTTCGGCCACCGGGGCTTGAATCATCCAGCGGGTTTAACCCAGCAAGTAGAAATTACTAGCCAAAATCACGGTTTTGCGATCGACCCGGATTCCCTAGTCCCGGAAGTAGAAATTACTCATCTCAATTTGAACGATCGCACCGTAGCCGGATTGAAGCACAAAACTCTGCCGCTGTTCTCAGTTCAGTACCACCCGGAAGCCAGTCCGGGCCCGCACGACGCTGACTATTTATTCGATCGGTTCGTGCAGTCAATGCGAGACAATCAGAAAGTAGCTGCTTAGTCAGCAGTCAGCAGTCATTAGTCATTAGTCAGCAGTCATTAGTCATTAGTCATTAGGAAAAATGACCGATGACCGATGACCGATGACTAATGACTAAAAAACAGTAGACAAAAAAAACAAAAACTCCTATAATGAAGCCTCAACTTTAAGCCATATCTAGCTAGGAGGGTGTCATTTCTGAGCCATTGACCCTGACCGTTAGCCTCAGAGGCACTCGCGAAGTCAAGAATAACTATCAGTTATTTCGCTTGACTGGCCTGCTGGACGCTTTTTCTGAGGCGACTTTTCGGAAGGTATTGAGCAAATGTATTGACGATGGCCCAAAACACGTAATTTTGGACTTGTCTCAGATAGACTTTGTGGACAGTTCCGGCTTGGGCGCACTTGTGCAACTTGTGAAGAAAGCCCAAACCGTGGAAGGGACATTGCAAATTGTCTCAAATCCTCGCGTAACTCAAACTGTTAAACTGGTTCGCTTAGAGAAATTTTTGTCTTTGCAGCCGAATGTTGATGAAGCGGTAAAAAACGTCAAGGATGCTTGACCAGAAAGTGGATTGAATTAGCTATCCGGTTTTCAACGCTGGATAGCAAATTTTTGTGGTTTGGCAGGTAAAATAATACGAATTTTCCGAGAAACTGTGACACGCGCAAGCTGCAAATTCCCCCGATACTTCGATTTGCGGTGGAGGGGCAGCAAAATATGTGTGGCCAACAGACAGAAAAATGCTATAAGAAGGAGAGCATTGCCATAAGTGTAAAAATCGTTCTTGAGTCGGCGAACGGGCGATCGGCAAAGCAAGCGAGCTTTTTAGCGATCGAGATGCTGGCAATCGAGTGAAAGCTATAATCGATCGAGTGATGAAAGACGAAAACGTCAAATGACTACGAAGACCATGCTGTGCGGAAGTTTTATTTAAAAAAGTATGTCGCCGATCGCCGATGACGGACTGAAACTGAACCTGACTGATATCAGTTTAAATCGACAGCATCCTGCGAGGGCGACACCAGCAGAAATAGAAAGGATTTCGCCCGCAGCCTGGGCATATTTGGGAGATGCAGTATACGAACTCTACATTCGGAGTTTGTACTTGGTGCCCCCCAGAAAATTGCAAGCTTATCACGAATTGGTGGTGGGGCAAGTACGAGCCGAAACTCAAGCGCGTCACTTGCGATCGATCTCTCCTTACTTGAACAGTAGAGAATTAGCAATTGTCAAGCGCGGCCGCAATGCCGTATCGGGCCGTTCTAAGCGAGCCGATCCTGAGATTTACCAACAAGCCAGCAGCTTAGAAACTTTAGTCGGATATTTGTACCTCACCGATCCCGAAAGATTGACCGAAATTTTTGCGCTTTTAAAACTGGAAACGGAAAGTATTTAACTGAAAGTATTTAGCAGTTAATAGTTAGGAAGGGCAGCGGATCGATCGATAATTAATTGCCCGGAAAATCTCCAATTTCAAACTCAGTCCTATCGCTTTGTCAATCCCAAATCTAAAATTGTTTTGACTGCAACAACAAACAAATGAGAAAATTTACCAGACCAAACACCTCGCGATCGAACTCCGACAGCAAGCCATTCAGAAGCGAAGGCCGCCGCCAAGACTCACAACCGTCCTCTCCCCGCTTTGAACGCAAGCCCCGTCCCGACACTCGCGGAACAGACGCGCCTCAAAAGCGATCGACCTTTTCCCCCCAATCCAGAGAAATGCCCGTGCGAGCAATTTTCAAACGGAATGTCGATGCCGACAGCCAACCGTCCACCCGCCGAAATCATTTCAAAGACAGAGACACAGACAGCAGTCGGCCCGAATCCCGGGGCAATTATTACAAAGACAGAGACAGAGACAGAGACACAGACAGCAGCCCCCAGCCGGCCCGCAACAATTTCCGAGACAGAGACAGCAGTCGGCCCGAATCCCGGGGCAATTATTACAAAGACAGAGACAGAGACAGAGACACAGACAGAGGCAGAGATAGCAGCCCGCGGGAATTCCGGGGTAATCATTTCAGAGACAGAGACAAAGACAGAGACACTCGCCCGATTGATACTGCCTCAAATACCGTGGTGCAACCAGACACAGACACAGACATGATTTACGGCCGCCATGCGGTGCAAGCGGCCTTAGAAACAAACCAAGTGCTCAACCGGATCTGGGTTGTCCCGCACCTGCGCTACGATCCCCGCTTTCACAGCTTGCTAACCGAAGCCAAGGCCAACGGCAGCATCATTGACGAAGTGGACGATTTGCGCCTCGACTACATCACGCGCAAGGCAAACCACCAAGGCGTAGCAGCCCAAGTATCAGCTTACGAATACTTGGATTTGAGCGAACTGATCGCCAACGCTAAGGCAGCTTGTCAAGATCCAGTTATTGTGGTAGCAGAAGGACTCAACGACCCCCACAATCTAGGGGCGATCGTTCGCACCGCAGAAGCTTTAGGAACTCAGGGCATTGTAATTCCGCAGCGGCGGGCTGTTGGGATTACTTCTGCAGTCAGAAAAGTGGCAGCAGGGGCACTGGAAAGCCTGCCTGTAGCGAGGGTTGTCAATCTCAACCGGGCGCTGGAAGAATTGAAAGAAGCTGGATTCTGGATTTACGGCACTGCAGCAGGCGTGGGTGACTCGGTAGAAACAATCAAGTTCTCTGGGCCCACTGTTTTAGTTGTAGGCGGTGAAGCTGACGGTTTGAGCCTTTTGATACAGCGCGGCTGTGACGGATTAGTTTCAATTCCTTTAAGGGGAAAGACTCCTAGCTTGAATGTCTCGGTAGCAACGGGAATGGCTTTATACGAAATTTACCGCCAACGCGGGCCCAAAAAGTTTCACGTACACGGATCTTGAAGGTGCTTGAAAAAAAGAGTACAACAGAGTAATTTATTAAGTAGCTAAAACCTGGCGATCGGTGTCTGTAGCTACTTAAACATTGGTAGGAAAATGCCGAGTAGAATGTCATCGGGGAAAACATCATGCCTGCACTCAAATTAAAGTTAAAGCTGAATCAAAAACAGATAACTCTGATGAGAAAGCACTTTGGTGATTTCCCGGTTTGTCAGCAGCTAGGGCGATACCATAATGTGTGAATACCGCCAAAAATTGAGCGGTGGCACACTTTGAACAAGTAATAATAGAGCGGCCACAGCTACGGACAGGTTAAAGGCGAAAGTAAAAGGGACTTTCGCCGTAGGTTTAAACAGGAATTCGACACCAATCTATTGAGATATCAGCTTAAAATAGGTTTGGAGAGGTTCTTGGTAGCAGTGTCACTGCCGCGTGTAAATAACAAAAGCGCAGGCGTTGCCTGCGGCATCGTGAAAACACCGTTAAATAAATTAGAAAAACAGATGAAAGAATTCTTGATTAGCTTGCTCAATGTTTTCGGATTGGCTTGGTGGGTTGAAGTTAAAACTTCAACGCCGCGGTGCATTTACTATTTTGGCCCGTTCATGACCGCTTCAGAGGCGGAATCTGCAAAAGCAGGATATGTAGAAGACATTGAAAGTGAAGGAGCTCAAGGTATTAATGTTTTGATTCAGCGCTGCAAACCTATTGATTTGACGGTTGCAGAAGATTTGGGAAAGATTGGTGATGGAGGGCTGTGGCCTGTTTTGAGCGGTCAGTCGTAGGAGGAAAATGTGAATTGCCAGTTGTTTAGTTTTAATTTCAAATCCGGTCGATTGACAGCGATAAGTAAGGTTTGTAGTGAGGACTGAGCGTCCTTCTTCCGAGGACTGAAGTCTTCACGACAAACTGTTTTTACTGTTGGTAATCGACCGAACACGCTCTAATTTCAAATGCGGGCTTTTTGACTGTTTGGTGATTAATTGGTTGTGAAAAACTTAAAACTTAAGATTCGCAATTGCCGACTGCTTGGGGGAAATTCTCGATCCAGCGATCGATATCTGCGAGTACCCGATCGGGAATTTCCCAAGGAAATAAGTGGGCTGTATTGGGATAGCACTGCCACTGACTGTCCTGAAGGTGGCGGGCTGTTTCTAAACTGGATGCTGAGGTGATATGTCGATCGCCCTCTCCGGCGAGCACTAAGCAAGGACATTGAATATCGCCGAGGTGGTGGAGTCGATCGTATCGGGCCCTCAGAGCGGTATTTAACGCCTTTGTAGCGCTGGTGGAGGTCTGGAGGTAGGCGGGGGTACCAGCCCGTGCTAAGTAGCGGTAAGGCGTGGCTGTATGTTGCTGTATCAAATAGCGAAAGAGCGATCGCCTGCCAAAAGTATCGATATTCCACTGCCAACCGGGTACGATTACATTGATAATTCCGGCTAAACCCGTGTAGAGGTTATCTTGCCAAGATATGGGCGGGTGACTTCCGCGGGGTTTGGCGGCGGAGGCCAGCACAATCAAACCGCTGACTCGCTGGGAATATTTCATGGCTAATTCCAGGGCTAAAATCCCTCCCAAAGACCAGCCGATTACCAAACACCGATCGACTCCCAATCGGTCTAAAAGTGCTTCTAAATCAAGCAAGTGGTCAGTCATTTCAAAGGAATTTGAGGTGCGGCTGTTACCGTAGCCGCGCAAGTCTGGGGCGATCGTCTGGAATCGCTTTGATAAGTGTTCTGTGAAGACAGACATACAATCGCCGGAACCTGGATGACCGTGCAAGCAGAGAATCGGAAATCCTTTGCCTTGGACGGAAACGCTGAGTTTTTGATGGGGCATTTTTTAACTGTTTGGGCGGTGCGCTGTCCCTTGCTACAAATTGTATGTTCCAGCGGTTAAAAGTCGGGGTTTCGGACAATATAATCAGCAATTTTAGAAATAGACTGGCGGATTTGTAGATCGCCGCTTGTACGGCTGTCAATTACAGTCATCACGTAGGCTTCGCCGTCAATGCTCATTGCTAAAGTTGTGCCGAGCACCAGGGAATTTTCGCCGGTTTTTTCGCCTAGCCATTGAGCTTGAGTTCCTTCCAAGGCGGCAAATCCCAAAGCGCGATCGTACTGGCCGTTGAGAGTTTCTACTAACAGTTTAGCGCCCGGTGTTTCGCC
>NZ_JADEWV010000119.1 GCF_015207455.1 Microcoleus sp. LEGE 07076
CGCCAAAGCCGCCTCCCCCGTAATTGCCGTTACCTCCATAAGCACCAGCAATACTGGTGCTTGTGGCAAATAGCCCACCACCGCCGTCGCCACCACCGTTGCCGAACATTCCGGCACCACCGTAACTGAAAGCTGCTTGTGCACCATTACCGCCAACAGCGCTGTTACCACTAAAGGTGACGTTATTTACACTCACACTCCCGCCGTAAATAAACAAGCCGCCTCCCATGCCAGCACCCGCACCACCAAACCGACTACTCCCTCCTTGGGCTTTGCTGTTGGTGACTGTCATGTTAGAGAAATTCACGGTTCCCGACTTGACAAAGAAGGGACGAAAAGCATTACCGCCACTGACACTGTTGTTGTTGCCAATAAAGCTGATGTCGCTGTCAATTAGGTTTTTCATCACCGCCGTTACTATCACGTTGGTGTTGAGGGTGATGGTATCTGGGCCGGGATTGAGGTTGGCTTGCCGAATTGCCCAAGAAAGGCTGTTTGCAACTGTGTCGTTTCCCGTGTCGTTAGCGACGCTGACATTATAATTCGCTAGGGTATATTCGTAGTCGTCCATTGCCTCTGGTGCTAGGGGCACAGCAGCTTCAATGGCACCGGTTTGTATTTCTAAATCCCAGTCGTTGCCAAATTTGGTGCTGCCAGTTTTATTATCTGAGGCGGCTATATCTGCGCCTGTTATTTCGCTCAATCGCTTGACAAAGTTCTTGCCTGTGTCTCCGGCTGCTGCATTGCATCCATATAATAGGATATCTCCGTTTTCAGTGAGGGCATTTCCCCACTGTTTTAGCTGGGTGTTAAATTTTTCTATGTCATTGCCATTCAGCACGTCCGAACCGAGTTTCAAACTGCCTTGGCTGCCGTGTGAAAGGATGCCTACAGATTCAATATCTTTTTGATTGGCTAAGACATTAGTAATTTGTTCGATGCCGCTCAAATTTTCATTTTAAATGAAAATTTGAGCGGCATCGATGTTTTGGATTAGGCTTTGATAGTCTTGTACGGAAGAGTCTACGAAAATGATTTGCTTTTGTGCGGTTGGTACGTTCATGGTTGGTGATATTTTAGGGATTTAGTGTTTGTATATTCAAGTGCGAAGCGCTGCCCTGAGCGAAGCTGAAGTCGAATCGATCGGGACACGGCGATGTATCCAAGGCCGATCGACTCATATCAATTCCGGCTGCGCCGGAATGATATAGAGGACAAGGCAGTGCCGTTTCCCTACCGTGATTAATCGTAGGGACACGGCACTGCCGTGTCCTGATTTCGGGTAATATTAATTCCGGTGCAACCGGAATTGATATCAAGCTTTGAACCCGCGAGTTTTTTCGATCGCCCGCTAGTCCGCCAGGGAATGAATTCCCTGTCTCATAGCTAAAGTCCTCTCAAAGAGGACTAATGAGTTTTTCAGTCCTCTTAAGAGGACTTTCGCTTTGAGGCAAGGGTTTTAGCCCCTGCCGGAATGTGGCTTCGCGACAATGGCACTGGCGCGGCTATTTGTGGCATCTGTCCAAAAAGATAAGCCATCAAATCGCTCAAATAAGTCGGGGGGTAAAATCGTTTTTCTCGGTTCAAACTCGACTTTGGCACGCACTTGATGCAATCCTTTTGTTTGTAGTCTCTTATCAAATTCTGGCTCTTGATATTGAACATTCTCGAAGTCATGCTCGAAAGGCTCTTCGCCCAGAAATTCATAAATCAATAACATAGTTTTAGCGGGGTTTATAGTTAATATCTCATAATCTACCAGTAGAAGAGATGCACTTTGTTCGCTATAAAATGCTTCTTTGAGAGCGTTGTAAGCATAACCAACTAAACGCGAACCCTGACTTAATGCTTCGGTGCGGCTGTAGACTGTAGCCCGTTCGGCTGGATTGTTAAATAACCGGGAAACATCAAAGGCGTTGCGCCGAATCAGTATCTCGATGCTGTCCATAATCCAAGCGATGTTTCTGACACAGCAGATGACTTTTGCTTCGGGAAATAGTTCCTTAATTAATGGTAACTTGCTGCACCACAGGCGATTGGTATCGAATATCACTTTTTTGTGTAATTGTGGTTGATAATAGGCAGAAAAAATGCTCATAATCAGCGCCCGTTTTTGTTCAGGGGAAATGAACACGGAAAACTCGTTGTCTTCGCTCATGGCTTCTAACATCCGATCGACTAAACCGCCCACTGGGCTAGTCATAGCGCTGTGAAACCGGGGATTTTGTCGTAATAGTGCAGCCAGCAAAGTAGAGCCCGAGCGGGGTAGTCCTGATATAAACTGGGCTTTCACTAGCTTTTAGTGGGGATGCGTTTGTCAAAATTTAATACAACGTAACTTTACCATACTCCAAGTATATTTTTAATACATAAGTTTTTTTAATATAGTTTAATCACAAGATTAAGGTTTACGATGTCTAGATTGTCAAGACATCGTGAGTTTAGTTGCGATCGCCTGCTTGCGTAACAGACAAAACACTAAAATTAGATGGGCGGGCCCGACACCCCACAAGAATTTGACCTCACTAGATTAGTTCTTTGAGAGATGGGAAAAGCAGTTTTTCGGCGCTGATTTTTTGGCAGTCGCAAGGTTGTTGAATTGCGGAGATAGCTGAGACTTTGCCCAGCAGCAACTGGATGCTTTCTATTAGCAATGGTAAAGTTAATAAAATAATTGATGCCGAGACTAGCAAGCTAATCAAGCCGTCGGCCCAATTCCAGTGCAGCCACGCCACGGCGATCGCAGCTACAATTACTCCCACCGAGGAAAATATGTCGGCAATGGCGTGCAGAAACGCGCTTTTGAGATTTAAGTCGCCGTGACAGCAGGAATGCAAGCAACAAGCATTGATCGAGTTGATGCTTAAACCGACAATGGCGGTAATTAACATCGGGAGTCCTTCTACTTCGGGAGTTGGGGACTGCAAGCGGTCGATCGACTCGACAGCAATCCACAGGGCGATCGCCACTAAACTGATACTATTAACTAAAGCAGCAATGATTTCTGGGCGATCGGGAATTGGCGATCGGGCGATCGCAGATATTGTACCATTCTCAACTAGCCTTTTACGGGCGGGGAAAATCCCCGCCCCACCAGAAAACTTACTGTTTGTAAAACAGGCATCTTGTCTGTGCTTAACAATAGTGATAGTATCCAAACTCAATTCGATCGCAGAACCTACCGATTTACTTCTTTTAACTGACGAGTACCAAGTGGCGGCCAAAGTTACCGCCAAAGCTGCTACATCTGACAAAACGTGACCCGCATCTGCTAATAAAGACAAACTGTGAGAGTTCGTGGCGGCGATTAACTCTGCTACGAAAAAGCTACTAAGCAGTACCAAAGCTGTTTGTAAAAGTCGCACTTTGGCAATTCGGGGATTTGCATTGTCGCATTGTGCCAGATCCTTAGTGTTTTTAAAGTTAAAATTGTCCCCAACTGGAAATGTCATGCAGCAGTCCTTAAATCTAAACTCGATTTTCAATTAAACATTACATGACGCATTATACGGCAACTCCCGACCCGGAACCGCCACCTTCTGTCGTAAATTCTCCAGATACTGCCATAAATTATCCTCCAATTAGCCAGAGGCAGTCAAATACTTTCAGAGGCGAATCTTTGATTGATTTGCGACAGTACAACCAATCAAATTTCGATCGCGGCAGGCCTGGTTGGCTAATTTTGCTGTGGTGGTTCGTGCAGGCGATCGCGTTTCCCCTCACTCCACACCCTTTTAACGGCATCAGAAGCGGGTTGCTGCGGTTGTTTGGTGCGAAAATAGGTTTTGGCGCAATCATCCGTCCTACGGCTCGTTTTACCTATCCTTGGAAAATAGAAATCGGAGACTACAGTTGGATCGGCGACGATGTTGTATTGTACAGTCTCGATCGAATTGCGATCGGCAAACACTGCGTCATTTCTCAAAAAAGTTACCTCTGCACCGGCACCCACGATTCCCAAGACCCAGCCTTCGGCTTAATCACAGCACCTGTTATCATAAATAACGGCGTTTGGATTGCCGCCGACTGCTTCATTGGCCCCGGTGTCGAAATAGGTGCCAACGCTTTAATTGGAGCTCGCAGCAGCGTCTTTGAAAATATGCCTGCTGGCTTTGTTTGTACGGGTACTCCCTGTCGTCCGCGCTACGGGCGAGAAATTCAAAAAAGTTTGTAGTAATAAAGTTTGTCCTTCTTGATTACCAAACTTCACCAATAAATATTAACGGAGAATTCCGATAAATGTAAAAAGTATTTTTTTCCGAGAACCATAGTCTGGCTCGCTTGAAGAGTATATATCGCTTCGCGCTCTTACAGCGAACACTCCTGTGAAAATTGAAACAGCCATATATTTAGTAAATTACCACAAAATGACTGTAAATACAATCTCCCAAGAATTACTGACAGATATCTCCCAAATGTTTACAGCGACATTATTTCAAATAGGAGATAATCCTGTATCGCTGCGGTCACTTGTAGAACTGATAATATTGTTCGTAATTGTCATCGTCATCTCGCAATATTTTACGGACTTTCTTAAGGGAAGCTTGCTCGTCAGACTGGGAATTGACGAGGGAAACCGGGAAGCAATCGCCGTCATTTTGCGCTATTTAATCATAGCTTTGGGAGTTATATGCGCCATCCAAAGCATCGGATTTGACCTCGCTTCTTTGGCAGTAGTTGCAGGGGGATTGGGAGTCGGCATTGGCTTCGGCATTCAGGATTTAACCACAAATTTTGTCAGCGGCTTAACCCTGCTTTTAGACAGACCTGTGAAAGTAGGAGACTTTGTGGAATTAGAAGGATTGATGGGCATAGTCAAAAAAATATCGATTAGATCGACCATTATCATCACCAATGAAGACTCCAGCGTCATAGTTCCTAACAGCAAAATAATCAGCAAAAAAATTGTCAACTGGAGTTATGAAAATGCTCTACTATGTCTGCGAGTTCCCATAGAAATAGCTGACAATAGTAACCCCTTATTGGTAACAGAAACTCTGTTAAATATTGCCTATGGTGAATCTGGGGTTTTGTACGAACCGAATCCGAAAGTATTGTTTGTTGAGTTTGGCGAGGATAGTTTTAAATTTGAACTTTTAGTTTGGACAGACCGACCGACTGAAAGAGAAATAATTAAAAGTTCTTTGAATTTTGCGATTGAGTACAATTTCCGGCAGCAGGGAATTGAATTTCCCTTCAATGACCGAGAATTGTATTTGCGAAATCCCGAAGTTTTGCTGTCAATGTTCGAGCGAAACAAAACAGCAATTTATACGAGTAACCCTTTGCACGAAAACGACCAAAAACCTCCTGTTTTGGTAGCCAAAGAAGTAGAAAAGCAATCGTCGATTAGTTCTTTGCTGCGAGAGGTGGAATACTTTGAACATCTGACGGATCTAGAGTTGCGGCAATTGATTGAAGTTGGATACCGCCAACGGCTGCAACCACAAGAATTTTTATTTCACGAAAACGATCCAGGAGATGCTTTTTACCTGATTCTTTCAGGTGCGGTGGAAGTTTTTGTGGAAGCCATTGACAAACACCTGAACAACCTCGGTGCAGGTCAGTTTTTGGGGGAACTTTCTTTGATGTTGGGAATACCCAGAACTGCTTCGGTGAGAGCTTTGGAAGAAACAATTTTGTTTGCGATCAATAAAGAAGGTTTCCAGAAAGTTTTAAGTGAAAGACCGGATTTATACGAACAGATTATTGAAGAGATAGTCAAACACAAAGAAGAGTTAAGCGAGAGACAGCAATTGTTGCGAGAAATGGAATTGATAGAGAAAGCAGAAGATGATGAAAATCCTGTAGAATGGGTGAGAAAGCGGCTGAAAGATCTATTTGGTGTTTGAAATAATTTGTATGACGCGATTTATTCACGATCTCTTTGCCAAAGAATACC
Organism: Microcoleus sp. LEGE 07076; assembly: GCF_015207455.1. Lineage (GTDB taxonomy): Bacteria > Cyanobacteriota > Cyanobacteriia > Cyanobacteriales > Microcoleaceae > Microcoleus. Next base: position 5,903 of record NZ_JADEWV010000119.1, read on the forward strand.
TGGAGGAATTACTGTCGCCGCTCGGAACGGTTAATATCGGTCGCGATGTGACTTCAGAAGTCCGAGAAATCGATGTTTACTTCACTCCTAGCACGAGAATTCCCGAATACTCAGAAACTTTGGGATTGTTGGGGAAAATGGCAAACACAACTGCAATTTTTGAACCGTTTCGCAATCCAGCAAACGTCAGCGAAATTTGTAGCTGTCTGGGCAAGTTATTGGACGTGCGAGGTGAATTGGAGCGGAAATTTAGGAGAGAAAACACTCGCTATGATGACGCTCAGTTACCCAAACTGTGGATTTTGATGCCCACAGCATCGAAAGCATTGGTAGATAGCTTTAATGCGATACCAGACACAGAGAATTGGATGCAGGGAATTTATTTTTTGGGTGAATCTTTGCGAACTGCAATTGTGGCGATCCACCAGTTGCCTGAAACTCCAGACACGCTGTGGTTGAGGATTTTGGGCAAAGGGGGAGTGCAGCAAAGGGCTATTTCCCAATTAAGCGCTTTAGCAACAGACGATCCGTTGCGGATTATCGCGCTAGAATTGCTGTATCGGTTACAATCAAATTTAGTAACCGATGTGCCACAAGAATTAGAGCCAGAAGAGCGGGAGTTAATTATGGCGATCGCACCACTTTTTCGAGAACAAATACAAGCGGCAGAGCAACGAGCTAGGGCAAAAGGGCTAGAACAAGGGCTAGAACGAGGGCTAGAACGAGGGCTAGAACAAGGGCTAGAACAAGGGCTAGAACAAGGGCTAGAACAAGGGCTAGAACAAGGGCTAGAACAAGGACTAGAACGAGGCAGACAAGAACAACAGCGGTTAATCTTGGAAAATTTTCTGCGAGCTCGATTTGGAGAATTAAGCCCGAAAATGACAGTTTTTCTATCTCCAATATCCAAGTTGGCTGCGGCGGAATTTACAGTGCTGTTGCTGGCAATATCGATGCTGACAGTTGATGAAACAGGGCGCGAATCAGCCGTCAAGTTGTTAGCTGAAAGTGTCTTGAAAATGTTTGTTACTAACTTGGAGGATATTCTGCCCCAGGCGGTGACTAATTTATTGGCTTTGCCTGTAGCAGAATTGACTTTGTTTGTGGAACAACTGCCGCAGTTATCGGATGCTGAATTGAGGGAAAGGTTGGTTGACAGTTGACAGTTGACAGCAAATTTTTAAAGCTCAAATGATGGGGGAAAGGGAGAGGGAAAGCGACTACTCAAAACCTCAAAAATTAACCCCATCACCCCATCTTCCCATCTTCCGATCAACATTCGATCGCCATTAGGAATTCGACGGCGGGGATAGAATCAAGTGCAGCAGACTCTCGATCAGTCGCTCTGACTCCATTGGGATAATATCTTTACCGTGCATTATTTCCTGCGTTAACTGGAAATATACCAAAGATCCAATAAAAATCTGCGCCGTCGCCTCCGGATCGGATAATTTTAACTCTGGATGCGATGCCAAATATTCAGTGAGCCGATCCATACCCGGTTTAGCTAAGTTTCTCACAAAAGTCTGCGCTAGCTCGGGAAAACGCCCGGATTCGGCAATCACTAACCTCACAAAGGTCATAAATTCAGGTCTCTTACGATTTTTTTCCAATATATTTGTGGCCATCAATCTCAGCGCTACGGCCGGTTCTGTCTCTGGAACCGGAAAATAAACTAATTTTTCTTCCGCAAGCCGCTCAACTAAAGCCGCAAATAATCCCTCTTTATCTGCAAAATGGCTGTAAACCGTGGCTTTGGAAACTCCCGCCGTCTTTGCTACCTTGTCCATGCTTGTCCCCGCGTAGCCGTGGGTTAAAAATTCTTGCATTGCACCTTGCAGGATTTGCTCGCTTTTGTCATTTGCTGCGGTGCTGTCTGATTCGATCGATCTTGTCCGGGCCATCGTTTGTTTTTGTAATTTTTGCTTGGGGTCTTGACATTATTATACTGAACGGTTTAGTATTAAAACAGAACTAAACCGTTCAGTATAATTTTATCGAAATTAAGAGGTGTGTCATGGTACACCGATCGACAGCAGAAAGCTTATCCTCAAATTCACCATTAGTTAAGCAACTTCTAGTTGTGGCAGCACTCTTTACCCTGGCAGCGGGGGGAACTACAGGTTACGCGGTGTGGCGATCGCGCATACCCGACCCCGACGCAGCAAGCGCAGCCGCCGCCCTCGCAGCATCCAAATTAACCACAGTGACAGCCTTGGGGCGACTGGAACCTCGGGGAGAAGTAATTAAAGTCTCCGCCTCCGGTGCCTCCGAAGGAAACCGGATCGATCGACTTTTGGTGAAAGAGGGAGACAGGGTGAAAACAGGTGAGACGATCGCAATTTTGGACAGTCGCGATCGTCTGCAAGCAGCCCTCGACCAAGCACAAGAACAAGTGCGCGTCGCCGAAGCAAATCTAGCAAAAGTGAAAGCAGGAGCCAAAAACGGAGAAATTCAAGCCCAAAAAGCGACTATTAGCCGTTTATCAGCCGATCGCAGCAACGAGATCGCAGCGCAACAGGCGATTCTTGCCCGTCTAGAAGTCGATCGCAGCACCGAAATAGCAGCGCAACAAGCCACAATTGCCCGCATCAAGGCCGAACAGCAAGGGGAAATTCAAACTCAAAAAGCCGCAATTGCCAGCCTACAAGCCGAACTCCGCAACGCCATCCGCGAAGATCGGCGCTACTCGCAACTGTATCAAGAAGGAGCAATCTCTGCTTCCACCAGCGACAGCAAAAAACTAGCCGCCGAAACAACTCAACAGCAACTTAATGAAGCCCAAGCCAAACTGAATCAAATTCAGCAATCTCGACAGCAGCAGATTAACGAAGCCCAAGCCAAACTGAATCAAATTCAGCAATCTCGACAGCAACAGATTAACGAAGCCCAAGCCAAACTGAATCAAATTCAGCAATCTCGACAACAGCAAATTAACGAAGCTGCGGCAAATCTCGATCGCATAGCCGAAGTGCGCCCCGTTGACATAGAAGCAGCTACCGCCGAAGTCAGTGCCGCCACTTCCGCAGCCAAAGAAGCCAAAGCGAATCTCGATCTAGCATACATCCGCGCACCCAGAGACGCTCAAGTCCTGAAAATTCACACGCATCCCGGGGAAAAAGTGGGAAACGACGGCATTGTCGAACTCGGACAAACTCGCGAAATGCTGGCGGTGGCTGAAGTTTACCAAAGCGATGTCGATCGAGTACGGATTGGACAGCCAGCCAAAATTACTAGCGATTCTTTCAAGGGGGAATTGCAGGGAACTGTTGAATATATTGGTTTGCAAATCCAGCGGCAAAACATTGTTAACAGCGATCCTTCTGCAAATATTGACGCTCGAATTGTGGAAGTAAAAGTGCGCTTAGATGCTGTTTCTAGCCAGAAAGTCGCGGGATTGACCAATTTGCAAGTCAAAGTTGCGATCGGGGGAATTAAGGATTAAGAATTTTTGAACCGCAGAGAGCGCAGAGGACACAGAGAAAACAGAGGAAGAGAAGAGAGATATGATTGGACTAATTAAACCATTACAACAGCTAAGAAACAGAACTTCTCTTGGATGGCTGCAACTCAGTCACGACAAAGGGCGACTGCTCGTAGCAGTAGCGGGAATTGCTTTTGCTGACGTTTTGATGTTCATGCAGTTGGGCTTTCAAAATGCGCTTTACAGCAGCAATACGCGCCTGCACCAAACCTTGCAAACAGACTTGGTTTTGATTCACCATCAAGCCCGAAATTTGATTAATTTATCTTCCTTCACCAGGCGCAGATTGTATCAAGCAATGAACGTACCGGGCGTGCAATCAGTCGAGCCGCTTTACGTGAAAGTTGCTAACTGGAAAAATCCCGAAACCAGGCGCGAAACCTCGCTGATGGTGGTGGGTTTCAATCCCGATCGCCCTGCATTTGCGCTGCCAGAAGTTAACCAAAATTTGAGCGCGATTAAATTGCCGGATACCGTGCTGTTAGATCGAGCTAGTAGGGGAGATTACCAAGGAACGATCGCGCAAATCGAGCGAGGAAAGTCTGTTAAAACTGAGATCGATCGGCGCACTATTACCGTCAGCGGTTTATTCACAGTTGGAGCATCTTTTGCCGCCGACGGCATCTTGATGACTAGCGATCAAAATTATCTGCGCCTGTTTCCCAGACAAGAAGCCGCCAGTGTTAATGCCGGATTAATTCAACTGCAACCCGGTGCCGATCCCGTGGAAGTTCAACAAGTTTTGAAAGCATACTTGCAGGATGATGTCAAGGTACTAACCAAACAAGAATTTATCGATTTTGAGAAAGATTACTGGGCTAAAAATAGTGCTATCGGCTTTGTGTTTAATTTAGGCGTAGCGATGGGTTTTGTAGTTGGTGTCATTATTGTTTACCAAGTTCTTTCTACCGATGTCAGCGACCACATGGCAGAATACGCTACTTTCAAAGCAATGGGCTACCGCAATAGTTATTTGCTCGGGATTGTTTTTGAAGAAGCTTTAATTTTATCACTGCTGGGTTTTCTGCCGGGAGTGGGAGTGTCTGTAGGACTTTACGCCTTAACTCGCCAAGCTACAAATCTGCCGATGTACATGACGCTAATGCGAGCAATTATTGTGTTAATTTTGACTCTAATTATGTGCAGTATTTCGGGAGTTATTGCTACTCGCAAACTGCAAGCAGCCGACCCCGCAGATATTTTTTAATCTCATAGATCAGACAAATCGGCGGTTGAAACCGCTTCTTGTCAAACGAAGTCCGCGCAACGCGAGACTAAGAAATAAGCGGGATATTTAAGCCAGATTTTGTATCATATCAAATCCTCGATTCATCCGAATTATTCATCTCTCTCTTATCTCTCTGTGTTCTCTGCGCCCTCTGTGGTTAAATAATTCCGAATCTTTAACTTATGAAATCCACTACACTCACCCCCACAGCAAACAAATTACAGATTTCCGAGCCTGTAATTTCCATGCACAAACTAGACCACTACTTCGGTCAAGGCGAACTGAAAAAACAGGTACTTTTTGACATTAATCTCGAAATTAATGCAGGTGAAATCGTGCTGATGACGGGGCCTTCCGGTTCGGGAAAAACCACGCTTTTGACTTTGATTGGCGGATTGAGATCCGGTCAATCTGGAAGTCTCAAAATTCTCGGTCAAGAAATGTGCAATGCCAGTGCAGATAAATTGGTAAAGGCGCGACGCAAAATTGGCTATATTTTTCAGGCGCACAACTTGCACCGCAGTTTGAGTGCGCTGCAAAACGTGCAAATGGGTTTGGAGGTTCACGGGAATTTGTCGCGTTCCCAAATGCGCGATCGCTCGACAAAAATGCTAGAGTTAGTAGGATTGGAACAGCGGATTAACTATTATCCAGATGATTTGTCAGGGGGACAGAAACAAAGAGTGGCGATCGCCCGCGCTTTGGTGAATCAGCCGCAAATTGTTTTAGCAGACGAACCGACAGCGGCTCTGGACAGCAAATCCGGGCGCGAAGTGGTAAATTTGATGCAGAAACTTGCCAAAGAGCAGGGTTGTACTATTTTGTTAGTGACCCACGATAACCGAATTTTGGATATTGCCGATCGCATCGTTCACATGGAAGATGGAAAATTAGCTTAATTTTTAACTTCCCAAAAATATAGACATTATATCAATTCCGGTTGCACCTGAATCATGTTGACTGTTGACTGTTGACTGTTGAGAGTTTGAACAATACTGATGCAACCGGAAATCATATAACTCGTCCTGAGAATAGTAAAAAATCCGGTTTTTCCGTCCCCGGAACATTTTCTAATTGCTAGCAGCCAATCCTTGGCGGTAAATCCCCAAATTCTTCTGGTACATTTGTTCGAGTTTGGGCATCGACGATTCTACGGAACCGCCAAAACGCCGAAAAGAAGGCCAGATGTAAGCGAGTTTTCTGACTGCTGACTCCAATCTACCCGCTTCTATATCTTCTAAGGCACCTTTTTCTCGGATTAACTCTACAGCTACAAAGTCTTGATTTTGGGGGCTGAAATCGGTGATGCTAAATTTTTTGGCGAATCTGTCCCAAGTTGTGCTCAGAAACTGATACCGCCCCGCAGCGTCGGAACAAAGTTTTTTACCGTAGCGGCGGCCGCATCTCATTTCCCTGGGATGGTCGCTGAAACTGACAAATGTGGTGCCGGTGTACTGGGTGCGGTAGCCGTCGGGGCTAGCTGTGCCTTCGGCGGCGGCGATGGTGTCGAGAAAGGCTTTGAGCCGATCGCGCTCAATGTTATGCTCTGCTTTGTCTGGTGAGTCGATCGGTGCAGCGAAAGACCGGCGTTTCGGAGACTGCGAGATTTCTGCCGACACAGTTTGTCCCCACAGTTTCGGAGTCATTCTACCCAAAAAAAACGACGCGCAGATGCACAAACTCCACGAAAGTTTAAAACGGAGGCGTTTTGACTGCTTGCTGCGCTGTCGCACCGGCCACCCCTCCAGGGGCATGGCTGCGGGTAAGATTCCCCTTTGCTGGCCGAAGGCGAACAGGGATTTGAGTGCTAGCAAGGTTTGCTTGTAGAAACGGGGTGCAACTTGGCGGGCCCTCATGGCTGCTGCGAAAGTCTTGACATCTGTCAGAGTCACTTCTGCCAGCGGTTTTTCTACAAACAGCCGAAAACTGTTGGCCGCCTGCCAGCTAAAGCGCTTGCTGCGGGGGGATGTGCGCTCCACCCACCGGCGAATTAGCTGGATGTCGTCCATGGGTTGCAGATGGCTGCCCAGATTTTCTGGTGCGTACAAGACTACCTCCTGATATCACTTCTACTTGAAGGTTCCCAGTTAGAACGGTCGAAAGGGACAGGGATCGAGAGAAACTGGCTTTAACCATACTAAGTGATACTACTAAGCGCTCACCGGGTCAAGTTCAACGGCCGATTGTTCGAGCAGTTGAGTGTAAAGTTGATTTAGTTGGGAGGCGACACCGTCCCAACTAAAATAGCTTTGGACGCGCTGGCGGCCAGCTTGTCCGAGTTGCTGGCGCCATACTGAGTCAATTAACAGGCGATCGATCGCACCGGCAAACACTACTTCATTTTTCGGCGACGCGAGCAAACCGGTTTCTCGCGGCACTACGGTATATTTCAATCCTCCCACGTCCGAGGCGACTACGGGGGTGCGGCAGGCCATTGATTCAATGGCGACTAAACCGAATGGTTCGTAGTGGCTGGGAACGACGCAGACATCGGCGGCGGCGTAGTAGGCGGGGAGAATGTCTCGGCTCAAGCTGCCGGGAAAACTGGTAATGTCGCTTAAGCCTAATTCTTCAACGATGCTGCCGATCCGATCGCGTTCTTTACCGTCGCTTTCCCCCTCGCGCCAGCCGCCGCCGATGATTAGCTTTAAATCGGCTTTTGGCAGCGCTGACAGACTGACGGCGCGGACTAAGGTTTCGATGCCCTTGCGGCGGTCAAAACGGCCGACGTACAGCACGACTTTGGTTTCCGGGGCTATTCCTAACTGGCGGCGGGCGGCCGATCGCCCGATCGAGCCGAACTGCTTAATGTCGGTACCGCAAGGAATGATGTCTATTTTGCCCTTTGAGGAAACCAAACACCTCATGTGTTCTCTTTCTTGGGGACTGGTAGCCACGACGCGATCGGCTGTTTCCAAAAGTGTTTTTTCGACTTGCAGCCTGGTTTTGGCAATCATCGGAATTGTCGAAACCGACTTGTATTTAACTGCTGCCAAAGAATGATAAGTGTGAACTTGCTGGCACGGTTGCGATTTTTTCAACTCCATTCCTACCCAAGCAGACAGCCAGTAATTCGTGTGAACTAAGGGATATTGAAAGCCTGACTCTAATTGAAACTTCTGAAACTCGCAAACAAATATTGGCAAATATCCGTAAACTTCGTCGCGGGGAATGAATTCTTGCGGCCCTGCTACTAGCCGAATTGTCCGGCAATTGCGACTGTGCTGTACAATTCTTGCTTGTTGCCGATCGGATGAGCGGGTGAACATATCAACTTGCCACCCCTGTTTCGCCAGAGCTTCCCCTACTTGACGCACGTAAACATTTTGCCCGCCCGCTTCTTCTTTGCCAATTTCCACAGCGGGATCTCCGTGTACGGAGATCAGGGCTATCCGTTTTTTAGTTAATGAAATCATGATTGTTTACCAAAATTTTTAAAAAAACTTGCACGATGCTGAAAGTGGGATTTTGGATAAGGTGCGGGGAAGGGAGAGTAATTGCTAATTTTTATTTAAGTCAAAATGCGCGATCGATAAATCATCCTTCAGGGATAAATTTGCGGGTAAATTTGAAATAGGAGTTCCTTCTGCTGACAGAGACCAGCAGCAGCTCAAACTCTAGATAATCTAAATAGAAACCAACCGAGATCAAATAAATTACCTCGATTTCGGCGGGGATTTAACTCAAAGCTGCTTTCAGCTTGTGGTTGGAGGTCTTCTCCTCAGTCGGAGACCTAATTTTTAACGGTGATAAATAGGTAGGGATTTCGAGAAAGCAGAAGTAAATCCTCTTGAAGACAGAATGTTAAAGGGCCATGAAAAAAAGCCAAACTATTGCTTTCATAACAAAATCCCTTCCGCCTTCCTTCTTCCCTCAACGGAACTCTGTTAAATCCCGTACAATATTGTTGTTTGGCGGAACTTCCTGCTTTTGCCAAACCAAGGGCTGTAGCTTAAACTCAAATTTTGGTTTTGTCTGTTGTTAGGAATTGTTCCGACGTTTGGATGGTTTGGATTCCCCGTTTTCGCTGTTAGGGAGATTGTTTCGCGAACTCCGCATTTTGGAACCGTATCGGTTAGCCCAAACTTGAGTAAACTCGGCGCCTAAAAACAGAATTTGAGCCGAATAATTAATCCAAAGCAGGATAATCACGAAGGAGCCTGCCGCACCGTAGGTAGAGGCAATACCGCTACCTCCGAGGTAAGCTCCAATTAGCGATTTGCCGATCGTAAACAGCATAGAAGTAATGGCTGCACCGATCCAAACATCATTCCATGCAAGATCGACATCGGGCAAGAGTTTGTAAATTAAAGCAAAAAGCATCGTGACTACGCCAAAAGAGAGAGCAAAGTCCACAATTTGCCAAATGCCAACTGGTAACTGCAGCAGGCCGTTCAACCAAGAGCTGATGGCTGCTAAAACGGCGCTAACTACTAAAGATACTAGCAACAGAAACCCGATGCCTAAAATCATCGCAAAAGATAATACGCGGTCTTGCAGGAATCCCCAGATGCCACGTCCCGGAGGCGGCGAAACATTCCAAATAGCATTGAGGGCATCTTTGAGATTAGTAAACACGTTGGAAGCGCCCCACAAAAGTGTAGCGACACCGACTAAAGTAGCGATAGTTCCCGACTTGGGTTCGGAGGCTTTGATGATGAGTTCTTGGACGGTTTGGGCACCATCTTTGCCGATCAAACTTTGGAGTTGGCCGACGATTTGACCTTGGGCTGCGTCTGCACCGAAGACTAAACCGACGATCGCAATTACGATAATTAGCAGCGGGGCGAGGGAAAAAACTGTGTAATAGGCTAGGGCGGCGGCTAGGGTTGGGGCTTTATCTTTTTGCCATTGACTAAAAGTTTCTTTGAGCAGCGATATGATTGATTTTAAGTTCACGGCTTTTGGTTTCCTCATACTTAGCGTTTACCAAGGGATTATAATAGATTAGGAGCTTTTTAGCGTCGGCCACAAGATAGATTGAGCAAGCAAATTCGGAAAATTACTTTTATGTCTGATTCCAACACAATTGTTAACAGCACCGATGTCAAATCGCCCAAAAAACCCATTTCTTGGTCAAAACTGAGCGCATTAGTAGCAGCAGTCAACTTCGGGTTGGTGATTTTTCATTTCAGTTACCCGCAGTTGCGCCCAGTTTATCAAAGCTATTTTCCGGGTTTAGTGAAAATTTACGACCAGATTAAAGGCATTGATTCGAGTTTGCCAAATCCTGAATATTTGCAAGGTGCTGACCAGTTTTGGCGGATAGATGCGTTTTTTCTCGGTTTTTTTTGGGCGGAATTTTTGATAAAAAGTCTGTTCCATACCCGCCGCAAACCGGGGGTAAGTTGGTTGGATTTTGTGCTGAGGCGCTGGTACGAGGTGTTTTTGCTGATTCCGATTTGGCAGGGGTGGCGGATTCTGCCGGTATTGGTGCGGCTGCACAAGTCGGGTTTGGTGAATTTAGACCGCGCCGTTGCTCAAATTACCTACGAACCGGTGGCTTATTTAGCCGATACGATGTCGGAATACATGATGGTGCGGTTTATCAATCAAGCTCAAAGTTCGATCAAACAGGGCAACGCGGCGCGGGTACTGCTGGACCCGCAGCAGCCGTATCTTCACGTCAATCAGGAAAATACGATCGAACGAATTACCAAGCGGATTTTGGATCTGACAATTTACAAAGTTTTGCCACAGGTGCAACCTGGTTTGGAAGAATTGCTGCACCACAATTTGGAGGCGACAATCAAAAAGTCGGATTTTTATCAACTCTTGCAAACTTTCTCTCCGATTAATATTTTGCCTGCGGAAATGACCGAACAGTTAGCAAATTATTTGGCTCAAACTGCGGTTGATGTGGTAGCAACTACTTACGAGGACGACAAAGGGCGAAAAATTATCGATAATTTCAACGAAGAATTTAATCAAAGTTTGCGGCGGGAATTGCAAGATGAGAAAACTCTTGGCGAATTGCAGTCGCTGCTGTCGGATTTGTTGGAAGAAGTGAAGTTGAATTACATTGAAGGCGGGTTGAAGTCCGATCCGGAGCAAACTTTTACTGAAATTAAATCGTTGCGGCAAGTAAGGGAGAGTCGATGAAGCAATTAGTTTCGGGTTTTTGAATTGAATTCTTTTTTTTATGAACTGCCCGCTAACCCGAACAGTTGTTGAAGTTAACTCGAAATAAACGCAGCTTTTACAGCGTATTCCAGATTTATGAAGTACAGAGTTCTAACCGTGTTTCCTGACATTTGTTGCCGGATAACTGATGGGCGATAGACTACCATAAAATTGGTTTGTAGTCAGGAATGCAAGTCCTGATAAATCATAAAATTGGTTTGTAGTGAGGAATGCAAGTCCTCATAAATCCGAGGACTTGCATTCCGATGCGGAGAACACTTTTTTATTAAGGGTAATTGACCGGACATAATATCATGGGTACTATAGCGGTTCTCAAGCATTGTAAAGTACGCGCGATCGAATAATAGCACCTCACGTTAATGAGAAACGCTATCCATCTACATGGAATATGCTGTATTACAGATTGGGGCGAACCCGCCCACACTACAATTTCTTCCTTCTTCCTTGCTTGCGATGACTCAAATTCATGTTGCGATCGCCATTTTATACCGAGACGGCAAGTTTCTCTGCCAGTTGCGGGACGACATTCCTCATATCAGATATCCCGGACATTGGGCTTTGTTTGGCGGACACTTGGAAGCGGGAGAAACTCCAGAAGTGGCTGTGTTGCGGGAATTAGTAGAGGAAATCGGCTGGGCTCCTGCAAGTGTTTCTGTTTTCTGTTGCGATGTCGAAGCAGATGTTGTCCGCCATGTTTTTCACTCACAACTTAGCACCGATGTCAAGGATTTAGTTTTGCACGAGGGTTGGGATATGCAGTTGTTGACAGTCGAGGATATTCGGGCTGGTAAATGCTATTCTCAAAAGTCAGGAGATGTGCGACCTTTTGGCAGTCCTCACCAACGCATTTTATTGAGTTTTATTGATGCGATGTGAAATTCTGTTTGTGGAGTGGGCTGTGAGCGGCGGCCCGTCTGGATCTGAAACTCAATGCACAACAGCTCGATCGCAAGCTACAAACCCCTGCACCCTAAATTGCTAGATTGCAGGGGTTTGTAGCAGTTAAGATCGAGCGGCAATCATTCCCGTTTGCCGTGCGTAGGCAAACAGCCCTCCGGCATCAATCACTGGCCCGACATCTCCTAAAGGCTTGAGGGAGTAAGTTAGGTTTTGAGTGTGGTTGATAATTCGATCGCCCGCAAAGTCGATCGTCACTTCTTGACCCGTTACAAATAAATCGCACAGCCGATCGACCGATTCGATCGGGTACAATTCGCCAGTAGCCGAGCAATTGCGAAAGAAAATCCGCGCGTAAGACAAAGCCACCACCGCTGTGACTCCCGCGGCCCCCAGAGCGATGGGAGCGTGCTCCCGCGAAGAACCGCAGCCAAAATTTTCGCCGGCAATTATAATCGGATACCGGGTTTTGATTTCACCTGCTGCGATAAACTTGCCGTAGCGATCGGGCAACCCAATCATCGCATAACTGCCTAGTTTCTCGTACTCGTCCGGCTTCGAGGGAACCAGGGTCAGGTATTCGGCAGGGATAATTTGATCTGTATCGATGTTGTCGTCTACAACAAAAATTTTACCGCTAATTACTTTACCCATAGTTGACTCCTGTTGACCTCGCTCGATGCTGGGGTAATAATTTTAATTGGGATCGGTATGCAAAATTTGCACCTGTTCATTTTAACCTGGCAGTGTCAGTGATAACCTGTATAAGTGAAAATCTGACCGGAGACTTTGGGTTGGTAAATATAGAGATTGCGAAGCGTCAATATAGTTTTATGGTGAATCAAATAGATGACATTGCTCGACAAGCTCGCGAGGGTTCGGTTGCAGCGATTATTCAAATCCTTAACGACGAACTGGCACAGGTAGGGGTCAGAGCCAGAGCCGTGTTTGCCGAAGGGGTACTGCAACTGCTGTGCGAAGCTGCAACGCCCCAACTGCTAGAACAGTCTAGCTTGGTCGATCGAGTCCGAGCAATTTTGGAGGGCTTAGATCCCCGCAATATTTGCCGAGTCAACATCAACAGCCGGCTTGTGCGAGAACACCAACTGCTGTGGCTCGAAGAAATTAGCCGCGATCCGGAGAATCAACTGCTGTGGTCTCAACAAATTAAACTCAAAAAGCCGAATTTGTTCAAGCGTTTGGCCGCCGCCCATCACGATCGCCAAGATCGAGGAGGCAAGCGGGCTTTGCCGAGAATGGCTGTACCTCGATCGATGCAGCAACCGCGGCAATTTCAGCGCGGTATCGTCGGCGGCGTTAGCTTGACCGTGCTGTTGCTGGCTGCGACTGCCGCCATCTATAAAGGACTCAATACCCAAGTGCCGAACACCACCGCCGCCACCCAAGCAGTTGCCACTGCCATTTCCAGTCCGGCAACACCTGTTTTGAAAATTTCTAAGCAGAGTCCTAATTCTGCTGTTGACTCTTTTGCACAAGCTGTGCGAACGGCCGAGCAAGCAGCCACCGAGGGCAAAAACGCTCAATCTCGCCAGGATTTGTTAGTCGTAGCTGCTAAGTGGCAGCAAGCTTCCGATTTGATGGCCGCCGTTCCCCCGAATCATCCCCGCTACGCGACTGCTGTCAACCGGACGGCTCTTTACCGCAAAAATAGCGATGGAGCCCAACGGGAAGCACAAAATAGGTAAGCACCTAAGTAGGTTAAATTTCACAAGAGAACTTGCTCAGTGTCTCCTTAGGCAGCGAGAAATTAGTTTTTGAGCAAAATACTCCAAATCCGTCATCTCGACTGCGAGTCAGAAATTGGGGAGTTTAATTTTTTGCGATCGGCATCACTCGATCGGCTGATTTGTATCACAATAAAAATTTGCTAGAATCACAAACTTAAATAGGAAACATCACAGAGTCAGCAGAGGGGTGTCACGAAGCGGTCTCAAGAAAAGTTGGATTTATAATGGCAAGTCGATTTTCGCATTGAAAATTTAGTTGCACCATTTCGATCGAGGAACCCAAACAAGAGTCTAAAAATCTAGGGAGCTCCATGACAAAAGTGTCGGAAAGCAAGTACCCGTTTTTTGAGGGAATCAAAATTAGTGCGAATGGGATTTATCCCGATCGGGTAAAGGGTGTAAAATTCATCCCCTAAAGATCGAAGGGTTGACGGCAGTTGACAATTTACCGAGATTTACCTAGACTTTGGTCACTGAATTCTCGGTAAATTGACCAACAAACTAATGAGCGTTGGAGCTTTTCAATAAAAAATGTAGCCTTTGAAGTA
>NZ_JADEWV010000429.1 GCF_015207455.1 Microcoleus sp. LEGE 07076
CTCTTATTTCATCATAGTAATTAAAAATATTGGACGTCTTTGTCGCGCCGTAAAACATAGGCTCAATCTCGCTGAACTTCACAAGCGCGATATTTATGTCGCGCCATTTTCCTTCCTCACGTCGCGAGCGCTGTGCCCTATCGTAAAGCCCAATCAGGCTGTTCCGAATAATTTCGCCGTCTTTGAAGGCGTGAAGAATACGAGCGCTTAATATTCCATTCCGGACATAGATCCGATCCGTGTCGCTCAAGATGAAATGCCGCAGCTGGTCTCCGTATTTTGCCAGAACACGGCGCACGATCGATGCATCGAAAAGGTACTGCCACTCACTAATAGTGAAAGTTAGGCCAAGCATATTGACAATGAGGGCCGAACAAAAAACTTGAGAACCTCTGTCATCATTGGCAAGTGGCTGAAGGAGTTCGCTTATTTGACGTTGGACCTTGTCCGACTCGATAATTTCGATAAGCAGTCGATAAAGAGAGCCATCTAACTGAGTTTTGATGTATCCACGCCTAGTCATCACTCCTGCGCCGGCCCTTTCGCCCCAAAATCCACCGAAATTGGTAAGGGCCTCAAAGGCGGGGATATCCGCTTCGGCTATTTTGTCTAGAGAAACCTCAAGCGTAGGACCTAGATGAGGGGTCTTATCGATGAATCCATGGATAAGCTCATGTAGCGCAGTCGACTCCGACAGAACGATCCGGTGCGCCGGCTGACGCCGAGCGCAGTATTCGGTTATTTCCTCGCGAAATTGAGCATAGCCATCAAATATTATAGCTATTCTCTCTTCGTAGCCACTTATGCGGCGAAGATCTGCTTTGAGAGAACTGTGTTTCACTGCGTAGTAGACGCGGTAGCCTAGCTGCCGTAAATAGGCCGATAGCGTCAATGTGCTTGCGGACTTGCCAGACGCCATCTCCCCGATAAAAAGAATATCTCGCCAATGCCCCGTCTTGATCGCCTCTTGGGCGATTTTATCTTGTTCCCGCGTTACCAAGTATGTTTGATCGTCAAACACTTTAGTGCTGGAAAGTATCTCCGACTCTGGAAAGCGTCCATATACCAATTGCTCTAAAAGAAGCTGAGCAGCAGGTCTGCTGTCAACAGGATGCTGCGGTGGCGCAAGCTCTCGAAGCGCCGTAAAAGCGGCAGGAAACTGCGGCACCTTATAGTTAACTCGAACGCTACTAATGCTCGCAGCGAGCGCATCAATTCCACCCGGAATTACTGACCCATAACGCTCTATCGTACTCACATCTATTCGGTCCGCCCCGGGAGCGATGAAGAAGAATGTTTTGCGACAGAGCAAGACGTCAGATAGCAGTGCTCGGTCGATATCGAGATCAAATAAACTGTATCCCGCAAACACGACTGCGCGGGAAGTTGTTAGATCATGCTCAAAAAAAGAAAGCCACTCGCTATCAGTCAGTCGTGAAGCGGCATAGGAAGCGTCAGTAAGAAGAAGTTCGGAATCTAAGCCCGCCGGACTGATCCTCTTGACATAGCCGTTTAAATGTATGACAGAGCCGGCTATTGTCTTTGATTGAGGATCTTCCATCGTTATCGACGACGCGGCGTATAAACCGTGCCGGGCTATCTCTGCGGCGTTGTCATAGTTCGTCGTGTAGATTCTTTTCCAAGGCACATCATAGAGATGTATGAGTCTAGGATCGACCGATTCCACCACAAAATTATTTTTTATAATCTGATAGATAAAATCAACTCCTTTGTCGCGTTTCACAGTTCCCGCGATTCGGTCGAGTGGATGGTGGGACCCAGTACCTGGAACCTGCTCCAGAAGAAGGTCTTTTAACGTTCGCGTTTCGGGGACACTGACGCCATTTATATTACGAGCTAAGAAAGAAAGGCCCGCTCCGACAAACAGAATGGCGTCAC
>NZ_JADEWV010000120.1 GCF_015207455.1 Microcoleus sp. LEGE 07076
CCCCCTGATGCGGTGCCCCCGTGCGTGCCCCCGACTGCTGCGGCTGCAAATCTTTCAATACCTCAGCTACAGATTTGTAGCGACGACTCAGACTCGGTTCGATCGTTTTGTCGAGGATACGGCTTAATTTCGGATCGATTTGAACCTTCAAAAAATCTCGCCAAACCCAAGCATCCTGATTGATATCGAACAAATCAAAAGGAGATATTTGAGTCAGCAAATAAATGCAAGTTACTCCCAAACTGTACAAATCGCTGGCATAAACCGCTTGGCCTCGAATTTGTTCCGGCGCGACGAATTCTGGCGAACCGATGACTGTACCTGTTTCTCTCAAACCCTCCACAAGTTTTGCAGCACCAAAATCAACTAAAACTAATTCCCCAGTTAAGTTTGGGTAAGTATAAATAATCGGAGTTTGAGCAATGCGACGGCGGATAATATTTGGTGGTTTGATGTCTCGGTGAATTACATTGCGATCGTGCACGAACTGCAATACTGGCAATAAATCCTTCAGCAAACTGAGAATTTTACTTTCGCTGAACGGCCCAGTCCGCGCTAATTCTTGCTGTAAATTCTCACCTTCTATAAATTCCTGCACCAAATACTGATAGCGTTCCTGCTGAAAGTGCGCCAGCAACTCGGGAATTTGTGGGTGTTTCCCCAATTCGTCCAGCCGCACCGCTTCTCGGTTGAATAATTCTGCTGCTTTTTCGGCGCTGCTCGTTCCTTGGGATAGCGGGAAAAACTGCTTGATTGCACAGCGCGGTTTCGAGGGTTTGTCTTCGTCTACTGCTAAAAAAGTGCGGCCGAAACCGCCTCTACCGAGGGGTTTGATGGCGCGGTAACGTTCTCTGAGTAACAGTTTGGAACCGCAATTCAGGCAATATTGGGTACGATCGGCATTTTGCGGGTTTTGACAGGCGGGGTTTAGGCAATAACTCATAGTTTGCTAGGAATCAGCAGCATATTTCTATGATACTGAAGCAAAAGGGATCTCGACCTTTGCGTTACAATTAAAAACCAAAGGACTGAAGTCCTCACTACAAACTGGTTCGTAGTGAGGACTTCAGTCCGCAGCCTTTAATATCTAGCTTTAACATTCATAGCATACTCTTTAAACCTCTCCAAGTCAGCCATAAGAGTCGATTCAACGACTCGCGCTAGAAATGAATTGTCCATCAATTTTGCCAGCCACCCGGGAACTCCATAAGCCACCGTTAGTTTGACAATGCTGCTGTTTTTGCGATCGTAAAACCGCACCGCACCTCGATTTGGCAAACCGTCTACCGATTCCCACTGAATTATCTGATTTGGCACTAATTTGAGAATCCGAGAAAGCCAGCTAAATTCTAACCCGCCAGTTGCCAGTTTCCAGCGAGACAGTTCTGGATTTTCTTCGAGAACTCGAACTGATTCGATCCACTTCATCCAGCGCGGCATTTGCTCTAAATCCGACCAAAGTTCCCACGCTAATTCGATGGGAATTGCTACTTCTACTTGTACGCTGTGTTCTAACCAATCAGTCATGGGATTTTAGATTTTAGATTTTAGATTGGGAATGGGGAATTGGGAATTGGGAATTGGTTATATCAAATCCGGTAGCATCGGAATTATCAGAGTGCGAGCGTCCTAGCTGGCTACCTAAATAGGGAGCTAGGACGCTCGCACTCTCGTAGATCGAAATATATAATTCCAATGCAACCAGAAACGATATTATGGGTTATTATTACCAACAAATAGGAACCAACAACCAACTAATAACTAATGACTGCTGACTGCTGACTGCTGACTGCTGACTGCTGACTGTAAGCTTCCATAATTGCCTTGGCCGCTTGATGACCGGAAAGTGTTGCACCTTCCATGCTATCAATGTAGTCTTGCTGAGTGTAACTTCCTGCTAAAAAGAAGTTAGCAACAGGAGTTTTTTGAGCGGGGCGATAAACATCCATTCCCGGTGCTTCGCGATACAGAGATTGAGCCAACTTAACTACACTGTACCAAGTCATATTTAATTCCCGCGCTGATGGAAATAAATCTTGAACTTGCTTGAGTACGTGTTGGGCGATCGCCTCATTGCTTTGTTTGATAAACGGATCGCCCGGTGTCAGCACCAACTGCAACAGAGAACCTTGTCCTTCCTTATAATAATCCTTGGGACTTGTCAGTGCCAAATCTGCAAAACAAGAAAAATCTGCATCTGCTGAATATAGCAAATTATCAATTCCGACAGCGTGGCTCAACTGTTTGCGCTGCGCTTCATCTTCCAATTCCGTTACCCAACCGTCGAACCGCAATTGCACTGTAGCAACTGGTACAGCATCCAATTGGTAAATATTGTCAAATTCCGACCATTTCCGCCAAGCTGGGGGCAGTATTTTTTGAATTCCCGGCACATCTAAGGCAAAAACATAAGCATCGGCGGTAATAATTTCTTCCGTTTCGCCGCTGGCTACTGCTAAGCCGGTGACGCGAGTTTCTGCACCTTCTTGAAACTGAATTTCTCGCACTCGGCGCCGCGTGTGAATTTTCGTGCCTTTCTTTTCCAAATATTCCACGATTGGCTTGTGCAAATATTCGCTGGGAGAACCGGCCAGCATTCGCATCCTTGATGCTTCGGTTTTGGTAGCAAATAATTGAAATATTGTCAACATACACCGGGCAGAAATATTTTCAGTGTCGATAAAACCTAGTGCGTAGGCGATCGGATTCCACATTCTTTTGAGCGAGTTTTGGTTGCCGCCGTGGCTGCGAAACCAGTCAGCAAAGCTAATTTTATCCAAATCGCGGATAGTTTTCATCGCTCCGTCAAAGTCGATCAAACCTCTGACGATGGGGCTAGTTCCCAGGGCGATCGAATTTTGGATTTTGTCCTGTACGGATAGCTGCGATGTAGTGAAAAATGCCTTCAATCCGTGCAAAGGAGCACCCACCGGAAAGCGAAAATCTAAACTACCTGTTTCGCCGCCTCGATTGATAAAAGTGTGGACGTGTTCTTTGACGAGCAAATCGTCAAAGGCCCCGACTTTTTTCATCAGGGCAAATAAGTTATAATAGCAGCCGAAGAAGACGTGCAAACCCATTTCAACGTGATTGCCGTCTGGATCTACCCAACTGCCGACTTTACCGCCTACAAAGGGGCGGGACTCAAAAATTTCTACTTCGTGGCCGGCATCCACTAAATCGACTGCTGTGGTCATTCCAGCCAGTCCCGCACCTGCGATCGCAACCCGCATTTTACAATTCCTTATCAGTATGTTTACAGATTGTAACAAATTTTAGAATATCAGAAATATTATTAAAGTTCGTAAATGCCGATCGACACTTGTACAGCCCTCTATATTCTTGCCAAACACACAGCACTAATTTCACCGTAAGGGCCTTGTTCTAGGAATGTCTGTCGCAAAGCAGAAACGTTTTCGCATACAGCTAGAGAATCAGCTTGCAATCCTCCCTCACCCGCAGGAATCAAGACGCGAGTAGGATTTTCTACTCCTGCAAGGTTACTTGTGAAAAAAACAACAATGACAGAATCGGTAAACTCGTTGCGGATATCGGCAGAAACCACAACTACAGGTCTTTTTTTGGTATCTCCTAACTGACGCAAAGAACAAAGAAAGGTAAATCTCACCTTGGCGGGGATAAGTTTTCGCTGTTGAGTTAGAGTCCATCGCTGCTCCATGTTTCTTCTACCTGTTCCTCTACCAAATTAAACCACTCTTTTTCATCCTCCATATCTTCTTGGCTGCGGTTTTGATAAAACTTCCGCAACTTATCTTCGATTTGCTTAGCGTACCAGAGACGGAGAGCTTGTTCGATCGCCTCCGTCCAATCATCAGTCAACTAATCTATTTTATCCGCGAATTCAGCATCAAGGGCAACTAACACTTCTCGCTTTTGAGTAGAATTTGACACGATCATTCTCCTTGCCAATTCAAATAAAAAAAATGACTGCTAACTGTTGACTGGTGACTAATATCATTGGTTGTTAGTTATTGGTTATTAGCAGCAGCACACGAGTAACTAATAACTAATAACTAATAACTAACAACTAACAACTGACATCAAAACATCGGCATCAACTCAAGCGGCCCAATTCCCAAATCTTTAGCAGACACCCAGCGCACCTCAAACAAAGCGATCATATCCTTAAACTGAGGCTGACCGCGAGAAGCACCCATCAACCCTTTAGCAATCACCAAACCGCACCAACCGTTCGTTAATTGACAGCGGTGCTCCCACTTTTGACGAGCTTCCTGATGCACCGGATCGTTTTCATTAAATTCGCCAAACAAATAGAGCTCTCCATTTTTAGCTTGCAAAATACCCAAATCGTACTGCTCGTCTTGAAAAGGATCTTCGCCCGGATTAAAGCAAAGTGCCTTCACCCCTCCAGCTTCTTTCAAATCCTGAATCATAGTTTTCGCCTTCGGGTGGGAAGTCTGGATCATCACCACAGGCAAACCGTCTCCGGCGGTATTAATATGATCAATTTCTGCACTTTGGTGAAACTGGACACTTACGCGCAGAAACTCTACCGTTGACCAAGGCACTGCGCCGAGACTCAAAAATGAATTTGGCGGGACTAAATCGTCTCGCAACAGTGGCATTTCAAATTCATCATCATCATCATCGTCATCACCGTCACCGTCGAGCATATCTAACAATTCGACGGACACATCAGGCATCGTCGAAACTTTAACGGATACCTGCTGAATTGCTCCATCAGACTGCGGAACAGGGATGCGGTAGCGACTGCTGAGAGTTGGAAATGTATCTGCTCCCAATTTCCGGCGGCTGTTGCGGAAAAAGCGGTGAAAGGCTTCGAGAGCAACTAACATCGTGAGAGCTTCTTCTTCGTAAAGAATCGATCGCAATCCTTCTAAAGGATGGAGATTACCAAAATTTGGTTCAATTTCCGATGGAGGCAAATCGGCTAAATCAATTTCGTCATCCTCATCGTCCTCATCAAAATCTCCGGCACTTTCAAAGGTGAGAAACAAACAGTCCTGCCCTAAAAAAGCCTGTTCTAAATCTTCAAAAGATTCATCGTTGACGACTCGCTCTCGAAACCGCTTCAAGGATTCTAGAGAACGGTATAGCAAAACTCCGTAATCCATTCTGCCTTGTCCCAATACAGACACGTAGAGGCTGGCAACATCCCACTGATTGATTTCAATAGATATAATTTGGTGTTCCCTCAAAGTCCGCCACGGAGCATCGTGCCAAATTTGAGCTGCTTTTTCCATAAGAACTTCGGCGTACTGAGGGGGTAACTCAGGAGGTCTGTTGATGGCCACCTCTTCCATGCCCCGAAATATTTCGTCAATTAGGGGCAATTCCGGTACGTAGTCAATGGAAATGTCTAAATCTTGAAGGACGCCCCGCAGGTAAAATTGAATTTCTCGGTTTTTGACTACTATTTTTTGGGGGCGGACTGCGGGAGCCGGAGTTTGGGGATGTTCCATTGCCCGCAGCAGAGCCCGGACGATCGCCTCTGGGCCGGCATCGGACCCTACCACGTCCATAGCCCTCACGACGCCTTCAGAGCCGTCCACCCAGAGAATGCACTCGCTCCCGGCTTCTGGAACGTCATCGTCCTCTAGCATGATGTGCGAGTCAGCATTAGATAAGGGTCGGCGGTCGCCCTCCCACACGCTGGGAATTTGAGGTAAGTTTTGTAGCCGACGAAGAGTAGAGCGATTCAGCGCTGCCATAGAGTAAGCCCGTTGGGTGAAGCATTGTTGCGGTGCCGATAGTCGGTCAACCACTGCTTCTCAATCATAAACCCTATGGGGGGAGAGGACATCAAGCTGTTGGCAGTTGGCAGTTGTTATTTGTTATTTGTTATTTGTTATTTGTTATTTGTTATCTGTTATTTGTTATTTGTTATTTGTTAGTTGTTAGTTGTTAGTTGTTAGTTGTTAGTTGTTAGTTGTTAGTTGTTATTAGCCAACAGCCAACAGCCAACAGCCAACAGCCAACAGCCAACAGCCAACAGCCAACAGCCAACAGCCAACAGCCAACAGCCAACAGCCAACAGCCAACAGCCAACAGCCAACAGCCAACAGCTAACTGACAGATTCCTTGTACAATGGACGGATAAGATTAAACTCTTAGCGTTGCACAGTCTCAGGAGTTCGACAAATTATGACTCAAGCCATTTCACAAAAGCGGGGCATTCAAATGACGGACTCTGCTGTCCGTCAAGTTTTAGCTCTTCGAGAAAAACAAGGTACAGACCTCTGCTTGCGGGTAGGCGTGCGCCAGGGCGGCTGTTCTGGTATGTCTTACGTTATGGATTTCGCAGACCCGAGCACTGTGAAAGCTGACGATGAGGTGTTCGACTACGACGGTTTTCAGGTAGTGTGCGATCGCAAAAGCATTCTTTATCTCTACGGCTTGGTACTCGACTTCAGCGATGCCATGATCGGGGGCGGCTTTAAGTTTACCAACCCCAACGCTACTCAGACTTGCGGCTGCGGCAGTTCTTTTTCTACATGAACTTAAAATAGGGCTAGGCGCAGAAATTTATTAATTGCGCCGGGCCCTGTTCCATCCAACATTCCAAATCTCAAATCCTCAATCTCAAATCGCATGACGCCAGAAGAATTATTTAAAGAAGGTTTCGATCGCTACCAAGCTGGCGAAGCCCCTGCTCATCTGATCCCCGTGTTCAAAGAAGTGTGCGAAAAAGCTCCCAAAAATGGCAATGCCTGGGCTAGTCTCGCGTGGCTCTACCTGTTGGAAAATAAACCCGCACCAGCTCAAAAGGCAGCCAAAACCGCCGTAAAATTGAACCCTCACGACCCCCAAGCTCGAATCAACCTAGCAGTCGCGATCCTCGACCTCAAAGAAAAAGGTGTGCGCCCCCACGTAGAAGTCGCTCAGCAACTCCTGATGGCTTCGGAAGAGTTGCTGGACGAAGTTAAAAAAAATTTTGAAGAAGGATTGAGCAGGAAACCGGACTGGAAGAGTCTCGCCCGTGTCAAGCAGTGGCTTTTTGAGCCGTAACTGCCGATAAAAGCCGAGTTTTGAGCGGGGATCAAGGAAATAAGGTTGGGAAGTTATTACGATTTCGTAATAAATCAATAAATAACTTTATGGAAAACTCAGAAAGTCAGTGCTAGTATTTGAAGACTTAGACGATCGACAAACCCGCTCAGCGGTTTTCAAACTTGACTACCATAAATACTAGGAGTTGTAAGGACATGAGCAACGACAGCCACGTTAACATCAAACCAGCTACCCGCAACCACAAAGGTTTCTTTATTCAGCCAGCTTCTTACAAGTTGATGAGCATTGATAAATCCGGCTGGGCCTTGATTTGCCTGGACAAAGCAGTTTGTCACTATGTAGATCCCGATGACTTGCAATTGCCGAATAAGTCGGGAATGTCTGAAGGTTAATCTAGAAGTTTTGAGAGACATTAAAATGCTTTATTTGAGTAGCTGCCCTCCCTGGAGAGGCAGCAACTTTTTTTTGAGAAGTTATTAGTTATTGGTTATTGGTTATTGGTTATTGGTTATTGGTTATTGGTTATTGGTTATTGGTTATTGGTTATTAGTTGTTGGTTATTGGTTATTGGTTATTAGTCAGTAGGGGCGGTGCCTGTGAGTGCCCGCCCTCCTGCCGTCCTGCCGTCCTGCCGTCCTGCCGTCATGTTTTGCTGTCGCCTCCGAGCTTTGGATCCAACGTCATCAGGAAGAAGGAAGAGGGAAGAAGCTGTGTACGGGATGTAACGGATCGAAATAAGTTGGGCAACGGATTCTGTAACGGATTTAATGGATAGAAAAATTACCAATTACCAATTCCCAATTACCAATTACCAATTACCAATTCCCGATTCCCGATCGCCTAATTGTTATATTTTAAGGCAAACAGCATTTCAAGCTGAGCAGTTGTGGGTTCTGTCGAAGCTGTGGCTACGCTGACTCCTCGCAGAGAATTGAGCAATTCAGCGACGGGCGGCGAAACTAAATTTGGCTGTACTGCGAGCAAATAACGGTTGGCCCAAGACATGGTTTTTTCCATATCTATGTAAAAGTAACCTTGGTTGGCCGGAGGTAAAGAAGTGGCGATCGCCTGAAAACTCGGACTGCTGCTTAGGGGTTGCGGTGGCGCTGTTGTGATGACATCGATTAAAGGGCCGCCGAAAGCTACAAACACAGAATTTTCATTCAGCCAACCGTGCCCGAATAAAGTGCCTTGTTGGGGTATTTGCCACTCTGTGACTTGTTTTCCCTGCACTTGTCTGGTGGCGACACTGACTGTGGGGTTGCTTTTGGCGATCGCATCGAGTTTTTTGAGGGTGGCTTCCGCTGCGGGGCGATCGCTCGTTTCAAAAAGCATCGCCGCCCCCATCCCCAACTGAGACAAAATACCTCGATCCGAACCGATCGCCCCGAGCGCAAATTCCCCATTCATCCACCCAAAAACATCGCGATCTGCATCCAAATCCAACCGCTTAAAACTATCACGAACCTGCTGAATTCCCCGATCGACTTCCGGGCTATTTTTTGCCTCTGCTGTCGCCTGCAACCAAATTTTATCCAGTCCCTTACCGCCGACTAAAGCAATAGTTTCGCCGGGAAATCTCGACAACAATTTCGACGGGGCTTGCGAATTTTGCGGCAGTAATTTCGGGTATAGCTGAGCGATGGTTTTTACCCTCAATCCCGAACTGTCCGCGCCAATTCCCGCAACCATTGACTTGACTTGTTTGAACTGCTGCATCACTGTCAAAAGCGACTGCAAATCATCGGGAAAATTAGCTTTCAATTGCTGCAGGGCCGCAGGATAGTTAGCAATATAAATAGTTGCGATCGGATTCTTTACCCCAGCACTCTCAGAAAAAAACTTAGTTGTACTCTGCTGGGTGGCGAGGGAGGGTTCTCCTTTAAAAGTGTCGATCGCCAATTCCACAGGCTTTCTCAAAGGAGCCATGACTAATTGGTCGTTCAGCAAAGCCACACTGTAGCGCTTGCCAGTTGGCTCAGCAATTTCCGAAATTTTAACTCCTTTATACTCAGTTTCTTGACTTGTTGCACCTTGCTGAGATTTTAATTTATTGGCAAAATTCCAAGCGCTAATTTTATTTTTGACACTGACTACAACCAGTAGTTTAGGAGGGTCGGTTTTCGGCGCAGCATCAGGCGGCAGCAAAGCCACCATCACCCCCCCCAACCAGGGCTTCAAGTCCCTGTCAAAGTCAATTTGAGTGCCTGCCAAGCTTTGTTCTTGAAAGGCCTTCAAACCCTGACCGACCAACTTTTGAGCGCCCGGAGTGCCAAGTTGCTGCAACTGAGCCAGCGCTTGGGGATTGGGGGAGATGAAGGCGGCCATCGTTGCTTCGTCGGGTACAACTTTAGCGCTTTCTTGAGGGTTGGATATTTGTTGGCTCAAACCCCGGAAGTAAAAGTAGACCGCGGCGCTACCTGCTGCGACGGCGGCGGCAGCAATTAGAAGCTTTGGTTTTTTTGCAGGCATTATTTTTGATCCTCGCGTCCTTTATCAGTTTAATGAAAATCCACTTGGGCTGTGACGAGGAACTCGATGCTGTTGGTTTTTGTATAATTTAAAACAAGTTTGGACGATCGTGTAAACTGCTGTTGATATCAAGTGCGGGAAGAAAGATGAAAGTAGCGATCGCGGGAGCAACGGGATTTGTGGGTAGCCGGCTGGTGGAGAAACTGCAATCCGCCGGACATCAAGCAGTAGTTTTGAGCAGGGACGCGCAGAAGGCCCTGCGAGTTTTTCCGGCTTCAGCTTATCCGAATTTGGAAGTTGTCGCCTACACTCCTGCGGAGTCTGGTGATTGGCAAAACTCGATCGCGGGCTGCGACGCTGTTGTCAATTTAGCAGGGGTTCCCATTGCGGAGGAAAAGTGGACGGAAGCGCGCCAGCAAGCAATTCGGGACAGCCGCAAACAGACCACGGAAAAATTGGTAGAGGCGATCGTCAATGCTAATCCTAAACCATCGGTGTTTGTTAGCGCATCGGCGATCGGCTATTACGGCACCAGCGAAACTGCTGAGTTTGACGAAAACAGCCCGGCCGGAAACGATTTTTTAGCCGCCGTTTGCAAAGACTGGGAAGCAGCAGCCCAACCTGCCAAAAATGCCGGTACAAGACTAGCAATTTTGCGACTGGGGATAGTCTTGGGAATGGGAGGCGCGCTAGCTAAAATGCTGCCACCTTTTAAACTATTTGCAGGCGGACCGATCGGCACTGGAAAACAGTGGTTTTCTTGGATTCACCGCGACGATGTGGTTGATTTAATTTTGTACGCTTTGCAAAATCCGCAAGTTGAAGGCGTTTTGAATGCGACAGCGCCAAATCCAGTGCGGATGAATGAATTGTGCCAAACTTTAGGAGAAGTTTTAAGTCGGCCTTCTTGGCTGCCGGTGCCAAGTTTTGCTTTAGAATTGCTGTTGGGAGACGGGGCAAAAGTTGTTCTGGAAGGGCAGAAAGTGTTGCCTAAACAAACTTTAGCTAGCGGTTTTCAATATCAATATCCGACATTGAAATTAGCACTTGAAGAGATTTTATCGGGAAGTTAGGAACCTACGGAATAGAACCCGCCCAATAGAATTCGGCTGCTCCAGAAACCAATAAAATCCCTCGTTACCAGGCTCTGTCTGGTAACGCAAATCGAGAGGTTATGCCTCGCTTATTCCGAAAGCAGATGAACAATAAAAAACTAGCAACCGCATTTAAAGTTCCAGCAAAACTCCCATTTTTTTAAGCTATCTGCTGGCAAATTGTTGATTTTTAACAAATGACTTTCAAGGAAATGCTATCCCCCTAGGATTCTGGCTGGAATTATTGGTGAGTATTGGGAAAACCTAGCTCTGAGGAACTAGGTTTTATTCAACAAATCAGCCAAGATTATCAGTCTTGGCTGGTAAGGTGTTCTACATTTAAACTGTCTGTCAAAAACGAATAAAATTTAAATGTCGCAACAGCTTATGGGATAAAATTTCCAGTTATTGTTGACGGTACTACGATTAAATTCGAGATGGTTTGTGAAGGGCGAATTGAGTTGGGCGAACCCAATTATCCAAATTTGTCGCCTGTTCCTTGTTTGAATCAAATTGATAGTATAGCAGAAAAGTTGTTGGCAAATGCCGATCGACAGTTGAGCGATCGGGTAAATTCTAGAGATTTAATCGACTTAGCTGTGCAAAGGTTAGCGACTCCGATTCCCCAAAGGGCGATCGACAAAGCGGAAGCAGCTTATCAAGTTATGGAACCGCTCGATCGAGCGATTCAATATTTCCAATATCGTCGCGATTATCGGGAAAAATGCTATGATGTTTTGAGTATCGCAGAGCCAAATAAAGTTATTAATGGTATCGATTTACTAGCTCAGGATTTAGGCAGGGAAATGACAGTCAGGACATTTAGCGAGACTATTTCCTCGTTCCCAAGTAAGCTAGAAAATTAGATGCTTAGATGCTAGATTTGGTATTGCTCTCCTCGTTCTCCTCGTTCTCCTCGTTAACAGGCTCTGCCTGGTAACGCAGATCCCGAGGCTCTGCCTCGCTCTTTTCCATTCTTTTTCCCCTCGTTACCAGGCTTTCCTCGTTAACAGGCTCTGCCTGGTAACGCAGATCCCGAGGCTCTGCCTCGCTCTTTTCCATTCTTTTTCCCCTCGTTACCAGGCTCTGCCTCGCTCCTCCAAACAAATCATCCGACTCAAAAATCAATCAAATCAACTGGCAACAATCCATCCTCACCCATATAATTTCGATAACTAGAATATCTCCAACAAGCCGGATCGTCAACATAGCCGCGCCTAACAGGATTATTGTGGATATACTCCAATTTTTGCAACAGCATTGCCTCATCCAAAATAGCTTGCGGGTGGAACCCTTCTTGCCATAGCTGATATTTTTGGTCTTTTTTGTGTAGCTTTTTATAGAATGCGAGTTGATCCAGGATGTTGGTAACTTGATTTTTTTCAAGCAAGTCAATTATGGAGCGAGCTGTAAATGATTTAAAATTTCTCATTTGCGTTGACAATTCAGAAGAAGTTACGATTAAGTGCAAGTGATTTTCCATCAGCACGTAACCGTGTAAAGCTAAACGCTTCTCCCGTTGCAGAAAACTTAAGGAATCTAAGACTATTTGTGCTATTTCTGCTTGACAGAATACAGGAATCCAGTTGATAATTGTAGAGGTGACAAAGTGCGGTTGGTTGTCGGAATATATTACTTTGTATCGGCTTCTTCCCATTGGGGCGATCGAGGGTTTGTTGGTGGGTTGGGGCGAGGCGGAGCCTCTGGATCTGCGTTACCAGGCAGAGCCTGGGAACGAGGAATGGAGGGTTTGTTGGTGGGTTGGGGCGAGGCGGAGCCTCTGGATCTGCGTTACCAGGCAGAGCCTGGGAACGAGGGAAGTTCCCGATCGGTTTAATTTACCACCCGATTGGATCGTTGAAGTTCTTTCACCCGAACAAAAGCCGAATAAAGTTATTGGAAATATTCTGTATTGCTTGAATTTTGGCAGTCGGTTGGGCTGGTTTCTCGACCCCGACGATCGCAGTATTTTAGTTTTTGTGCCCGAACAGCAACCCCGTTTGTATTTGGGAAATGAAGTATTGCCCGTATTAGAAGGTATCCCGCTGCGATTAACGGTCGAGCAGGTTTATGGTTGGCTAAAAATGCAATAGGTTGGGAGTTTAATCGATCGCCTCTCTCGGGCGATGGTTCTCATTTTTCAACCGCCTTATTTGTCGATCGCCCTATTATTGACTCAATAAATCTAAAAATTCTTGGACAACGCGATCGGGTTCTTCGTGGCATCTGTTAGCGTCGAAATAGTGGATGATGCTGATACCACCAGATGCAAACAGCCGATCGCGCGTTTCATCTTTTTCTGTGTCGGGATGCGATATTTCCAGAATTCCCCATTTGCCTTGGTGGAAAATGAGAAAATCGGGTTCTTGGTTTTGTCGGCCGGAGGGTGTGGTGAGGCGGGCTTTGGAGTTGGGGAAAAAGAGGGTGTTTGTGCGATCGAGCGCTTCGGCGATTTTTACTTCTTCTTCGCAGCGAAAGCGCAAATCGTTCCAGTGATAAATCCGTTCTTTTGTGCTTGACAGAAATCCCTGGTTATGCACGTTTTCAGCCTTGATAATTTCATCAGATACTGCATTATAATCAGCTAAAATTGCACCGTGTAAATCTGCTGACGAATCAGATTCACTTAAGTTTGCGAATGATAATCTTGCTCCGGTTAAGTTAGCACCGCTGAGGTTAACTCCGATAACTTGAGTTCGATGTAAAGTCACTTGATGTCGCCGCAAGTATCGCTTAAAAACAGAGCGTAAATTATTTTTTTTTACCTTTTCATCAAAAGCCTCTGAGAGTTGTTTCCAGAGTTTAGCCGCCAGCGCTTTGATGTATTCATCATTATATTGAGAGAGTTGAGAAATTTCTTCATAGGAATGTCTGCCTTCCCAGCATTGTCTGAAGATAAGCTCTTGCACGTCGTTTAAGCCTTCGCCATCAAGGACTGTTTCTGCGATCGCGATTGCTTCATCAACGGTCATGGCTTAAGTTTCCTTAAAGTATATATCTGGTGAAGTTTTGACAATAGGCGGCT
The DNA here is from genome assembly GCF_015207455.1 of Microcoleus sp. LEGE 07076. Lineage (GTDB taxonomy): Bacteria > Cyanobacteriota > Cyanobacteriia > Cyanobacteriales > Microcoleaceae > Microcoleus. The sequence continues at coordinate 13,606 of NZ_JADEWV010000120.1, forward strand.
ATATCTTAGCAATTAAGGCCGATGTTCGTTCAACCAATTGGTTAAATCTGAGGCTGATGAAAAATCCAGCAGCGCCTCTCCTAAATCCTCTAATTCTTCTACGGATAAAGTCTGAATTTGCTCGCGGGTTTCAGGTGCGATCGGACCGATGCGTCGAGTCAACTGGCGAGTGAGGAACGACAGCGCCTCGTCTTTCCTTCCTTCAAGGAGGCCTAGTTGTCTTCCTTCAAGGAGGCCATCTTCGCGAATTTCTTGGTAAATCACAGAACCGCGCATAGTTTCCTTCCTAAATAGTTGTCTGATTAAGTCTTTTTCAAATCTCAAACCTGCGAGCACTTGGGTACAAGCGAGTAAATCCGCTTGTTGGGTAGGTTCTTGTATTGTAGCAATCTGAGTAGCGATTTGCTCTAATAAAGTTCGCGGGGAGTTGGTTTGGGATAGTGTCGCGAGTGGGAGTAAGCCGGGGACGGACAGCAGTAAAGCGGGGTCTTGTTCCCACAGGCGGATAACTCGATATCCGTGTCGGGTGTTCGCGTCTGTGTACTCGGATACAAAAACTTGTTCTGAGGCTGTTTGCTGCAAAAAAATCACTACTTGATTGATGGAACAGGAGTATTGCCGTTTGAGCCTGACATAGTAGTCTAGCATTCTGAAGGCGATCGGCGGGTCGGAGTAGGGTCTGGTTTCAAATTCGAGATGGAGGATTTGGTTATCCGTTTGCAGGAAAACGAGAGAATCGGCTCGAATGGGTTCTTGAATTAGTTCGGTTTTGAGTACCTGAACAGTGGTGGGCTCGTCTATTGGTAGTAGCCAGTGGACGAAGGCGGCGGGGAATTTTTCGGCTAGATATTTGCAGGTGTTGTCGTAGGCCAAGGAAGTTGGGTTGTGTGAGGTGGTTAGAAGAGTTTAACCCTAGGGGCATCTATCTGAGAAGAGATTTTTGGGGAATTTGGGGAAAGTTCTTACTTTTTCTTACTTTTTATCACTTTTTATCACTGACAAAGATGAGATCGTGTTGGTAAAGTATTTTACTAATAGCTAGCGAGCAGTGATCCACAGGTATTAATACAGAATAATGAATAAGCGATTAAAACTGATATTTTTAACATCTAGCATTATATGTACAGTGCTGTTTCCTTCGGCAAGCTGGGCGCAGACTGTCTTGCAAGAAATTCAGCAAACAGGAGTTTTAAAAGTTGGGATTAGAAAAGATGCTGTGTTTTTTGGCTATGAAGACGGACAAGGCTGGAAAGGCTATTGTACTACTTTTGCAGATGCACTAGCAAACAGCCTCAGCCGACGGCTGAACAGAAATATTACTGTAGCAGCCGTGCGTTCTACTATTCAAAATCGCGAGGCGATCGTGAGAAACGGAAGTGTGCATATAGAGTGTGGGCCTAACACAATCAGCGGTGCTAAAGAACAAGTCGAAAATATTAAGTATTCTGAAGCATTTTTTATTACAGGCACACAGTTGCTCGTCAAAAATCAAAATAGAAACGTCAACTTGTCAAATACAAGTATTGGCGTCCTTCAAGGTTCTGCTAATTTAGCCGCAGTTGCCAGAGTATATCCTCGTGCTGAAATAGTACAGTTTCCCGAAAGATATTTAGGCATAACAGCAGTGTCGAACGGTAAAATTACTGCTTTCGCGGGCGATACGGTTCTTTTGGTAGGAGAAGCAGTCAGACAAGGATTATCTGTAGATAATTTTGCTTTATTGCCCAGTCAACCTCTTTCCTGTGACGTATATGGGATGATACTTCCCGCCAACGATTCTCAGTGGCAAAATACTGTGAATTCTTTCATTAATAGCAGTGAAGGAAAACAGGCTTGGGGTACTTGGTTTGGAGGATTAGTGCCTTATCTCAAAGCAACTATTGATTATTGCACTAAGTAGATAACGGCAAAAGCAAACAAGATTGCACAATTAAGTTGTTTAGAGGTTAAAAATGTCAGCAACATCAAAAAGTTGGGAACCTGTAATTCTCCCTGTATTAGGCGTTATTGGTTCTGTTCTAATAATGCTGTTAGCGCGTTTGTTTTTATTGTTTATAGTTAGACCATTCTTTGCATTTTTTCAGGAACTAAGCACTAATATTTCTTGGGAAAACATATTAAATTTAACTAAAATAACAGGCATATGGTGGCTGGATATTATTATTGCTATAGTTCCTTTTATTGTCATAAATCTGACAATTAAAGCTTTTTTTGAAGGGATTGAAGGACACCCTGGAATAATCGGTTTACTGTTCCAAATGTTTTGGCATATTGTATTGGCATCATTTTTGTGTTTGGGAGCGGGATCTGCTCCTTTATGTTATGTAATTGGAATTGCTGCTGTAGATTTATTGATCTGTCCATTTGTAATTGTTTTGTGCTTTTTGAATACAATTTTAGATTATGGAAACTTGATTTCAAATTTATCTTCTGGAATTAGTCAAAGTATTTATATAGATATTTTCACAGATACAACTATTAAATTTATAAAAAATGTTGCTTATGTTAATGATTTTACAGACTGGATGAGACAAGATGGAGTGACAATCAATAACTTCTTCGACTATTGGTGGTACAGTCTGAGAGCTTCTGTCTTAGGTTTTAGATTAGACGGATTTTGGCAGTGGTTGATTGCATTTCCCGTAAATATCATAGCTAGTATCACATACTTCGTATTATCATTTATATCTACTTTTAATGGTTTGAGAGAGGAAATTAAGAGGCGAGGTATATCGCAGACTACTAATCCTGTAGTTTTTCCTTTAGCTTTTCTCATGAGTGCAATTTTAGCATTCATAGGCTTTTGGTGGATAACAGCAGGTTCTCAAGTAAAATTAGCTGTTTCACCTTCTTCTGTTGGAATAGTTCAGCCAGCAATAAACCAAAAAAATCAAAGTCAAAGCCTGAGTTTGGGAGAACGCTCTTTAATTCCAGGGAATGCCAATACCCAAAAACAAGCTGGTATAGCAGCCTTTGCAAAGGGTGATTTTGCTACTGCTGTAACCCAGCTAGAGTTCTACATAAAAGCTAATCGGAACGCTCCCGAAGCACTAATTTACCTCAATAACGCTCGTATTGGGAACAGTAAATCTCATACCATCGCTGTAGCTGCACCCATTGGGCAAGGCGGACAAAGCCTAGATACAGCTAATGAAATTATGCGGGGTGTTGCACAGGCACAGGATGAAGTCAATAAAGCTGGCGGCATTCAGAACATTCCTTTAAAAGTAATGATTGCTAATGATGGCAACGATTCCAAAGTAGCGACAGAAATTGCAGATGCCTTAGCCAAAAATCTATCTGTATTGGGCGTAGTTGGTCATTTTAGCAGTGATGCAACAATAGCAGCAGGAGAGGTTTACCAGAAAAATCAACTCTTGGCGATTTCACCTACCAGCACCTCAGTAAAAATTTCTGGGTTGGGTAACTATATCTTTCGCACAGTACCGAGTGATAAATTAGCAGGTCAATCTATAGCAAATTATACAACTGGGCAGTTACGATTGCCAAGAATAGCAGTATTTTTTAATTCTGCTAGCAATTACAGCAAATCGCTGAAAAATGAATTGACGGATGCTCTAAATCAAAACGGTGTGAAAGTAACAGAGCAGTTTGACTTTGCTAGTTCTACTTTCAAGGCAAATGATAATGTAAAACAAGCAATTAGTCAGGGAGCAGAAGTAATTATCCTTTTACCAGATGCAGCATCTCTCGATAAAGCTTTACAGGTAGCGAGAGTGAATCAGAATCAATTACCACTACTGGGTGGAGACAGCCCCTACCAGATTAAAACTTTGGAAATAGGTAAACAGGATGTCGAAGGGATGGTATTAGCAGTTCCTTGGCACAGAGAGGCAGATCCCCAAGCTGAGTTTACTAAAAATGCCGATCGCCTTTGGGGTGCAGATGTCAACTGGCGTACCGCAATGGCTTATGATGCAACTAAAGCATTGATTGCTGCTTTGCAACAAAATCCCACTCGCAGTGGTGTCCAAAAAGCGCTTTCAGCAACCAACTTCTCTGTTCAAGGTGCTTCGGGAGTAGTGAAATTTTTGCCAACGGGCGATCGCAATGCGCCTATTCAACTGGTGAAAATTATTCGCGACGAAAATTCTCGTTCTGGTACTGGTTATGATTTTGTGCCATTGCAGTGAGATGCTTGATGAATGAGGGCTTTGTAGGCACGTTTAAATGATTGAGATCATGTGATAAGTTTCAACGGTTTAGCTCCGCGATCGCCTCATTAACTGTACCTCGAAACACCTTTCTAGATTGATAGTCTTGTTTTCCTTGTGCAATGTTAGCAGCAATTTCGGTGCGACGGCGATCGCTAAGTCTTCGGTGCATGATGACAAGTAAAGCAGTTTGTTCGTCTATAGACAATGTTTCGATCTCGTCTAAAATACTGTCAAATGTTGAAGTTTGCATGGTGAGTTAGGTTTTTTGGGGATGATGGCTGTCTTATTTTACTCAAATTTAATGGAATTTGCTGAAGGCGATCGCACCTCCGATCGCCTACTTTAAAGGTTCTTGAAGTGCGATCGCAATTAAAAAATAAGAAAAAGCGCGATCGCTCAATCGTCCCTGAAAGCCGACAGTGTTAAGGAATGAAAATCCGACCAACTCCTATATAGTTTTCGATGTAAAGTACAATCTCAATCAAGCGATCGACACATTGCTCCCGGTAGTCACGCTCAGCGACTCGCTCGATGTTTCCGAGAGTAACAACAGGTAGCGAAGTTGGTGAACTTTCTTCACGAATAACTTGCTCTAACGAGTCTGTACCCTTCATACTGCGATTTGCTGTCAGCAGAATCATCTGGTTGTCTTGAGCAAATCGCCAAACAATTCGATCGCTACTATTAATTGGTAACTGAACTTCTTCAAAAATCACGAAGCGAATCGATAGTAAATCAACCCAACCTCCGGCAGTTATGCTGCCAAAAAGCATGAGAGCTTGCCCCTCAATATTATGGTCAATTATAAAAATCATCAGCTTGATACAGCAAGTCTGGCTTTTCTTGCCTGAAGTTTTGCCCAAGCTGCCTGTCGATCGGGCTTTGGCGGCATTCCTGCAATCTGAGCGAGCAGATCGCGATTGCGATCTTCCCAATACTGCCGGATTTCTTCTGCCTGTTGCAAAACTATTTGATACTCTGATTCTACTTCAGTACGATTTGTTTCAATATAGGACATCGCTGCGTTGAATTGTTCGTCGGTTATGTAAAACTGATTGCGGATTAGCTTGGGTGGATAGCCAGCGCAAATGTAGTCCATCAGTTGATAAAGCGTAATCCGCGTACCTGCGATCGTGAGTCCGCGCTCGGTGCGAATGATGGCTGATTGTCCGCTCGATACCGAAGTCATAGTTGTAACCTTTAAGCGATTATTTTCATTTTACCTTACTGTATCGACTCATAAATTCTCGCCCTCCAATGCAAATCCCTTCCACTCCATCATACTTTCAAGGATTCTCGCTGCTGCTCACTAGAAGCCACGACCTAAGCAGTATAAGGTCTAACATCAGGCGGTTGAAGTCCCAAAACAATTGATTTGGCCGGAATTCCCGCTGCAACTAACTCCTCACCAATCAGGCGATCTGTATTATTTGCTTGAATCCACACCTGAGAGTCAATAATATCAATATGAATCACGCAATGGTGGATGCGCTGCTCGTTAAACCAACCTATATTTATTAACATATAGCGGTCATTTTCTACATCAAAAATTGTTTCGCTTTGTATCCCGCTGTCACCAACGGGAATCTCAGCGTATTCAGTCAGGAGCTGCTTAACAAGTTGGGGATAATTATTTAAGCTATCCATTGTACTATTTCCTCTCTTTTTGGGTTGAAAACAACAAGATTTAGGCGGTTATTATCTAGCAATATCTGACCAAATCTTTGTCCTTCAAAAAGCTCCGTAAAAGCATTTAGTGGAATTGCAAGATACAGTTTTCTTTCTGATTCAGTCCGTTTTAATATGTCATAGTAAAGAGTGTATTGACCCAACGCTTGCTCTAAATCTGCAATTCGAGACTCTCTGATAAAACTTTTAACTTCAACGGCTATTTTGCGATCGTTGTTCTCAGCAGCTAATAGCTGTTCTGCACCAAGATCGATCGATCGATTTCTTTTCGCCCAAAAGCCAAGGGATACGGATCGTGGGTAATTGTCCAGCCAGCCTGGGTTAGAGCCTGTTTGACAACTTGATGATAAAGGTCTTTTGTTGGCACGATCGCTCTCTTTTGCGATCGAGGTTGACACTGACTATTCTAATGTATTGCAT
>NZ_JADEWV010000121.1 GCF_015207455.1 Microcoleus sp. LEGE 07076
ATTAGAACTTATGCACTGGTAGTCAGAAACTGGGTTTTTTTACGAAATACTGCGTTACAGCCATAGATTCGGTCAAAAACCCAGTTTATTGGTCGGAGTTTATCAGTTCTGGTTTGTTTTAGCTTGCTTAATTCCTAACTTAACTGCACCACTGGTTTATCCTCTAACAACGTTTCATTTGTCAGCAAATCTTCCACGGTAATGCGTAAAAATCGCTGTTCGTCCACGCGAAAGAAAATTTTGATGCGATCGCCCCCCGGATACCCAGGCGGTGTCAATTGCGCGATACTGCGAGCTCCATCTTTGTCATTTAGCGGCTGTACCGAGGTTTGGCCCGCGATTTGGCGAGTAATTAGCCTGTCGCCGTCAAAATATATCTCCGTGCCGCCAGTTTCCGCTCCCAATTCGCCAATAATTAATTCTATACTCGGCTGATTTTCTAGAGAAGCTCCCAAGACTAATTCTACAGGTTCGCTCATCGGATAGGACTGACCGGATTTGATTAAACTGTGCCAACTGTGGCAATTTTCGCGGCGGTTCCAGTAGCGAATTCCGTAACTGTGATAGAGAAAATCTTTGATTTCTATGCCTTGACTCAGTTGCAGAGCACCGATTGCGATCGCCTCAAAGGGTCTGTCGCACCGAATCTTTGCCGGCTCGAAATATTGCTGCACCCAACGCTGCACCGCAGGAATTTGGACAGTACCGCCAACGAGCAAAACTGCATCGATGTCGCCAATTTCTAAACCTTGGCGGCGCGCTTGCTGCAATACTTGATTCATGCACTCGTCGAGGTTGTCAAAAAACTGATGTTCTGCGAGGATAGATTCAAAGCGCGATCGATCTAATTCTAATTCGTAACTCTCAAAATTTTCGTCATCAAAATAAACTTCAACTGCCTGATTTACCAAAGATAACTGAATCTTTAACCGTTCTGCCAATCTCGTTGTTATCGGAGATTTTGCCAGGTTTTTCGTTTTGACAAAATAGTCAACCAGCCAATTATCAATATCAGAACCGCCCAAATTTTGTCCGGCTTTCGCCAAAACCCGAGCAACTTTTGCTTTTTGTGCTGAAGATTCAGCTAATAATTTTTCGCCCCATTTGAGCAGAAAACCCAGGGGCTTTTTGCCAGCAGAAATGTCGAGACGCACCAGGGAAAGGTCGAGAGTTCCGCCGCCGAAATCAATGACTAAGAGAATTTCGCGATCGGCCAAACCGTAACCCAAAGCAGCCGCCGTAGGTTCGTCCAACATCCGCACCTGTTCTACTTGCAGAGATTGAGACACTTTACCCAACCAATGGCGGTAAGCTTCAAAACTATCTACCGGCACTGTAAAAATTAAAGAATCTACCGGCAAAGGCAGTTCGCGAATTGAGCTGACAATTTGGCTCAAATACAGCTCACCTACTCGTTCAAAATCCACAATTTGCCCGTCAAGTTCCGGCACAAAACCCTGAACCGAAGTGCCAATTCCCCGCTTGAAATTGCGGAAAAACCTAGAATCTCCACTCAGATCGAGACCTCGATCGCGGACTTGCTGACCGAGTATTACTTTATTTTTAGCAGCGTCCTCAACGTAGAGCAAACTGGGAATTAGGGGGGGATTTTGAGCCGAGATTGCCGACAATCCCGGTAATTTCAAAGTTTCGGGCTGCTGGGTGGCTTGATTCCAGCGAGCGGCGACGGTGTTGCTAGTTCCAAAGTCAATTGCGATCGTCATTTTACCACAATACACAGCTACTAGAGATTAGATTATATTATGGTATTTAGAGCAGCAAATACAAATATAAGATTTCGCCTATGGCAGGGCCCGACGGTGGCAAAGCAGAAACTATGTTGCTGCGATGATAAGGCGGTTGATGATGATTTGTGGTGTCAATTTTAAACGATTGCCGATAGCGATAAACAGCGGGAAATAATGGTTAAAGATTTGCGGCTGGTGGAATCTGCGATCGCTACCTGTCGCAAAGTAATTTCAATTGATAACAAAGTTAGAAATTGTTTTGCTTTCTTTAGCAGTACAGGTTGATGAACTCAAAGATATTATACGGGTAAAGCCAGCCCAAATGGCAAAAAAAATCCTTGACTGGCTGCCAAATGGTGCTGAAATAGAAATAAAACGATCGCTGCTGCAATTGGCTGACTGAATTTGATCGATCGCCCAAACTTAAACTAGCAAATTCCCGAATCGGTCTTGACAAAATAACTGCCGGCTTCTCCTTTAAACGACAGATCAAGCCTTTGCGGGTAATTTCAGTGCCGGCAACTGCACTTTTAAACCAGTAACAATTTCGATCGGACCGCCCCCATGCCAGTATTTGAGTAAACCGCGATCTCTGAATTCCAACAAAATACGATATTTTGTCCCGAAACCACGGTATAGTTAGAAAAACTTACAGTCGCAGTTTGGTGTTTATATCTGTTGGAGCAGTAAATCAACATTCTCAAAGTAAGATTTTCTCTCTTTGATGTTGCAGTATAAAATTTAGTCCGGGGCGATCGTCCATCTACTGCATATTGTTACGACTGCTACATTTAGTTAGACCGTAAAAGTTGGGTGCTTTTCGGTTTCCCGTACATCCTTGTCTTAGGTCTAGCAAGTTCTGTTATCTTAGACAGGATGTAGTTGTCTGGCTGGCGTATTTGCCGGGAAAAAAGCTGCTGTTCGATCGGGTATCTGTCTTCAGGAGGAACTTTGGCCCAGAGGAAAATTATCCCTGTAGGAACTGTTTGGTGCTGGCATCAATCGTTATGCTCCGTTCATCACAGCGAAGTTGTGGCAGATAGATACTGGGGTGTTGCGAACAGTAGCTTGATTTGATTCTATGTATACACTGGGAAAGCGGTAGTTAATACTCACCCGCCCCTCTTTCCTGACGGACTCTAAAACTAGGGCTGGTCGCAGCACCTGCATTGAGTCGTAGTCTTCAGCGGGACTTAAAAATGAAAATCACGTTTGTTCTTCCTACTTTGTGTCTGACTGGTGGAATACGAGTAGTATCTATTTTCGCAGAACTTTTGAGAAAGCGCGGGCACGAAGTGTTCGTGATCTCTGTACCCCACGCCCCACCGATTCTCCGACAGCAAGTCAAGTCGCTGCTGCGGGGACGGGGTTTGATTTCCGCACCCAAAAACGAACCCTCATTTTTCGATAACTTAGGTGTAAAACACGAAATTACCGATCGCTACCGCCCGGTAGAGGACAAAGATGTACCTGACGCTGACGTAGTAGTTGCCACCTGGTGGGAAACCGCCGAGTGGGTAGCAAAACTCTCTCCCAGCAAAGGAGCAAAAGCTTATTTTATCCAGCACCACGAAGTTTTTGACTATATACCCGAAGGTAGAGTAGAAGCAACCTGGATGCTGCCCATGCACAAAATTACGATTTCTCAATGGTTAGTCGATCTAGCTCGGACTAAATACAAAGACGACCAAGTTTCCTTAGCTCCTCCGAGTGTTGACACCAAGCAATTTTACGCCTGTCCCCGCCACAAACAATCGGTTCCGACCATTGGCATGATGTACTCTACAATTTATTGGAAAGGAACCGACATCGCCCTCAAAGCTTTTTCCCTAGCTGCCGAAAAAATTCCCAACCTGCGTCTGGTTGCCTTCGGTACACAGGCCCCATCCTCAGAATTGCCTCTACCGACCAATGCCGAGTATGTAATTCAACCCGACCAAGACCAAATCAAAGACTATTACAGCAAATGCGATGCGTGGCTGCTGGCGAGCCGTTCAGAAGGTTTCGGCTTGCCAATTATCGAAGCGATGGCGTGCCGCACTCCCGTCATCAGTACCCCCGCAGGCGCTGCTCCAGAAATTTTGAGCGGCGGTAGTGGCATACTTGTCCAACCCGAAGATCCTGAAGAAATGGCAGAAGCCATACAGTATGTCTGTCAGTTGCCCGATGCCCAGTGGCGAGCCCTGTCCGAAGCAGCCTATGCCAAGGTAGTCAATTATACTTGGGAAGATGCCACGACTTATTTTGAAGCGGGATTGAAAGTTGCTGTAGACAAATCTAAACAGCGGGACTTTAAGATATTTTCCTGTTCTCCCTACTACGTGCCGGACGATATGCCGCAAAAAGACAACCCAGAAAAAGTTCCGGTTGAATGCTAACTGCTGCAATCTCAAATCGGGACGCGCATTGTTGAAGCGGGATTCTCAGCAGGAATTCCATATCGTTTAATGGGGTGCTTCTGCCAAAACTCAAATTGCCCGCGTCCTGTTTTCTACGCAGCAGTCTCGACGCAAATTGTGATTGCATCCAGAGAATAGCTGTTCCAAGTTACCGCTGGCAAAAATCTTAACCCGAGTGCGACGGAGGTTTTAAGGATCGTGTCTTTATCGGGTTAGACTTGTCTCATCCTCAAGCATCTCTCGATTTGTAAGTGGGAAAAGTCCCGGGCGGCTAAGTAAGGTCGTTCGACTATCAAGTTACGATCGCCTCCAACAGCAGCCGGCACTCTAGACCGAGGTCAAAAAGAGGCTCGTAAGTCCCAACTTCCTGTAATGGAGAAGTTTGAAGGACCAGCGTGTATCTTTTTGATATATTTATGAAAATTACTTTTGTCCTTCCTACCCTTGGTCTTACGGGTGGCATGAGGGTGCTATCTATCTACACAGAACTTCTCCAAAAGCGAGGCCACAAAATATTTATCGTCTCTACACCCCAGCGACAACGGACTTTGAAGCAACAAGTGCGATCGTTGTTGAAGGGTAGAGGTTGGGAGTCCGCCCCTAAGAAAGAACTGTCTCACTTTGACAAGGTGGATGTAGAAATCCGAATTCTCGACACCGATCGTCCAGTTACCGACCTTGATGTACCTGATGCTGATGTGATTATGGCTACTTGGTGGGAAACTGCCGAGTGGGTGGACAAAATCTCCCCCCGCAAAGGAGCGAAAGTATATTTTCTCCAACACTACGAGGCTTTTGAGTACGTACCAAAAGGTCGAGTAGAGGCAACTTGGCGGCTGCCGATGCACAAAATCGCTGTGGCCCAGTGGCTGGCCGACAAAGCTCGGAATGAATACGGCGATTTGTCTGTCTCTCTTGTCCCTCCGACTGTGAACACCAAACAGTTTTACAGCCCCAAGCCCCGATCCAAGCAGTCAGTTCCCACAGTCGGGCTGTACTATTCTACAACTCCCTGGAAAGGCTGCGATCTTGCCCTGAAAGCTTTCTCTATAGCTGCCAAAAAAATTCCTAACCTGCGTTTGGTTGCCTTTGGTTCGGGGGAAAATCCTCCTTCCTATTTGCCGCTGCCGCGCGGTACTGAGTATAATAAAGCACCTACTCAAGACCAACTCAAAGATTACTACAGCAAATGCGATGCTTGGCTGTTTTCCAGTCGCTCCGAAGGCTTTGGCTTGCCAATTTTAGAAGCAATGGCTTGCGGCACTCCAGTCATCGGCACTCCTGCTGGTGCGGCACCGGAACTGCTGGCTGGGGGGGGTGGCATTCTGGTGAACCCAGAAAATCCAGAGGATATGGCAAGGGCGATCGAGCAAATTTGTCAGTTGTCTGATGCCGAATGGCTGGCGATGTCCGAGACAGCTTTAAATACGGTGATAAATTATACCTGGGAGGATGCAACGGCTCTGTTCGAGGCTGCACTGTACGCTGCTGTGGAACGTCAGTCACAATTAAGGAACAATCAGTAAAATTGAGGTGGATTTAAAAGCTCGGGGTGGGGCGATCGTTTAAGCGAGAATTTGTATCTGGCAAATTGAGCTGTCTTTATACAATTTTACTGCCAAAAAAAACCTATGGTTGCATTAATCCCAATTGCTCTGTTCGGCTGGATGCCGATCGTTTTTTACCTGTTTTTGAGGTTTCCGACTCAGCGGGCGGTAGTTATCAGTTTTGTGGTAGCGTGGCTGTTTTTGCCCCAAGCTTCTTATCCCATCCCCCTACTGCCGCCCTATGACAAAATTTCCGCATCTTGCTACGCGATTTTGCTGGCTACTATTTTCTTCGATACTTCGCGCCTCACCACTTTTAAACCGGGTTGGCTCGATGTGCCAATGGTAATTTGGTGTTTGTGTCCCATTGTTTCACAAGTTTCTAATGGTGGTAGCCCGATTTCTCCGACTTTCAGCCAAATCATTACTTGGGGTCTGCCTTATTTTGTAGGACGCTTGTATTTTGGTAGTTTAGACGGGCTGCGACAATTGGCGATCGGCATTTTTGCAGGTGGGTTGGCCTACATTCCCTTTACTTTAATTGAAGGGGTTAAGGGCCCCATTCTGCACCAAATGGTTTACGGCGTCAGTGCCTTTAATGACTGGGGTCAAGCCAGGCGGATGGGGGGGTGGAGACCCGTAGTCTTTATGCAGCACGGTTTGATGGTGGGCGTGTGGATGATGAGTGCCGCCTTAATCGGAGTTTGGCTTTGGCAAACTGGGACGCTCAAAAAGTTTCAAGGCCGCAACATCAAGACTCTAGTAATTGTATTAACTATTGCTTTTTTCCTGTGCCGTTCTACAGGCGCCTACAGTTTATTTGCGTTCGGGTTGATCGTATTATTTTCGGCGAAGCAGTTTCACACTTCTTTGCCGTTGTTATTCATCATTGGATATATAGTATTTTATCTGTACTTAGCTGCATCGGGTCAATTTTCGAGCGATGATGTGATTGGCTTTATCACTCAAGTATTTGGCGAAGAACGAGCCGCCTCTCTGAAGTTTAGATTTGACATGGAAGAGATATTGGGGGAAAAAGCGCGGCAAGTATTTCTTTTTGGCTGGGGAGATTCTGGCGGAAACCGCGTGTACAACCAGTACGGTAAAGATATCTCGGTCACAGACAGCTTGTGGATTATTGCATTTGGCGTCTATGGTGCAGTCGGTTTAGCGAGTTTATTTTCTGCTTTGTTACTTCCTGTGGTCGTCTTTTGCTTGTCCAAGTATCCCGCCAGAACCTGGTCTCATCCCAAAGTAGCGCCCGCTGCGGTCTTGGGAGTAGCCCTAACTATGTACGTGTTCGACTGTATTTTGAACGCTATGACTAACCCGATTTTTGCGGTGATTGCTGGCGGAATATCGGGTTTGGTTTTAAAAGCTCCAGAAAGTCTTAAGACTAAGAAAGCCAGTTCGCCGCCCAGAAGAAAGTTATTGGTTCACCAAAAATCAGGATGATTTTTAGGAAGGCGAGCCGATCGCACTCATAGCTTAAATTTATCTGGCATTCGCTGCATACACAAACTAAAAAACCTACCTTTTTTGCCTCAAACTTATTTCGGGAGTTGCGATCTCTTTCTCAATTTTTCAACATTAATTTACAATTTTTTAACTATTCGCACGAGATAGTCTTGTTCAGAAAATTGTGCTGCGAATTGTAAACCAAAAAAATGGCTTGATACACTTTTTGCTAAAACTAGGTGATTCTTTACACAATCTTTAAAATTTATTACTAGACAGGTAGGGTATACAGGCATATACTGAATAAAGTATATTCACCCTCCCGCGCCCAAAAAGTGAAAATACGAGGTTGCAGTGTGGGTTATAGTTTGAGCTGTAATTTAATAGAAAGAGTGGAAGGGAACAACAAATGAAAACCGTTAATTTATTGAATGTATCCATAGATAACCTGTCAATAACAGAATTGTTTGAAAAACTCGACAGCGAAGGCGGTGTCGTATTTACGCCCAATGTAGACCACTTGATTAAGTTGCAGTACGATCGCGATTTCTATGAAGCATACAATAAATCTAGTTATCGAGTCTGCGACAGTCAAATATTGATGTATGCCTCAAAATTCTTGGGTACTCCTATCAAAGAAAAAATTTCAGGTTCAGACTTGTTTCCGGCATTTTATATGTATCACAAGGATAACGAGAACATGAAAATATTTTTGCTGGGAGCTGCTGAAGGTATTGCCAGGAAAGCCCAGGAAAAAATCAATCAAAAAATTGGTAGAGAAATAGTGGTTGAAGCACTTTCTCCTTCTTTTGGCTTTGAAAAAAATGAGGAAGAGTGTGAAAAAATAATTGACGCGATCAATAAATCAGGAGCTACAGTTTTGGCAATAGGAGTGGGAGCCCCGAAGCAAGAGAAGTGGCTGATTAAATACCAGAGCAAACTGACACACGCCAAAATTTTCTTAGCCGTAGGTGCAACCATTGACTTTGAAGCTGGTTGCAAAGCAAGATCCCCCAAATGGATGAGCGAAGTCGGCATCGAATGGGCCTACCGACTGTTAAGCGAACCGAGAAGGTTGTGGAAAAGATATCTGATAGACGGTTTGCCTTTTTTCCGATTAATAGTAGAACAAAAATTAGGGTATTATAAAATGCCTTTCATGGACAGCAAAAACACGAACCTAGAATGGGAAGGCGGTTCGTGAACTAACACACGCCGACAGCGCTTGCGGTTGGCCTGTAGGCTTCACAATTCATCTGTGAGAAATTTGTTCGTTTCGTCGTTGCACATTTCCCCTTGCTCGTTGCGTTTGGCATCGGTAAACCTGCACTCCTCACCTCACGCGCATTCATCCCGACGCTGAATCAAAGATTACAGCGCGGGGAGGAATGCTGCTTCAGCTAAAAACGGGAGCGACTAATCTATAACGTCAATAAAGCTGAGTATGAGTTCTGGCGTTTGACTTCAGGGTGAGACAGATGCAAGCTGTGCACAGCCCGATCGCACTCGATTCCAAAAATATTCATTTTTGCTTTCAATTCCGGGTAAAATCGGCATGAAAGCTTTTTTAGAAATCCCTAATTAGGGATCCAGCGGATGAATCTCCCTTCTTTCTTGTGGTTGTGGAAAATAGCGGCTTGGTCAATGGGTGTTTCTCTGTTAGCTTACCTGTTGCTGGCCGTTACTGGAACCTGGATGTTTGCCGCCCGCAGTACGAAACAGCCGCGACCAAAATGGCTGCGTCCCTTTCATTTGGCGACTGGTACGGGAATGGCGACTTTGGTAATTTTACTGCTGGGAATTGGTGTAGTCGGTACGCTGGGATACTACGGGAATTTGGGTCACTCGGCTCATTTACCGGCGGGATTAGCTGTTGTTGCTTTGGTGTTGGTTTCTGTGGGAAGTGGTTTGCAAATTGGCCCTAAACATCCTTGGGCGCGTCCCGTCCACATCGGGGCTAATTTGGCTTTGTGCGGGGGATTTGTGACTGTGTTGCTCACAGGATGGACTATTGTACAAAAGTATTTACCAAAAGTTTAAGGTTTGTAGCGAGGACTTGAGTCCTCAAAGTTTGAACAGGACTGAAGTCCTGACTACAAACCTGCTTGATCTGTGAAATCTAAGATATGCTGCGCGGTAATCTCGGGTTTTTCTAAGTGAGGAACGTGTCCGCAATCCGGTATCCAAATTAGTTGAGAATTGGCGATCGCACTTTTGAACTTTTCTGCATCCGCCGTCCCCAAAATTCGGTCTTGTTTTCCCCACAAAATCAGTGTTTCCTGCTGAATCTCGGACAACTTTTCCCCAAAACCTGCGTAACCGCCGCTTTTGGTAAAAGCAATTAAAGCTTGATTCCAATTGGGTACTTCCAAGTGCAAAGCAGCGCAAGTTTGGGCATCAACAGAAGCCAAAGTTTGATCGAAATAAGCGTTGACGCTGATTTTTTGACGAATTTTAGGGTTTCGTAAAAATGAAGTAGCCAAATATCCTAAAGGTGGAATTAAAAATTTGCCATTATTAGAAGTGACGGCAAAACCTGCACTGTCTATTAAGATTAACTTTTTGACAAGTTCGGGATGATTGAGAGTGAAATCAATTGCTGCTGCACCTCCCATCGATGCACCAATTAAGATTACTGGTTCCGAAATTAGCGTTTTCCAAAAGTAGTAAAGGTGACTTCCGATCGCCTTTGCGCTAAAAGGCAAACCCGCCAGTCTTTCTGTAAAGCCAAAACCCAATAAATCCACCGCCCAAGTTTCATTTTTTTCGGCTAGCAGCGGCAACAGGCGACGGAATTCAAATACGGAACTGTCGAACCCGTGAATGAGCAAAATTGGCGTGTTTCCGCTGCCTTGGCGCACGTAGGTTGTGGCAATTGGCTGCTGGCTGAGACTCGTTGTAATTGCCTCCTGCTGAATGCTTTGGGCTAAGGCAATTGAGGTAGATTCTGTGAGTTGTGCGATCGATTTTGGCAGAAAACTTGCTGGCATAATTCTTGATAAAGTGTGAATCGGTAGGGGCGATGCCTCCGCGATCGCCCCGAACCCTCAAACATTTAAGTATATATGCTCGATCGCCTTCTACTTGAGGATTTAGGGCGATCGACCTCTGAAACCAGGATCTATACTTAGTCTCGTGGTGTCTCGGCTAAGGCTGAGTTGGTTAACTATATGTTAAAATATTTGAGAATAGTTGCTAATAATTCCTTTTTAATCTACTATGCTTAAGAGCAGTAGATATTGCTTCGTGGGGGTTAAAGCGCACATTGGCATCTAACGCAAGAGAGATTAAAACTACGACGAACTCGCCCAAAAATCGTCTTTCTGGGCTGGTTGGATGGCTGCGTCCGAAATATTAACAGGGAAAGAGTTCGCTGAAACTGGAAATTTAGCGATGTATACCATTGTGCGTCGCCAGTATTGAGAATTAATCTCAAGTCTGGCCACAAGCAAGCCCAAGCAAAAAGTTACTAAATATCGATCGACAATCATAACAGATGAAAGAAAACACCCAAGAATACAGCCAACAAAACGAACAGCTAAACCCCAGACAGTTCGGGGCTTTTACCTTTTACGGCGAGACACCAGAAGTCTCTCAAACCGCAGAGGATAGCACAGAAGTTCAGCCAGACTCAGCTCAGGGTAAATCATTCCCGCTAGCAATGGCAAGCGTTGGCGACAAGCTGCAGATAGTCAAACTCAAAGGTTCAGAAGGCACTGTGCGACGCCTCATCGGCATGGGATTAGTCCCTAGCATGGAAGTTCAAATAGTCAGCAATTCTGGGGGCTCCGTGATTGTGGGAATTGGCGACAACCGCATTGGTTTGGGGGCGGGTATGGCACAAAAAATTATGTGCAGTAATTCATAATTGTCATAAACAAATAGTAATGTTATTCGATTTGTGAAGAAGATTTTCTTTTTTTTACCGCAGAGGGCGCAGAGAGCACAGAGGAAGAGGAAAGAGAGATTTTGACACATTCTGAAGGGGTTACTATCTTCTGACATTTAATCTAATTTGTACCAATTTATAGTCCATTAAAACAAGAGATGAACGAGAAAAAACAACTAGGGGATTTAGCTGTTGGCAGCATCGGCCGAGTAGTTGGCTATGAGAAAACAGCCCGCGGTTACAAAAGTAAATTGTTAGCAATGGGATTGACGCCGGGAACAGAATTTACTGTTACCCGCCACGCACCCTTAGGAGATCCCGTAGAAATCCTAGTGCGGGGTTTCAAACTCAGTTTACGCAAAGATGAAGCCAATATCTTATTTGTACAGGAAGTAGAAGAATGACTAAGCAAGTTATTGGATTGGTGGGCAACCCCAACTGTGGAAAAACTACTTTATTTAATGCCCTGACTGGTGCTAATCAACGAGTAGGTAATTGGCCTGGAGTAACAGTTGAACGCAAAGAGGGAAAATATGCTCACGACGGTTTTGTAATTACGATTGTTGACTTACCGGGAGTTTATTCTATTGATGCCGAAGACGGAGATACCGGACTCGATGAATTGGTAGCGCGAGATTATTTGCTATCTGGCGAAGCTGATGTGATTGTGAATATTGTTGATGCTTCCAACTTAGAACGAAATTTGTATCTCACAACGCAAATTTTAGAGATGCGCGTGCCGATGATAGTCGCGCTAAATATGATGGATGTTGCCAAGGAACGAGACATCCGAATTAATGTTAGCAAACTGGCAGAACGCCTCGGTTGTACTGTAGTGCCGATGAGTGCTACGTCAAATGACGGGGTGCCTTTGTTGCGCGATGCTGTGAATAAGGCTCTGGTTAAGCCGATCGTACCATCTGCCTATGTTGGTTATCCGGCTGCGATCGAAGATGCGATCGCCCAACTAATCCCGCATATCGAACAGCATAGCCCAAACCGCAGTATAGATGCCCGCTGGACAGCCCTGAAACTCCTAGAATACCAGGATGATGTCGCCCCGGAACTCGCCAATACAGAGTTAGAAAAAATAGTCGTCCCGCACCGCCGCCGAGTTCACGAAACCCTTGATGACGACTTAGATATTATCATTGCCGACAGCCGCTACACCTTCATCCGCACCCTCACTCAAGGCGTCGCCGAATCTTCCAGAGAAGTCAAAGCCAATCTTTCCGATAAAATCGACCAAATTGTACTCAACCGCTGGTTAGGCATTCCCGTATTCTTGATGGTGATGTACTTAATGTTCACTATTTCGATTAACGTCGGCGGCGTGTTTATCGACTTTTTTGACCAATTCTTCGGGACAATTTTTGTAGAGGGTTTCGGTAATATTTTAGAAAGTATCGATTCCCCTGGATGGTTGATCGGACTGCTCGCAAAAGGTGCTGGTGGCGGGATTCAAACTACATCTACTTTTATTCCCCAAATTGGGATGATGTTCTTGTGTTTGTCAGCGTTGGAAGACTCCGGCTACATGGCGCGGGCAGCCTTCGTAATGGACAGATTAATGCGATTTGTCGGACTTCCTGGCAAGTCTTTTGTACCGATGATGATCGGTTTTGGCTGTAATATTCCCGGAATTATGGCGACGCGGACATTGGAAAATAAGCGCGATCGCACGATGACGATTATGATGAATCCATTCATGTCTTGTAGTGCCAGATTAGCAGTTTACGCCTTATTTTGTGGCGCATTCTTCCAAGTCGGCGGTCAAAACATGGTGTTGGGGCTTTACCTGTTAGGCATTTTAGCAGCAGTGATCACTGGACTAATCTTAAAAAACACAATCCTGCAAGGAGAAGCTGCACCGTTTGTGATGGAACTGCCGCCCTACCACATTCCTAAGCTTAAAGGCGTGCTGCTGCGGACTTGGGACAGATTGCAGGCTTTTATCAAAAAGGCAGGAATTGCGATCGTGATCATGGTAATTGTACTAGGATTCATGAACTCCGTGGGTACCGATGGTTCTTTCGGCAAAGAAAACAGCAAAGATTCAATTCTGAGTGCAGTTGGCCGCACAGTCACACCCGTCTTTGCTCCGATGGGAGTCACCCAAGAAAACTGGCCCGCTAGCGTCGGTTTACTAACAGGAGTATTTGCCAAAGAAGTAATGGTTGGCACCTTAGACTCTCTCTACACCCAACTAGGAGAGGAACAAAAAGCAGCAGGTGCAGAACCTGAAAAAGCAGAATTTAGCTTGTGGGGCGGTATCGGCAAAGCATTTCTCACTATTCCAGAGAATCTAACAAAACTTCCAGGCCAACTTTTTGACCCCCTCGGTTTAAGTTCGGCCAATATTACAGACAAACAAGCAGCAGCAGATGCTCAAGGTATTTCTGGTAGCACCTACGGACAAATGTCTAAACGCTTTGGTTCTAATAGTGCGGCCTTTGCTTATTTGTTGTTTGTATTGCTGTATTTCCCGTGCGTCTCCGCAACCGCAGCACTTTACCGCGAAACAAATTTGGGCTGGACAATATTCGCCTGTACTTGGACTACAGGTTTAGCTTATTTTACAGCAGTTGAATACTATCAAATTGCCACATTTGTAGAGCATCCAGCATCCTCTATTGCTTGGATTGGAGGACTAGCAGTAACTATGGCTGCTGCCATTTTTGGATTAAAAATCGCTGGTTCAAAACGCCACAAACGGCGCGAAGTGATGAGTCAGTAGTCAGTAGCACTGTATATCCTCGCGAGCGTCCCCGCTCGCACTTCCTACAATAACAAAGGATAAAAACCATGATTTTAAGCGAAATTCAACAGTTTATTTCCCAAAATAAAAGAGCCTCTCTCGCTGATTTGAAACTCCATTTTCGCATGGACGGCGATGCTTTGCGCGGAATGCTAAATCGCCTCATCCGCAAAGGCCGCATCAGTAAAATGGCAGAGGCGAAAAAGTGCGGCGGATGTCATAGTTGCAGCGACGATGCTACGGAGATTTATGTCTGGGTAAATGCCGATAAATCCGCACCCGCAGAAGAACCAGTTTCTGCAAATTGCCATTAATCTCATGTTCGCTCAATTACCCCGAATCAACAAGGTTTGTAGTGAGGACTTTAATCCTCATCTTAGGACTAAAGTCCTCACTACCAACAGCAATCACCCTCAATCCCTCTCCTTCCCTCTTCCTCTTTCTTATCCTCTCTTTCTCTGCGCCATCTGCGGTCTCTGCGGTTAATAAAAAAAATCTTGTTCGCAAAGCCCAGAAAATTAGGATACCATTTACTCAGACATCTGAATATATGTTCAGTAATGATAATCATTCTAAAATCTTAAAGGGATACTGAATAATGACTCAAATTCCTTCCATCAAAACCCTACAAACTAAAATTGGCGGAATGGACTGCGGTAACTGCGCCAAAACCGTAGCAGCAGGCTTGCAAAAACTGCCCGGACTTACTGACATCAATGTAGTTTTTGCAACAGAAAGTTTGCGGTTAAATTACGACCCTCAACAAGTAACCGAGAAAGCTATTTTCGATCGCATTCAAACTTTAGGCTACACGATCGAACAGCCCTCCGCAGCAGTATCATCGAAGGAGGACTGTTGTTCGGGCGAACACCATCACGAACACCATCACCAGCATTCTACAGTCGAGAAAACTCAAAAAACCAACCCAACTAACTGGGAATTCTGGATTCGCAATCGCCGGGGACAAAGCGTAATTTTAGCGGGAATAGGATTAATTCTGGGATTGCTAACTCAGCATTTAGCCCTGACAATTTGGATATCGCGGGCTTTTTACGGTATCGGTATTATTGTAGCTGGATATCCGATCGCCCGCGCGGGCCTGATGGAGTTGCGCTTGCGCCGCGCCGACATGAATTTGTTGATGACTATTTCGGTAATTGGCGCGGTAGCTTTAGGCGATTGGTTTGAAGCGGCGTTAGTTGTATTCCTGTTTAGTCTGGGAACAACTTTGCAAACTTTCACTTTCAGCCGCACTCGCCATGCGATTGCTAGTTTGATGGATATAACACCACCGACTGCAACTGTCAAGCGCGACAATAACCATGAAGTGACGGTGCGGGTTGAGGAAATTCAAGTTGGAGAAATTTTGACAATTCGTCCCGGCCAAAGGGTAGCATTAGATGGAGTTGTGGTATCGGGGAATTCGGCGATCGACCAATCGCCAATTACGGGCGAATCTATTCCCGAAGATAAGGAAACGGGCGATCGGGTTTTTGCCGGCACCTTAAATCAAACGGGCTTTTTGGAAGTCAAAGTTACTCACACTGCGAATGATACCACGGTTGCGAAAATTGTGCACTTAGTCGAGTCGGCACAATCGAGCCGCGCCCCAACTCAGCAGTGGGTGGATAAGTTTGCAGA
This sequence comes from Microcoleus sp. LEGE 07076, assembly GCF_015207455.1. GTDB lineage: Bacteria > Cyanobacteriota > Cyanobacteriia > Cyanobacteriales > Microcoleaceae > Microcoleus. The sequence goes on from NZ_JADEWV010000121.1 coordinate 15,441, forward strand.
AATTTATACTCCTATTGTGATTGCAAGTGCGATCGCCCTGACAGTAATTCCGCCCTTAATTTTTGGTCAACCGTTCAGCGTTTGGTGCTACCGCGCCCTGGTAATGTTAGTCATAGCCTGTCCCTGCGCCTTAGTAATTTCCACTCCGGTTTCCATTGTCAGCGCCATCGGTGCAGCCACCAGTCAAGGCGTGTTATTTAAGGGCGGAAACGGCTTAGAAAATGCTGGAAAAATTAAAAGTCTGGCTTTTGATAAAACCGGAACTTTGACAGAAGGTAAACCCGTTGTGCAAAAGGTTTACGACTTGGGAGAATTGAGCGCCAGCACGGTATTGTTAGTTGCAGCTTCTTTGGAACAAAAATCGGAACATCCTTTAGCTAAGGCAATTATTAGTAAAGCGAAGGAAGAAGGAATCGAGTTAGAAACTCCCGAAAATTTTACTGCTTATCCGGGTAAAGGAATTGCTGCTAATTTTGCAAACAACCTCTATCTTGTCGGAAATCGCCGCTTATTTACTGACCAAAATATCGAACTGTCAACATCAGCCGTCTCTCTGCTAGATGATATCGAAAAATTAGGGCAAACTCCTGTTTTAGTCGGCAGCACTCGCGGTTTGTTGGGAGTGATTGCTTTGGCTGACGGCTTGCGACTGGAAGCTGCCGAAGCCCTACATTTGCTGAAACAGATGGGTTTGAACAATTTGGTGATGCTTACGGGCGATCGCACTTTTGTAGCCCAGCAAATAGCCCAACAACTCAACCTATCTGAGTATAAAGCAGAACTGCTACCATTCGACAAACTTCAATCAATTCAACAATTGCGAAATAAGGGAACCGTCGGAATGGTAGGCGACGGCATTAATGATGCCCCCGCTTTAGCAGCCGCCGATATCAGCTTTGCAGTTGGGGGCATTGATATGGCCCTAGAAACCGCCGATGTAGTGCTAGTTGGTAGCGACTTAAGAAAACTCGCCTATGCAGTTGATTTGAGCCGCCGCACTGTCAGTGTAATTCAGCAGAATGTAATTTTTTCCTTAGTCACAAAAGCACTGTTTTTATTGTTGGGAACCTTTGGGTTTGTAGGGTTAGCCGTGGCAGTTTTGGCAGACACCGGAACTTCGTTAATTGTCACCGCAAATGGGATGCGGCTCTTTCGTTCAAAATAGCCACAAGGCGCGGAGTAAGACGGCGGTTGCAACCGCCGAGTCTTCTACTTCTTCGCCCCTACCCCAACATACATAATCGATATATCCTCATTAATTTTGATTTTAAACAACCCAGATTTTTTGTAATCAACATAGTTAGCTATATTAGACAGTAGCACTTGAGAAACTTGTTGGAAACTTGCCGGAGAAGGCAATAGCTGCTTTCCACTTGTAAGATTTCCCCAAAAACCGTGCATCTCGCTTAAAACAGCCCCCATTTCTCCAAACATATCAAAACCTTTAATTTCAATCTTGTCGAAACCCGTATCTCGCATTACCGCAGAGAGTTCCTCCGGGGTAATAAACTTTTCCCAATCGTGAACGCCTCGCTTAATTTCTTGCAAGGTATTTTCCATCAACCCAATCATCACAACTTGGGAGGAAAAAGTGCGGTTGATTGTATCAAAAAAAAACAGTCCCCCGGGCTTAAGAATTCTGTGAACCTCTGATACAACTTGTTTGTAATCGACAACGTGTTCTAAAACATCTACGCAGATTACCACATCGAAGGTATTGTTAGCGTAGGGCATATTTTCGGCAAAGCCTTGTCTGTAGTCTATCTCGAAACCGCTGGTAACTGCGTGATTCTGGGCTGCTACAATACATTTGTCCGATCGATCTATTCCGGAAACCACAGCGCCCCTCTCGGCCATAAACTCGCAGGAAAAACCGCCGCCGCACCCGACATCTAAGGTTTTCAGCCCTTGCCAATTGGTCGCGTGTCTGTCGAAAAACTCAAATCTAGGTTTGTTTAGATGGTAGAGAGCATATATTTTAGCATTTTCGTCCCACCAATTATCAGCATTTTCATCGTAAAATTCTAAATCGTTTTTTACTTCTGTTTTCTGCACGATTTTTTTAGTCCTGATTAGTGGAAGATACAGCAGCAGTTGTCAATCGCCACAGTTTTTTATTATAATACTTTTGACATAAATTTCAACCAGATGGATCGCGTTTCTATTGTCATCCCAACCCTGAACGAAGCGACTTGTCTGGAGCGCACCTTGCGCCAACTCAGCATTCTCAATCCTCCCGCTTGGGAAGTGTTAGTGGTAGACGGCGGCAGTCAAGACGACACAGTGGCGATCGCACTTTCCTCGATGATCCCAGTTATTTCTAGCAGTATAACCGGACGCTCCGCGCAAATGAACCTAGGTGCAGAAACCGCCACCGGCGAAATTCTGTGCTTTCTCCACGCCGATACTTTAGTTCCCGACGACATTGTAGCAGTTATTCAAAAAACTTTGTCCGATCCCGAAATTGTCGGGGGCGGATTTATCTCCCTAATGACAGGTTTGCAGCAAACAAGATGGGGTTTTTCGCTGCACAATTACCTAAAAACTTTCTACGCGCCGCTGCTATTTCGACCTCATTTATTTTGCAAAGGATTGCGCTTGCTGTTTGGCGACCAAGTTATTTTTTGCCGCCGTACCGATTTTTGGGAATGTGCGGGTTTCGATCCGGCGCTGTCAATTATGGAGGAAGCGGATTTGTGTTTGAAGTTAGTACGCAGGGGAAGACTGAAGTTAGTCAATCGGGTGGTGGAAAGTAGCGATCGGCGAGTGGCGACTTGGGGCGAATTCAAAGCAATTGCTATCTATCTTTCAATAGGTTTTTTGTGGGGTTTTGGCGTTTCAGCGAGCTATCTCAAGCAGTTTTATGAAGACATTCGCTGACCTACAAAATCTGCTTAAATTCCCAGAATGTACTGGCTGTATTTTTGGGGCAAAACTTTTTGCAATATGTAAATAATCGCCAAACAAGCCAACAATGTTCCGGTAACTAAAAAGCCGAGCTTCAGCAGCGGATGTACGGGTTCAATAAACTTATAAAACACTAACAACACGTATTGCACGACTGTCGAATCTAGCAGATATATCGGGAATGAATAAGCTGCCAATATTTTGACAAACCCCGATACTTGACTGGGAAGTGCGATTTTTTTAGAAAATGCCAGGACTGACAAGACGAATAAAATTGCGTATCCTTGCGAAGATAGTTTAAAAAACGATCGCACGAACCATCCCTCCAAATTAACGTCGCCGAGCAGGTAATATTCCCAAATGCTTGCTAGATAAAATAGGATAGTTGCTCCTAAAATTGGGATTCTTCTGCGTTCGAGAACGGGTTGAATTTTGTCATAGGCTGCGCCCAAAAACAAACCTGTTGAAAATGGCAAAATCCAACTAAAAATCCAGCGCTCCATCAAAGGTAGAGGTATTGATATGTATTTGAAAACTGCCAAGTAAAAGAATATTGTAAAAATTGTTTGAATTGTCAAACCCAAGAGTAAAATCTTTCTGGGTTCTAAAACTCTGAATTTCACTAGCAGCCACCACCAACCGTAGCATTGAATAATTACTACGATGAAGTAATAGGGAGGCATTACTGAACCTGTCAGGATATTTCTGAGCAATGACAGTAAATCAATTTTTGGGAGCGAGTTCCAACTATTTAAGATGTACAAAACTACTGACCAAAACAGATAGGGCGGTATAATTCTTGACAGTCGTTTTTTGAATACTTCTGCGGGATTATGTTGATTGTCCGTTTTGTTGCTGAGAAAAAAACCGCTCAGCAGTAAAAATGCGGGTACGCAGAACAGTTGCAATGTGTCGATCGCCACAAACAGAATTCGGCGCTCGCGAAATGCCGAGAATCCAGCATGAATAATCACAACACCTACGATCGCTAAAGCTCGGAGCAAATCAAATTCTGCGAACCGATTAGAAGCTTTTTGCATTGGAAAAATTAGGTTGAAAAAATTTGATTTAAACTACAATACGGTTCACTTAACATATTTATACCCCGGAGATCCCTTGCAGCATCCCCCTTCTTAAGGGGGACGAAAGAGAGCATTGTTGTCCCCCCCTTTTTAAGGGGTGTGCCAGGGAGATCGTCTTAAGTAAACCGTATTGATTTAAAGTAGAAATTTTTTGTCTGATGAGTTTTAACCCTAGCATGAAATCTGATTTTTCCTGATATCTTCACAAAACTTATCTGGGGGAAAATAATACCAGTTCCCAAATAAAATCCAACTGCTTTCCCCGCAACCTGTAC
>NZ_JADEWV010000122.1 GCF_015207455.1 Microcoleus sp. LEGE 07076
CGACAAAAGTACGCGGCGCATTACCAGTTTTTGGGCGTATTGTCACCCCCCAGCACTAATACAATTTCTTTAACAGACTTCATCCGCGAGGGACTCGCGCACCAAGTCTGTGTCCCCACCGCTCTAGCAACGCACATTTTATGAATTTTGGCAATATACAGCATATTCCAGTATATGTGGTATGGACAATCCGAGAACCCGTGTCAGGTGCCGAGTCCTCCGTCAATCTGCAAGTTATATCCAATATCTCCCAGATCCGCACCCTACAGATTAACACCACACAATCACACAATATAGTTGCTACTGTACTTTATGAACTTGCAAGATGCTGTATTAGACCTCTTTCCAAAAAAATCTATGTTGCAATTACAGGCTTTGAATTTTAGACCTGAGAGCTAACTCATAACTCTAAAGAGCTCATAAGGATCGCGAATTAAATAATTTACACATAATTGTGGGATGAGCTCTATAGCCCGTCCAGGACGGGCTATAGAGCCCATCCCACAAGAACAATAAAAATGGTAAGTTATTTAATTCTCATTCCTAAGCTGTCGCGCATTTGAATTGTATATTCAGGGCGAGGGGGGAGAGCCCACCCCACTCATGGTTTGATTTCTTTTTACACAGAATTTAAATGCAGCAACAGCTTATAACCTGCAATCTGCTCCACTTAAGCCAAAACCTTAATTTTAGCATAAAAATATTTTGGAATAGGTCTATTTAAAACATACATCGTAATTCTTTTAACGTTGTACGATCGACCTTGAGTAATTTGCTAACATACCCTTAGCTCGCTCCCTGCGAGCCAAAATTTTTACACAAACCAATTTTTATATTACATGAACACATCCCAAAACAACTTAAACCCCCCATTAGTTTCAGTAATTATACCTGCATACAACGCCGAAGAGTTTATTGCCAAAACATTAGAATCCGTCTTATCTCAAACCTATCAAAACATAGAAATTTTAGTAGTTAACGACGGCTCGACAGATACAACACCCGAAATCGTCAAATCTTTTGCCCAAAAAGACAGCCGAATCATCTTATTGCAGCAATCAAATACCGGCGTGGCCGCCGCACGCAACCGAGCGATAGAAAAAGCAAAAGGTGAATACATTGCACCCATTGATGCCGACGATATTTGGTATCCGCAAAACCTAGAAAAACAAATAGAATGCTTCATAAAATCAGAACCCACTGTCGGAGTAGTCTATTCCTGGTCAGTAGATATCAACGAACAAGACTTACTTACAGGTGGATTTTACAACTCCACCATCGAAGGAGAAGTTTACCCAATATTAGTTTATAAATATTTTATCGGCAATGCCAGCTCATCCCTAATCCGCCGCGCTTGTTTAGAAAAAATCGGCGGTTACAACTGCCAATTTAAACTAGAAAACGCCCAAGGATGCGAAGACTGGGAACTTCACCTCCGCATAGCCCAACACTATCAATTTAAAGTAGTCCCAGAATATCTAGTTGGCTACCGGCAGATTCCCAGCAGTATGTCTTGCAACTATGCAGCAATGGCAAAAGGCCACTCTTTAATTCTGGCAGATGTCCGGGAGCAGCACCCCGAAATTCCCAGCACTATTTATCACTGGTCTAGCAGCAATTTTTACATTTATTTAGCAGTAAAAAGCAACCGCAGTGGCAACCACCGGAGTACATTGTTTTGGCTGTATCGAGCTTTCAAAGAAGATTTTTTGATGGCACTCTTGCGTCACAATCTGTACTTGCTGTCAATAACCAGCATCTTAAAAATTATAGTTTCACCCCAAACCAAATCCGACTTAAAATTAAAACAAACATCAAAATCAAGTGAAGAGACGACTCTTGCGACAATTGAGACGCGAACGAAAGTACACAGAATGTTGCCGTCGCAGGTGTATGAAGGAATGCGGTTGAAGAGTTTAAAATATCGCAAACTTAAATCTGCAAAACATTAAAAAACCCGGTTTTTTGAATAAAAAAACCGGGTTTTTGAGGAAGCTAGACGGCGCTTAATTAATTATGCGTGGTTGTAGCATCTAGAATCAGAAAATATGGTCAAATAAAAAATCTAAATTTTACCTTTTTCCTGCTTCCTTTTTCCTGAGAATTATTGGATTTTAGATCGATAGCGAGACCGAAGATGTAAAGGAGAGTGACACATATCCGCGCATAATTTCATTCCGAGAAAAGTGGAATGAATACGATAAATCTGTTCTGATTAATCTCTCTAAGCGTGAGAAGCTGTAGGAGTTTCAGCTTTTGGCTGCTTACCGTCCGGCGAAAGAGATTCGCCTTCAATAAACGATCGCAACATCCAAGCCATTTGTTCGTGCTGTTCCATTAAACCAGTCAAAAAGTCTGCCGTTCCATCATCCTTAAACTCTTCGCCACACTGTTCGACGTGTTTGCGGAGATTGCGAATAACCAGTTCGTGATCGTCAACCAAACGCGACACCATCTCAGTCGCCAAAGGCAAATCGCCGATATGTTCTTTAATTGAACCATACTTGAGAAAACCCTCAGCAGTACCAATTGGATACCCGCCTAAAGTTCTCACCCGTTCAGCCATAGCATCGATATTTAGTGTTAACGCCTGATAGTGCTCTTCCCACAACTGGTGGAGCGATCGAAACTGCGGGCCAACTACATCCCAGTGATACTTTTTAGTTTTGATTAACAGCAGATAAGCATCTGACAGGTCGTGATTCAACAGTTCGATAACACCTGTACGTTGCTCGTCAGATAGACCTATATTTAACTTACGCATTGAAACTTTGTCCTCAACTTTAACTTTACATTTATTAGAACAAATTTCCCCAGCCACTTACATCAACCCAGAGGACGATCGCACTTTGGTAAAATTGCTGCATTTCAGGTTAAAGTAATCGCAATATAGATACCTTTAGATAGATGTCATGCAACTTTTTGTTCCGGGCCGCCTTTGTCTGTTTGGCGAACACAGCGATTGGGCAGCCGGTTATCGCCCCCTCAATCCCGCTATAGCAAAAGGCTGCACTTTGATTGCGAGTACAAATCAAGGAATTTATGCCGAAGTTAACCAACATCCCACACACTTGATTTTGCGGGCTGCTTTAAATGACGGCACAAAAATTGAATCTGCACTCCCGATGGAAAAAAATGCTCTGCTTGCTGAAGCCAAAACAGGCAGTTTCTTCAGTTATGCCGCCGGCGTTGCCGCTCAATTTCTCGCATACTACCGCGTGGGAGGAGTAGAAATTGACAATTATTTAACAGATTTGCCAATTCAGAAAGGCCTGTCATCCAGCGCCGCAATTTGCGTGTTAGTAGCCCGCGCTTTCAATCGTTTATACGATTTAAAAATGAACCTGCGGGGCGAAATGGAAATGGCTTATTTAGGCGAGACTGCAACACCTTCGCGCTGCGGCCGCACGGATCAAGGTTGTGCGTATACAAATCGCCCGCTTATGATGATTTTTGACGGCACTCAAATGGATGTTATTGAGCTAAAAGTTACCAAAAGTTTGTTTTTTGTCATCGTAGATTTGGGCGCTAGCAAAAATACTCAACAAATCCTGGCAACTCTCAATCAAGCTTACCCATTTGCTGCGAATGAAGTTGCAGAAAACGTGCAGCAATATCTCGGTGCGATTAGTTCGAGAATTACGCAAGATGCAGTTTCGGCTTTACAGCAGGGAGATGCGGTTAAAATCGGCGAGTTGATGAAAGTTGCCCAGAGGGAATTTGACAAGTATTTAATCCCCGCTTGTCCAGAACAATTAACTGCTCCTGTTTTGCACGAACTGCTAAACTATCAACCGATTGCGCCTTATATTTTGGGCGGTAAGGGAGTAGGTTCTCAAGGAGACGGTACTGCACAGTTTATCGTAAAAAATGCAGCAAGTCAACAGCAAGTTATCGATATCATTGAACGGGATTTTCCTCAGATGAAATGCCTGCAACTGACAGTTCCTTCTCAGACAGATTTGCCGTCGGAAACAGAATTCAATGCAGCAAATGCAGCAATCCACAGGTTTGAAGCCTGTTTTGCGCAGAGAGGAGAAAGCAAAGACGCAGAAAAAGCTTCCCGCCTGCAAGTTAGAAAAGCGGTGATTCCTGCCGCCGGTTTCGGCACTCGGATGTTCCCGGCTACTAAGGCAGTGAAGAAGGAGTTTTTGCCAATTATCGATCGCACTGGCCGCGCTAAACCGATAATTTTGGCAATTGTGGAAGAAGCTTTGAGTGCGGGAATCGCAGAAGTTGGTATAGTTGTGCAAAAGGGCGATCGCACTTTTTTTGAAGATTTCTTTAAAACTGGGCCGTCTCCCGAACTTTTCCAAAAACTGTCTCGGGAAAATCAGGAATACAGCCAATATTTACAAGATTTGGGGCAGAAAGTTACAATTCTTACTCAGGATGTTCAAGAAGGATTCGGCCACGCGGTATTCTGTGCTAGAGAATGGACTAACAGCGAGCCATTTCTGCTGCTTTTGGGCGACCACATTTACTCGTCGCCGACTGAAAGTTCTTGCGCGCGCCAGTTATTGGATATTTACTCGCAAGTGCAGCAAAGCGTAATTGGTTTGAGAGTAACACAAGCTGAGGTAATTCATCATTACGGTTGTGCGGCGGGTGTTTGGCGGGAACAAGATACTATTTTGTCTGTGACGCAAGTTTACGAAAAGCCGGATATCGAGTATGCGCGGCAGCATTTAAGCGTAGAAGGAATGGGGGATGATTTATTTTTATCGATGTTTGGGATGTATGTCCTCGATCCTAAAATCTTTGATTATTTAGCAGAAAATATTAATGCCAATTTTCGAGAAAGAGGCGAATTTCAGTTAACATCGTGTTTGGATAAATTGGGTCAGTTGGAGGGAATTGCTGGTTATGTGGTGCGAGGGCGGTGTTTTGATACGGGATTGCCGGAGGTTTACCGGCAGACGCTGATTGATTTTGCCATATCGGGTGGGTCGATCGGCTAATTTGGCGATCGCATTTCCTTTGTCCCTAGCGTTTTTGTAGCGAGGAGGGAGAGTCCTCACGCAACGCGGAATTGCTGCAACTGGCTTTCCCCGCCTCCGGGACAACTCCGCAAACGAACCTATTCCGACTATTGTTCGTTATCTATATATAGTGGTCGATCGCCCTTGACCCTACCCATAGCCACCGCTGCACCGCTGCCTCATCAGCTACATCCCTTATTCTGCGTTTTTGACCGCCCCAATATTCAATCAATTGTAACGAAACATTACAAGATAGCGTTAAAGCAGCATAGAGTCTTGACAGCAAGAAAGTAAGCCGCTATTCTGATATACATACCCGGGTAAGTCAATTCACTGTCATATGCAAGAAAAGCAAAAAGTTACACTGTATCTTCCACCTGAACTGCATCGCCAGCTCAAAATCAAAGCCGCAGTAGAAACAGAACCGATGTCATCAATTGCAGAAAGGGCAATTGTCTTTTACCTAGGAAACCCCGAACTGGTTGACGAAGTAGAAGCCTCCTACGGACAAACCCACCGGGTTTACACTTGTCCAGAATGTACTGGTTCAGTAGTAATGCGAGATGGAGAACTGGCATCGGTAACAAGTCAGCCGAGCGTATTGGCTGAGCAAGAGCTTCCAGTAAAGCAGGTGTCGGGCGTCAGCGCCAGCACGGCCCAACCGGGAGAGGAAGAATTGGTTCCCTGCTAAAAATGCCTTGCTAGACCAAAAAGCTAGAACTTAAATTTACTAAAATTTTTCGGATTCGGCTAAAGGCAGCATGGAGATTCAGCAAAGATAGCACCGTCTCTAGTGGGTCGAGGACTATGCAAGAAGAGATCAGTATCCTAATCCAAGCTCAATATCCTCTGATCTACCTCGTGACATCCGAGGAAGAGCGGTGTGAGCAAGCAATTTCGACAATAGCTCAAGCCAAACCACAGCGACGAGTATTTATCTGGACTGTAACTCACGGCATTGTGGAGTACGGTCAACCGCGCACCACCACCCAGCACAACACCGTCTCGCCAGAGGCAGCAATTGAATGGGTGATCAGGCAGCGAGAACCAAATAGCAACGCTAGCATCTACATTTTCAAAGATTTACATCCTTTTATCGATTCTCCGCCGGTAACGCGGTGGTTGCGCGATGCGATCGCCAACTTCAAAGGAACGCAAAAGACAATTATACTGATGTCTCCTTTGCAGCAAATCCCGATCGAGCTAGAAAAGGAAGTAGTGGTATTAGACTTCGCGCTTCCAGACATGAAGGAACTGAACCAAGTATTGTCTGGCCAGTTGGAACAAAGCAAATCGCGACGCATTACCACAGAAGGGCGAGAAAAACTTTTAAAAGCAGCCTTGGGATTGACCAAGGACGAAGCTGAAAAAGTTTATCGCAAAGCCCAAGTTTCCACCGGGCGCTTAACCGAAGAAGAAGTAGACATAGTTCTCTCGGAGAAAAAGCAATTAATTCGGCGCAACGGCATTCTAGAGTTCATTGAAGAAGACGAAACCCTGGATGCAGTAGGCGGTTTAGAAGAGCTGAAGCGGTGGCTGAGGCAGCGTTCCAACGCCTTTACAGAAAGGGCGAGAGAATACGGTCTGCCCCAACCAAAAGGGATGTTAATTCTCGGCGTACCGGGCTGCGGAAAATCGCTGATTGCCAAGACTACATCGCGCCTCTGGGGACTGCCCCTGCTGCGGCTAGATATGGGCCGAGTCTATGACGGTTCGATGGTGGGTCGCAGCGAAGCCAACCTCCGCAATGCCCTCAAAACCGCAGAATCCATCTCTCCAGCCATCCTCTTCATCGACGAACTAGACAAAGCCTTTGCTGGAGGCACCGGTTCGGCCGACTCAGACGGAGGCACATCCAGCCGAATTTTCGGTTCCTTCCTCACTTGGATGCAAGAAAAAACTTCCCCAGTCTTCGTAATGGCAACAGCCAACCGCATCGAGCGGTTACCGGGGGAATTCTTGAGGAAAGGTCGGTTCGACGAACTCTTCTTTGTTGACCTGCCTACCAAAGAGGAACGCCAAGATATATTCAAGATTCACCTGTCAAAGCGGCGTCGGGACATCTCTCGCTTCGATTTAGAGCAACTTTCCAACGTTTCCGACGGCTTTTCAGGCGCAGAAATTGAACAAGGGCTAGTAGCAGCAATGTACGAAGCCTTCGCTCAAGATAGAGAGTTTACGCAGTTAGATATCATCGCGGCCATTAAATCCACATTGCCACTGTCTAAAACCATGACCGAACAGGTCAGCGCCCTCCGAGATTGGGCTAGACAGCGAGCACGGCCCGCTGCGTCTTCCGTCGCTGAATACCAGCGCATGGAATTTTAAAAGCTTTCTCCTGGTCCAAACAGGAGCAAAGGCTAGCAACAGCTAGCAGTTCGAGAAAAGAGCCGCAAAGCGGCCAAGTTAAATCCAGACCGTTGTTGTTTCTCTCTCAGTTTTATTAGGAGGAAATCCAATGTCTCACTTTAGCACTCTGCGTACCAAAATCACCGATGCCGAAATCCTGAAAGCTTCCCTGCGCGACTTGGGCATTTCAGTCAAGTCAGAAGCTGATGTTCGCGGTTATAACGGTCAGCGCGTTCGCTCCGACATCGTGGCGATTCTCGAAGGCGAATACGACCTGGGTTGGTCTCGCAATAGCGATGGTTCCTTTGACCTGATTGCCGACCTCTGGGGCGTCGCCAAAAAGCACAATCAAACTGAGTTAATCAACTCCATCAACCAGAAGTACGCAGTTAACAAAACCTTGGCAGCAGTCAAGCAGCGCGGTTTGCAAAACGCCAACGTCAAGCTGGTAGTGCAAAATTAATCGCCGTGCGCGTTTCTAAGCTTGCGGGTTAACCAAATACGGGTTAACCCGTTTTTTGCGGTCTATGATCTGATTAGTTTGTAGTGAGAACTTGAGTCCTACTAATTGCCGACTGAAGTCCTCACTACAAACTGTCAACTGTCAACTGTCAACTTTCTACTGAAGTCCTCACTACAAACTGTCAACTGTCAACTGTCAACTTTCTACTGTTTACCGTTTGTTGATAAATTTCAAGCATTTGATCGACTTTGCGTTCCCAGTCGAAATGCTGCCGGACTCGCTCCCGTCCCGCGTTACCCATACTCTCCCGCAATTCCGGCGACTGGGCGAGCTTCAGCATCGCGTCAGTTAGCCCTTTGACAAAGCCTTCTGTAGAAGCTGGTTCTACTAAAATACCGCAAGTGGAATCGAGATAATCCGCCGGGCCGCCCCAGTTCGTCGCTATGACTGGCAAGCCCACTGCCATTGCTTCCATTACTACCGCCCCCCCAGGCTCTCGCAAACTCGGGAACACCATTGAATCAGCTTGTTTCATTTTGAGAGCGCACTGCTCCTGAGATAGCCAGCCACTGAATACAACTCTGCTGTCGAGTCCCAAACGAGCCGTTTGAGCTTCGAGTTCCCCTCGGATACCTCCATCACCGATGATTTCCAAAACCGCATCAGTTTGAGTGGCGACAGTGGCGAAGGCTTCCAGCAGCAAGTCTACACCTTTCCAGTCTGCTAGTCGCCCCAAGAAAACAAAGTGAACTTGTTTATTTGGCTCCTTTGATGCGGTCGAGTCCGATCGCCAAACCGAGAAATCGACGCCGTTTTCCACAAGTTGAATGATTTTACCCTGCACTCCAGTCGGAAGTGCTTGCTTCGTGCGATCGTTTGCCACTAACACAGTCTCTGCTTGGATTTTCCCCGGCAAGAGGCGGTTGAAGAGATCGACGCACTGGTGACCGATCGCGATTAAAATATCAATGGTAGGATTTTGGCGCGATCGAAATGCCAGAGGAAATTTAACCGACGTGTTCATCGGCCCGATAACTACCGGCACTCCCAATCCGAACATCAACGAAGGAACTGTTGCCGAAACTGGTGTCGGTTCGTGTACAACATCAATCTCGTGTTCGCTCACCAGCCGCCGGACAATACGGCGCTGCAGCACTTGGGTGTACAGGTGAGAGAGCAGCCCAAAAGTAAATTCATTCACTCTTGCTGGGATAAATTCCCCGCAATTGCTGAGCAGTCGGTGCAGCCAAGTGTCGGGTACAAAGTGCATCCGATCGCAATCTTCTGGAAACAGCGCTGTCAGTTCTGCCTGGGTGCGGGCGTGCGTCACTAACCATGTTTCTATTTGGCGCGATCGAAGTATCCGGAAGTAGTTGACCGGCAGCAATGACTCGCCGCCGAATTTAGTTGAGGCATTCTGAGCAACAATTAAAATTCGCATCTTGTTTGGGACTCAACTGGATTTATGTAGTCTGAGATTAAATTTGTTCTTTGGCATAACTAAGACGGGTTAGTTATTCCTAGTTTTTCCAAGCACTGAGCTAAAGTTTCTGCACTGCGGCCGTGGCTAAATTTGGCCATAATTTTTTTCCGGGATTCCTGACTGAGGCTCAAAGCAAGTTCGGGATTTTGGAGGAGATTGGCAATCGCGTCTGCTAATTGCTCGGGGGCTTCAGGTTCTACAAGTAACCCATCCATCCCGTCATCTATAAGCTCCTTTACTCCTCCTGACCCTGTAACTACTACAGGCATCTCCATTGCCATCGCTTCCATTATGGCGACACCTAGAGGTTCGTGCCAACTGGCAAGGACAAATACCTGTGCTTTTTCTAGGGACTCATTGACAGTATCTTCAGACACCGCACCGAGAAGGCTAACACAACTTTTCAAGCCAAGCTGTTCAATCAGCTTTTCTAACTCCAGGTGGTAGCCACTGCCACCCTGTTCGTCTTCTCCAGCAATTTGCAGCTCAACATTAAATCCTCGTTTTCTGAGTATATCTATCGCAGCAATCAAATCCGCATGACCTTTACATCTGTTGAGGCGTCCGCAACTAAAAATGTGGCAAGCATCACTTCCATTCCATGCGGAGTATGGTGTTTTTCTGTGGAAACGCGAGAGGTCAACCCCCATAGGAGCTATTTCAATCTTTTGAGGAAGATGACCCGCAAGGCATTGGTTCACTTCGTCATAAAGCTTTTTAGTAATGACTATTGCAAAAGCTGAAAAGTGCCATTTCTGTTCTTGGTTAGGGCCGTAGTCAGTTAGGGGGCCGTGCAGCGTCAGGCTATACGATACTTTTGAGAGTAATGAGGCGAACATCGCTATACTGGCGGCATTGGCACAGGAATGAACGTGGATGTGCGACCAACCTTTTGTTCTTGCTAACCCTGCTAGTTTGCCAGCAACAAAAACCAATGCTAAGAGTTTAAATTTTTCAAATAACGATGTGTCACTCGCTTTGGCAATAACTGCGAGGCACTGCCACCATGCAGCGGGACCAGCTTTGAGAACCTCTAGGAATGAGTTGATAAAATCTTTCGCAGCAAAGGGAAATAGATAAACAGTATTTTTTTCAGCTTCTTCTGCCCATACGTGAGAAGCGAGCGCTCTGGGGGGCGGTTGAGTTGATACTAAATCTGTTTCAATTCCAAGTTCTGCAAGAAATTGTCGCTCCCGCCAGAAAAAAATGTGTGTTTGTCCTGGAAATTGTGGAATAAAGTATCCAATTTTTGCCTTCATTTCTGACCTGCTTTCTAATTTTTGATTCAAGGGTATTCATTTACTGTGCCGATGCACGAACACCTTTCTCACCCAGCATTTTTTCGTAAATATCGACAATTTTTATCGCTTTGTTTTCCCACGCAAATTCTCTGGCTTTTTCGATCGCCTTAGCTGACATACTTTCCCGCAGCCGATCGTCTTTCACTAACAGCTTGATTTTACTTGTCAACTCCTGTGTGAGATACTCTCTAGAAATCGGCTCGATCTTAAAACCAGTTTCTTCATTCACGTATTCACCAATACCGCCGTTATTAGCAACTATGCAGGGGATCCCGCAAGCCATAGCTTCCATTACCACTGCGCCCCCGAACTCTCGGATCGAAGGGAAGCAAAAAATATCTGCTTTCCTGTAATATTCCAGAGTTTCTTGTTGATTTACCCATCCGGCAAAGCTAACTATTTCTCCTAAATTAAGCTCATTTACTCGGTTTTCCAAGTTGTTTCTTTCTGGGCCGTCTCCTACTATAGTTAAGCTGATTTTACTTTGAATTGCCGGATCTAATTTCCCAATAGACTCAATGACAATATCGGCACATTTGTAAGGCACTAATCTACCCACAAACAGCAGGTCGATCTTGCTAACATCTTTATTAAGGATCTTTGTCTGATTTGAAAATTCCTCGGAAATCCCATTTTCGTAAAATAAATCAATTCTTTGGTCGGGAATTGCAAACAAATTTTTTAGCATATTTAAAGTATATGTTGAACCTGCTAAAATTTTAGCGGCTTTTTTGTAAGTTTCTACATAACCTGGAATTAAGGCTCGACCAACTGCCCTCAAAAAGTTGAATTGAGCAAATTCTTGTTTGGCAGTTTCTTGAAAGCCTGGTGGAAAAGGAATGCCCCCATTCACAGGGCCTAGAATAAAAGGAGTCTGCTGGCAAACACTGACTACCTTAAACGGATAGCGCGGCATCATCGGGGTAATTGCATGAACTATGTCATAATCTCCGTTGAGAATTTTTCCTTTGAATTTTTGGTATACTTGTTGATTGAATTGCTCATAAATTGGGTAATTCAAGACATGATAAATTGGCCAATTGATTCGCCCGGTTGCGGTCAGGTTTTCGACTATTCTATAATATTGGTCGGTTAAGTTTCCTTCTTCGATGTAAACAGTTTTTTCATATTCTGGGTGTTTTTCAAGAGCTGGTTTGTTTCTAATATGGGTAACGAGTGTTGCATCAACTAAATTGTTTATTTGTTGAAAAAAATTGTACCCCACCAAAGGTACTGATGCCCAGTCAGGATTGCACTGCTCTACAATTAGTAAAACTTTTAATTTTTGGTCGCTCATTTCTTAGATTCCTTTGTTGAGGCTCGATCGATATTTGGAAGTTCAGTTCTGAATATATTAATCGATATGAAGCATTTTTTTTGATATGAGAGTGGGTTGTAGAGGTTGATCGACAAATCCGCCTCTACATCAACACTCGACCTGGAATTACAGGGGAGAAGTTGCAGAAAAAACAAGTTAAATTGATGGTAACTGACCTACTTAGTAGATTTAGCACTCATTTTAACTTGCTCAATTGATGGGTTTGATGTCTTATATTCAATCAAGCTGCTGCGTTGTCCCAGCAAGCGGCGCTGGTGAAACTGAATCTGACCTTGCAACTGAGGAAATCTGCCGAGCGCACAAAATATAGCATAAAGCGCAGCATCCTTGGCCGGCAAATTCCGATCCTGCTGCATCCGGCGGTAAATTCGGTAAATAAGTACCGGGTAGCCGGCGAGCAACAGCAAGCTCCACCCGCGGGTGAACCAGGCTGCACCCAATGCTAGCACCGGCAAAACCAATCCCCAAAACCAGATGCTGAGGGTGTCTTTCACCCAGTGGCGTTCGGGGGTGTCCCCGTGCAGCCAGGATCCCTCTGCGTAGGCGTGACCCGCTCTTTGAGAGCGCTTCCACCACTGCTCGAAACTGGTCATTTGAGCGTCGTGCAGGGTCATTTCAGCATCTAAGCGCTCGATTTTCCAGCCGTTTTGGCGCAGCCTCACGCACAGTTCGGGTTCTTCGCCGGCGATGAGTGCGGGATTGAAACCGCCGACTTGCTCCAAGGCTTTGACTCGCATCATGGAATCGCCACCGCAGGCTTTGGCTTCGCCGACTGGCGTGTCCCACTCGATATCGCAAAGCCGGTTGTATGCTGTGGCTTCGGGGAATTTTTCGCGCCTGCGCCCGCACACTACAGCTAATTCTGATTTGGCTGCGAGTTTTTGCTGGGCTAGTTCGAGCCACCCGTCAACTACTTCGCAGTCGCCGTCAACGAATTGGACAAATTCGATGTCGGGTGCTGCTTCCTGCAGGCGGGCAAATCCTGCATTTCTGGCGCGGGCTGCGGTAAAGGGTGTAGATAGGTCTAGTTCAACTGTATCGCAGCCGATCGATCGGGCTAATTCCAAGCTGCCGTCTGTTGAGCCGGAATCGACATAAACTACCACAGCCACTTTGTCGATCGCCGATCGCAAGCACGCTCCGAGCCTCGCGCCCTCATTTCGCCCAATAGCAACCAATCCAATCTGTTTCAAACCTTACCTCTTAAATTCAAATTGCAAGCTGTTCTTTTATATCTTAGTCAACGTAACTTCAAAAGTTCTTCATAAAATCAATCAGAGCCAGTTCCTGTATGTTGTAGTTAATTTAGCCCAGCGACCTAGCTGAATCAGCTATCGGCGAGCTTCATAACATCCAGATATTTTTGCACAGTACCCTTTAAATTGAATTGGGCAAGCCAAGCTGGATCGGCTGGCTTTGTTTGACCGGACAATACTTTTAAAATTGCTTGCGCGAGCGCTTCGCTGTCGCCTACTGGTACTAGCTCGCCGTACTTGCCTCGGTCTAAGATTTCATAGGGGCCGCTGGGGCAATTTGTAGAAACAATTGGGGTTCCCAAAGTCATTGCTTCTCCCAATACAACCGACCGACCTTCCCAAGCTGAAGACAAGACAAATACTGCCGACCGTGCCATGTATGCAAAAGGATTTTTTACAAAACCCGGCATTTCCACGTCATTTTCCAAACCCAATTCGCTAATTAGAGATTCCAGTCGAGACCGCTCCGATCCTTCGCCTAAAATCAGCAACCGGGTCGATCGCGCTTGTCTTACTTTAGCAAAAGCATTAATTAAGTTAGGAAAATCTTTTTGTTTTTCTAATCTCCCCACTCCCAGAATTACTGGCAATTCTGGGGGATTAAACCAGGGGTGGTCTACAGGTTCTTTACTTTTTTCTATGACTCGTTCTGTCTCTATTGGGTTGCTAATTACTTGAATTCGATCTGCTGGTAAGCCAGTTCGAGCAGCTATGTCTTCAGCTACTCCTTGAGATACTGCTACTATGCCGTCGGCCCTAGGGTATAAAAGTCGCGCTATCGCGGGCGACCAATATTTAAAGCTTAAGGGAGAGTTACTTCCCGCTTCCTGAGAAAGATGCGTGTGATCTGATACCACAATCCGTGTTGGTGCGCCCGAAAACTGCTTTGCCAATATTGCTATTTCGTTTGCATAATGATTGGCTGACATTAAAACTGTGGGTTGTTCTTGTTGCAAGTAACGCGCTAATTTAGGAACTCTTGTTAATATCTTTTCAGCTTCTAGATTGATTATCCTAACTTCTGGGAGAAAGTCCCATAGAAAAAGACATCCGGGAAAGTTAAGTACCAAATCTACCTTGATACCACATTCTACAAAACTGCTGGTTAAGTTCAACATTACCTGCTCTATTCCCCCATTGAACAGGGAATGCAGGTAAATAGCAATGTGCGCTGGCTTTTTGAGTATACTCATGGAAGTAATTATTTTTTTAGTTTGAGTAGCGTTAGAGTGGCAATCCATGAAGTCAACCAGTGCTTTGAGAGCTCCGGGGCGAACTACGGTGTCTGGGTTGAGCAGCAGGATGTAAGGAGGGGGATTGGTGGATTCCAGGGCGGGACGGATCGGGGCGTTGTTGCCGAAGGCAAATCCGCCGTTGCGGTTTAGGGGGACCAAGCAAGCCCATTCGCTCCAGTTTCGCCGGGCGGACTGATGGGTGTTCGAGAAACTCGGTTAGGGGCGTACTGCATATATAGCATTTCTCAGAAAGATGAGGTACTATGCGGCATCGGGCCTAAAAGCATCGGGCATCGGGCCTAAAAGCATAAGGCATACCTCACCAAGCTTGAGGTATGCGGGACACTCCTACCTGTGCCATATACCATATACCATATACCCGCGAGAGCACCTCATGTTACTGAGAAAGGCTATACATAAAATATGCTGTACGTGTTAAAGTCTCATAAAATTATTACTGTATTCAGTAGCGAAAATCTTACAGCAACCCACTCTATAAAAAAGAGATTCGACTCACCGATTAAGTTGTTTTTATGCCAGTCGGGAGTTGTATATTTCTGAAGAAATTGCGTGTTTTTGCAACCACTGCCGATTTTCTTCGCTACCGTCTAGCCAACGTTCGATCATCATTGCCCATTGCACCGGAAGTTGCAACCTTTTCCAAGCATCAGCGGCCGCCAATGAAATACTTTGATACAGCGCTGGATCTGACACCAATTTTTCAATCTGTTCCGCTAAATCTACAGAATCACTGGCAGAAAATATCATTGCACTCTCTCCATGTATTAAGTTATTCTGAAACATGGGGTGATCTGAGGCAATAATCGGGGTTCGAGAACAGAGAGCTTCATAAATTGTCATTGGTAATCCCTCTGGATATTCGTGGTGACTGGGAACTACAACTAGGTCAGCGTCTCTCATTAAATGTACTACCCGATTATTTTCCAACATTCCCAAAAACTCTACGCTTTCTGCTATTTCTAATTCTTTTGCTCGATCTGTAAACTTTTCGACTTCACCTTGACCTGCTATCTTTAAATTCACCGATAAATTCTGGGCTTTTAACTTTGCTACGGCAGCTAAAACATCTCCCAGCCCTTTAGATTCTGTAATGCTGCCTACAAAAACTAAATTCCAAGTGATTTTATCGACTGGCAGTGTTTTCGGCTCAAACAAATCTGGCGTAAATCTAGCAGGCCAGTCCCAAGGAATAATTTTATCAGATTTTACACCAGTCGCTTGCAGAGATAGGCAGGAGTTAATACCGTGATTGCCAATCCATTCTATGTGATTTTTATTTAATTGGCGGCTCAGTAGATAATTGCGGATTTTGTTGCGAAAACCTTCGGTGGAAAAAGAGTCAGCCAAGGTAGCTATTGTTTTAACTTTATGTTTAACAGCCCAGCGAAAAACTGCTCTCATCGGGGTACGCATAACTAAATGAGTAGGTCTTTGTTTTGCTATCAATTGCACCAAGCTGCCGGTGTTAATTTTATCAGTAAATCCCGCACCGATCGCCCGTACTCCATTTGCCAGAACTACATCGTAAGGTTCTGCTGTTAAGCAGCAAATTACTGTAACTTCCTCGCAGCGCTTGCCCATTTCTGCTACTGCGTCAACAGAATATTTTTGAGCGTAGTATGTTTCTCCTTTCCCCTCAGCAAAGCCTTCAAATGCTTCGCGGTAATCTCCGGCATACTGGACTATTAACAAGCGCATTTTACTAGCTTATTTCCTACTAATTTTTAATTGAACAGTCGCTACCCACACCTGTGAAATCAAAGATTTTTTAATAATTGATTTCAGCATTTAAGTTGCGGAACTTTTAGCGGATTGCAGAATTTTTGCGGGGATGCCGACTGCTGTGGAACCGGCTGGCACATCCGACAATACCACAGCGTTGGCGCCAATGTTTGCGCCGTCTCCCAAGCTGATGCCACCGAGAAGTTTAGCACCGGCCCCGACGTTGACTCGATCGCCCAATTTTGGCGCTTTTAAAGGGCGATGCAAATAGCACTTCCTCAAGTTTACACCTTGGCGGATGATGCAGTGGTCGCCAATGATACAATATCCGTGAATAATAATAGCATTTTGATGTTCAATCACCACGCGACGACGGAGCCTCACAGTATAAGGCAAGTCTATCCCGTAAGTATTGCGGATTTTGCGGTAGAGCGATCGGTACAGAATGCTCCGCTGAGCCCGCAACACTTTTGGTTCTACCTGCATCCTCCAGACACCTAAACGCTGAACTGCTACGGCCCGAAATCCCGGTTTTGTCCAGTCCCGTCCGTTACCGATCCAATCTTCTTTTATTTGCTCCGAAATTCCCAATTTTGTGGTTTCTGTTTGCTTAGCCGTTGCTGTCATTTCTGGCTGCGCCACCATAATTTCCCCCCCCCTATTTTTTGACTACTTTTTTGATGTTCTCTTGACTCAACTATTCTCGCGCCATTTACGATGATAAATTATATCGTTTTTGATGCAAACTATAGCAAGCTTACTTGCTTTTTTTTTTGAAATTGAGGAGTTTTTCCATTACATATTTCCTGATCTCTGGTTTGCCCTCCGTCTAAAGTCGTTCCTCAGCCTCTGTATATTTTTACGGAAAATTGCATCGCCATGCCCGGTTTTTAGCCAGAGATTTCTGCTCGAATTCAAATATCTGGCGTTGCCGTTTTTGCTTGTTAATGAGCCCGACTTCAACCTCCTTTAAAAAACACGCTGTTCGACATAAAATCGCTGAGCATCTTGGGCGGGTCGGTATCTGGTTTGCGCTCAATTACCGGGCGCATTATCCAAAAAACAAAACCGGAAGCCCAGAATAAATCGGCTAATGCTGTGTACAACCAACCGTGGTTTTTGACAAAATACCTGCGCCCGGAATCGTACCAGTATTGCGGCAGTCGCTTAGTCCGAGGTTGAAAGTTATTGACGCCGGAACTTTGCCCGACGAGGTGGACGACTCGGCTTTCTGGTACGTACCAGCAACTCCACCCAGCTCTGTTAACTTGCAAGCAAAATTCCATTTCTTCGTAATACATGAAATAGGCTTCGTTCAGCAAGCCAAATGCTTCAAATACTTGGCGGGGGACGATCGCCGAAGCTCCTGCTACCCAGTTTGTTTGGCAAGTTTCTTGGGGGACTGGAGGAGCTACTGCCCACCTTGCTAGCATTTTTGATACAATTCCGAGCCGCCAGCCGAAATCGAACTCGCTGGCTAGGGTGTGAAACCGCCGACTTGCTCCAAGGCTTTGACTCGCATCATGGAGTCGCCGCCGCAGGCTTTGGCTTCGCCGACTGGCGTGTCCCACTCGAGATCGCAAAGCCGGTTGTATGCTGTGGCTTCGGGGAATTTTTCGCGCCGGCGCCCGCACACTACAGCTAATTCTGGTTTGGCTGCGAGTTGTTGCTGGGCTAGTTCGAGCCACCCGTCAACTACTTCGCAGTCGCCGTCAACGAATTGGACAAATTCGATGTTGGGTGCTGCTTGCTGCAGGCGGGCAAATCCTGCATTTCTGGCGCGGGCTGCGGTAAAGGGTGTAGATAAATCTAGTTCAACTGTATTGCAGCCGAGCGACCGGGCTAATTCCAAGCTGCCGTCTGTTGAGCCGGAATCGACATAAACCACCACAGCTACTTTTTCGATCGCCGAGCCCAAGCACGCTCCGAGCCTTTGGCCCTCATTTCGCCCGATCGCCACCAATCCAACTTGTTTCAAAGTTTACCTCTGGAATTCGACTTGCGAGCTGTTACTTTAATATTTTAGTAACACTCCCACTAACTTCACAATATCTTTATATTATAAATTTGATCGAGCTGCGATCTTAGCTGTTAAACTTCGATATAACATTTATCATTAACGTGAAGTGTTCTGGGAGAGCAGACCCAGGGATCTGGGACATGGGACGCAGCCTACGTACTTCACTTTCTTGAGAACCGCTAGATATCTGCTATATTACCGCTTTGAGTTTATTCAGGCATCTTACTACCTAATCAATTCACTATGACGAAAATCTCTGATATTACCTTTGTTTGTTGTGTAGAGTCTGGAAGTCTTGAATCCCAAACCATCCGTATGGTAGAGAGTCTGCGTCGATATGGTGGAAAATTTGCAACTGCACCTGTAATCGCTGTTACTCCTCGGTTTGGTCCGCCTTTAAGTCGAAAAACTCGTCAGATTTTTGATCGATATGAAATTGAATACCTAGTTCTTCGTTCAGATATGAGGAGTAATAGTTACTCCTGGAATAATTTCATGAACAAACCCTATGCCATCTTATCAGTAGATGAGCGAGCTAAGTCTGAAGCAATTGGTTGGCTAGATAGCGATCTTCTATTTGTTAGTGAACCAGACGAGTTGAACCTAGGATCAGATGAAAGTTTTCTGGCTTGCACTACAGATCCAATTGGAGGAACAACAGGTTTGAATGACCCTCTCGAATCTTACTGGTTATCTATTTGCAGGGTACTGAATTTAGATATTGAATCATTACCCTGGGTGTTCTCAGAGATGGAAAAGGCTCGGATTAGATACTACTTTAATAGCGGTATGTTTGTTTATCGACGAGAAACATCTTTTGCTAAGCAATATCTTGAAAATTGTACCAAGATATTAGATGCTCATATTTCTTCCAAAGTGTGTGGATATTTTTTTACCGATCAAGTTAGTCTAGGGTTAACAGCTTTTCAATTAGGTTTAGATTTGCGCTCCCTTCCCTACTCGCATAACTCCACTATGGGCTCTATGACACATAATACATGGTACAGTGAAGATACACTTCGGAAAGCGTGTATTGTTCACTATCATGATTCAATGTGGCCTGCATTCTGGCCGACATTTATAGAGTGCCTTCACAATACACATCCTGAAGTAGAAAAGTGGGTTTCTTCCTTAGGTCCTATGAGCAATCAAGCGCCATTCCAATGGCGCCTGATGGGTGCAGTCATGAAAAAAATTAGAGCACGAACTGAAAAAAATTATAAGCAAAATTGCCTTCATGTTTGAAATGATGAAGCAATTGGCTGGTTGATTAGACCTCTTGCAAAAATAATTAGGACGGGCTCTCCGGCCCATCCCACAAGAATTATCTTTTCTTG
>NZ_JADEWV010000430.1 GCF_015207455.1 Microcoleus sp. LEGE 07076
TTTACACAAACAAAACCCACAAAGGTGGGTTGAAGATTTCATCCAATAATTTCCCATCCCCAAATACCATCTTCGTCCGCGGAGGCGGACATCGTTTGTGTAGCCGCGATTTCCAATCGCCGGGGCCCTCCGCAACCAACCAGCAAACCAACCCCAAATCCATCCGTTAAATCCCGTACATTGCTCGTTGCCAATCTTGCATTCCCCCCACAAACAATGTAAAATATCCCAAACATGGGTTACCAAAAATGAACGAACAACGCCGTCAAGCCGATCTCACCCTAATCCAATCTCTCCTCAACTCCCCCAGCGACGAAAAAATCACCATCCTGCAAGCCAATCTCGAATTATTAGACGATGGTTTTGCCCAATACTTGCGCGAGTGGGCAACTCAAACTCTCGCAGCAATGGAGTCAGATGAAGCATACAACTTTGCGGATAATCTCTACAGTTTTAATATTACGATTTCCAGTTTTCCGCTAGGAAGTCGCGCCGCTAATATAGAAATTGCTATTGCTTGTCTAGAAGTAGGATTAATTATTTTTACTCGCGAAGCTTACCCAAAAGATTGGGGATACAATCAAAACAGTCTGGGTATTAAATACTATGACAGAATCAGGGAAGACAAAGCCGAGAATATCGAAAAGGCGATCGCCTGTTATGAATTGGCATTAGAAGTTCGTACCCGCGCCGCTTTTCCCCAAGATTGGGCGATGACTCAAAATAATTTAGCAGCAGCTTACTATAGCAGAATCAAGGAAGACAAAGCCGAGAATATCGAAAAGGCGATCGCCTGTTATGAATTGGCTTTAGAAGTTTACACCCGCGCCGCTTTTCCCCAATATTGGGCGATGACTCAAAATAATTTAGGACTTGCTTACAAAAACAGAATCAAGGAAGACAAAGCCGAGAATATTGAAAAGGCGATCGCCTGTTATGAATTGGCTTTAGAAGTTCGTACCCGCGCCGCTTTTCCCCAAGATTGGGCGACGACTCAAAATAATTTAGCAAATGCTTACAGTGACAGAATCAAGGAAGACAAAGCCGAGAATATCGAAAAGGCGATCGCCTGTTATGAATTGGCTTTAGAAGTTCGTACCCGCGCCGCTTTTCCCCAAGATTGGGCGATGACTCAAAATAATTTAGCAAATGCTTACAGTGACAGAATCAAGGAAGACAAAGCCGAGAATATCGAAAAGGCGATCGCCTGTTATGAATTGGCTTTAGAAGTTCGTACCCGCGCCGCTTTTCCCCAAGATTGGGCGACGACTCAAAATAATTTAGCAAATGCTTACAGTGACAGAATCAAGGAAGACAAAGCCGAGAATATCGAAAAGGCGATCGCCTGTTATGAATTGGCTTTAGAAGTTCGTACCCGCGCCGCTTTTCCCCAAGATTGGGCGACGACTCAAAATAATTTAGCAATTGCTTACAGAAACAGAATCAAGGAAGACAAAGCCGAGAATATCGAAAAGGCGATCGCATTTTATGAATTGGCTTTAGAAGTTTACACCCGCGCCGCTTTTCCCCAAGATTGGGCGACGACTCAAAATAATTTAGCAATTGCTTACAGAAACAGAATCAAGGAAGACAAAGCCGAGAATATCGAAAAGGCGATCGCATTTTATCAAGCAGCTTTACAAGTTCGCACTCCTACCAGCTTACCCCTTGACTGTCTCAAAGCTGCGCGAAGTCTAGGCAATTTAGGATTTGATGAAAGCTTGTGGGAAACCGCCATCTTCGGCTACGAAAAAGCGATCGAAGCAGTCGAACAAAGCCGCGAGTGGATTGCCTCCCAAAACCGCAAACGAGAAATCATCGAAGACAACCTCAACATCTACGAAAAAATGATCCAATCCTGCATCAACCACCAACAATATCAC
>NZ_JADEWV010000123.1 GCF_015207455.1 Microcoleus sp. LEGE 07076
GGCCGAGGTTGGGGGGATGGGGATTTCAAATTGAGGCGTTCACCTCACTTGTTAAATAACTCGTAACTCCATCTATTATCTAATTTTGTAAGAAGGTTGAGAATTTACCTGAAATTGTCGGCAGGTTCGGATATCCCGCAGGCTCCGGGTGCAATAGTACGATCGCCCGATCGCCCCTTCACCTATTTAACCGAAAATTTAAAACTCAAAATTCTCTAAGTAGGTGTCAATAGAGCTTCCCGATCGAATCGTGCAACCTAAATGATACTGGGCATATTGCCGCAAAATATTTTCGACAGATATCCAAGTCGCGCGATCGGCAATCCCCTCTTCTAGTTCTGCACTACCCAACTCTTGCAGCGCTGCTAATTCCTTAGCATTTATGTGGAAATTTGTCAAGTGTTTGCTGTCGCTCGTTTGCCGGGAACGGGAGGCGGATCTGTACAAGCTGCCGGTTTGTGAGGAGAGTTCTGCTTCTAAGTTAGCTAGCTCCGACAAGCTCAAGGTTCCCCCAGAAGGTATACTAAAGCCGATTTGCCAGTTCGGGTCGCCAAAATTTGGGATCAGCGGCGATCGGGTGGCGCAGCAGACTTGGACTTGGGGCGCGAGACCGGCGAGCGCTAGCAGATGAAAAATGCCCTGGGCGAGGTGAGCAATCAGCACGGCGGCGGATTGGATTTCGGTACGATCGGACAAACGTTCCAAACGGCTCAAGTGTTCGCCCAGCAAAAAGAAGAGTTGTTCTTGGGGTTCGTCGGAAAGGGCGCTGGCGATCGCCAATTCGGCCAAATATTGGGCGGCGGAGAGTTTTCCCAGGTTGCGGCTCAAACCCGGATAGGATTCGACGGTGGACGCTTGGGTAATCTTGTCGAGCGATCGACCTTTAGCAATTAACAATTCGTTGACAACAAATAACTCGCTTCTACCGCCAATGCTCGATCGCTGTTTGCGAACACCGGGCGCTACGGCTCGAATCAAGCCGAATTCCCGTGTCAAAACAGTCAGCACGCGATCGGATTCGCCGATCGGCGCACTCTTAAGATTTATACCAGTTGCTTTGTAAGTTCTAATCATTTGTTAGTTAACTGTTGACAGCCAACGGTCAACGATTGCCTAAATTATCGCGCTGGCGGATTAATTCCGGGCCGCGAGAAGTCCCCAAACGAGTTGCCCCAGCCACAATTAAATCTAAAGCTTGTTCGTGAGTGCGAATTCCTCCCGCCGCTTTAATACCAACTCTTCCCTTAGTAAATTCCTTTAGCAACCGCACATCTTCAACAGTCACCCCACCGAAAAAGCCGGTGTTAGTTTTGATGTATGCAGCGCCAGCTTCCATACAAATCTCAGCCCCTAATTGTTTTTCCGCATCCGAAAGCAACGAACATTCGATAATCGCTTTGACAGTTTTTCCGGTTTCTTCGCAAATTTTGGCTAATTCCCGGTGGAATTCGTCGATTCTGCCAGCTTTCAACAATCCTAAATTAACCGAGACATCTAACTCTACGGCTCCATTATCAGCAGCTTCTAAAGCTTCGTAAAGTTTTACCGTTGAAGTCGAAGCACCGGTGGGAAAACCAATAACTGTGCAGACTTTGGGACGTTTGCCGTGCAGCAGCTCAACTGCTTGTCGGACGTAGGCGGGATACACGCAAACTGTGGCAAAGCCAAATCTCTCTGCTTGTTGGCAACAGTGTTCTACTTGCTCTGGTGTAGCGGTGGGGTCGATCAGGCCGTAGTCGATCGAGGGGGCAATGTCGATGTCTGCCTGGTTTGCAGCCATTGCTGTTTTTTCTCCGAAGTCACTACTTTGTTAAGTATGTATCGAATTTACCCATTTTGGACTTGACTCCGGGCCCGATCGATCGCAAATACTGAATTTCCTGCTCGTAAAAACTTTAGCGGGAATTGGCTCACTCATTTATGTCACAAAAAATATATTTTGTTATCTGCCTTTAGATACATTTTTAATCTTTCTTTAGGTATACTTTGTTAAAAGGAGTTGCGGTAGAGCCGGAGTCGCGATCGCGGTCTGGTAGAGCTTGGTAGCGGTCACTGTTTTTACTCCTCCTTCTTGCTTTAAAAACTTAACACCGAGTGCTAAGCATGAATCATTCAGAACTCGAACAAGAAATTGGGAAGATGGCTAGGGCGATGATGACTCGCAATAGCTTAATTGGTAAAGATTTGATTGCCGATCTCAGAGGGCGGCTGTCTGTTGACAGTGTAGCTGCTTTGATGATTGTCAGTATTGAGCGTTTGATTTGGTCTGACTGCGAATCGGCAATCTGGAGTTTGAGTTATTTGATTCCTGCTGACGTGATGGAAGAAATGCGCCGGATTACGGCGCTGGTTGTTTGCCAGCGGTTGATGGGCAAGGGTTTTGTGCTGGGGAAGGATTTTAGTATTGATTCGGCTGGCAGGTTGTTGTTGAGCGAGACTGCTCAAACAGCGGTTGCGGCTGCTTGAATTGGGCAAGCAGAAGTTGGTGCGATCGCACTGTGGAATTTCCACTCTTTGTCTAATTGCTTTCCCTAATTTGGGATGCGGTAATAGTTGCGCGACTCGCCGAGATTTCAGATTCGCAGCAGATCCAACCAGTGATAAGTGCGGTTAGCTGAAAGAGCTTTTCATATCATTTCCGGTTACACCGTCAGGTGATGTTGACTGTTGACTGTTGACTGTTGACTTGAATTTACTATTCCGATGAAGAGAGGATTTGATATCACTATTTTCCAAATAGTTAGTTTTGACGGTCAATTGTTGAGGTTGTTACTGGCGGTTTGTAAGTGCGATCGCCCTGTATCAAAATTTTCAGATTTTTAGTGAAATTACAGTTTAACTCGGCAGATTTTTTGTGTAAAATCATTCCTAAGATAGATGCGAAATAGTATGAAATTAATCAAAAACTTGGAAGCTGCTTGGTATTGCCATTTGGGTTCGCGCCACCTCGAAGCTAATGAACAGGATCGCGCTCTAGCGAACTTTGACAAAGCTGTGAAGTTGCAGTCGGATCATTATCAGGCTTGGTTCGGGCGAGGCATGGCTTTGGGGAACTTAGAACGGCACTTAGAGGCGTTGAAAAGTTTTGATGAGGCCTTGGCGGTACACCCAAATGCGAGCTTTGGCTGGCACAACCGGGCGATAGCTTTAGGAAAGTTGGGCCGTTCTTTGGAGGCGCTCAACAGTTTTGACAGGGCTCTGGAGTTCAACCCGTGCGCGGCGAGTATTTGGCACAACCGGGGACTGACGCTGCTCGATATGGGGCTTTACGATAAGGCGGTTCAGAGTTTCGATCGCTCTTTGAGTTTGCATCCGGAGGTGGCTGGGGCGTGGTACAACCGAGGTAATGCTTTGTTGGAACTCAAGCTTTACCATCAGGCGCTCAACAGTTTTGACAGGGCGATCGAGTTTAACCCAGACGATGCCAAAACTTGGTACAGTCGCGGTTTGGCTGCTAACTCAATGGGACTTTACAAACAAGCAGTGGCTAGTTTTGGCCGATCGATCACTCTGAAACCGGGCAGACCCGAAGCTGTGGGCGAACGCAGGGTGGCTTTGGCAAAATTAGTCGGTTTCAATCAGAGAAATGCCAAATTCACCCCCACATCTGAGCCGGCGGGTGAGGATTATTTGATTTGGTACAACCTGGGTGTAGAATTAGCGCGAAAAGGCCGCTACTCGGAGGCAATTGCTTGCTACGAAACAGTCTTAGAAATCAACCCTAATTTTGCTAATGCTTTTTACAATCAAGCTTGCTGTTATGCGCTGCTGGGATTTGCTGATTTAGCCCTTGACAATTTGCAGCGGGCTGTGGAGTTTATTCCTAATTTATACCGAGAACTGGCTGTAGCTGATTCGGATTTAAGCTGCATTTGGAAACAAGAACGTTTTGAAGCTTTGATCCGAGGTTGAGAAGGAAGAAGAAAGAAGGAAGAAGGAAGAAGGAAGAAGGAAGTATTCGTAGGGTGCGTCGCGAGCGAAAATCCCTAATGAAAGATCGACAATCTCCTAGCGACGCACCTTACACAATACTGGAGTAAAAAACCCTCCGTTTCACTCTTGCCCAGCACTTCTGTTGTAGAAAAAATTTGTAAAAATGGTATAAACATCTCTCTCCCTCTTTCTCTCTTTTCTAGCTCCTCTGCGCCCTCTGCGCCCTCTGCGGTTAGTAAAAAAATCTGATTTACAAATCAAATATAATTGCTATGTACGCCACAAAAGCTCGCAGATTTGGCGAGCTTTTGTGGCCGGGCGACGGAAATTCGATCGCCCTCAAGAGTATTTTTGCCATCTTTGCTAACGCACAGAAACTTTGATCGAGGGCTTGACAGGTCTGTTGGCAACTATTAGCACCTTGTAAGTGCCGGATTCGGGGAGTTGAGCAAAAGTTTGACCTTCGCCTTGATCTAAGAGTTGTCCCGACGGAGATTCGATCGCCACATCAAGATTTTTCTTGCTAGCAGTCACCCTAATTGTTTGTCCCTGCTGTCCTGGAACTGTCAGGGCCTGAATTTGGTAGCCGGACATTTTGAGTTTGACTGTGGCTTCTTTTTCTCCGAATGCGATGGGAACTGAGCGATCCGGCCTGTAAATCCACTTCGCGTTAAAATCGCGTCCGATGACAAAGCTGCTAGTCTCGCCTTTGGGGGTGACACGCAAGCGGTAGATTCCCGAATCTGGCAACTGGCCGATCCACTGATTGTCGCTTTTTTCAATAACTCCCAGATTCTCACCGTTGGGGCTGTACAGTTCGGCTGTCAGTTGTCCCGCCCACAGCGAGAGAGTCAGTTCTCGCCCTTTGACACCTTCAAAAATATAGGTGGTGGGTTGGTTGATGGTGGCTCGAATTTCCGAAGTAGACATTCGGGCGATGGGTTCTATCTTCGCAACTGAGTCAGATGTAGCTGGCATTGGATCGATCGGTTCTGCGTTAGCGACTAAGGTAGAAGTAGCGGGTTTATTAACAGTTTCTGTAATTTCCGAAACAGTCATCCGATCGCTCGGTGCAATTTTTGGGGATAGAGGGCTAGCAAATACTGATTTTGCGGTCATCATCAGTAGCATTCCAGTCAGTAAAATTAGTTTTTTCATGTCGCGCTTAAAAGAGGTAATGAGCTGTATTATGGTTACTTGTGTTTGTCGGTTTTCACCGGATTAAATCTGGCAAGGCGCACTAAGGCAATAGCAGCATAGAGAATCGCATAAATATCCCCTACTTGCACAAAACCTGATCGTAGCAGATTGGCAGTGCATAAGGTAAGTAGCAGTCTCAGTTTGTCTGGACATTTAAATCATACTCCCTACACATAATATCATCCGAGAGTATTAGTAATTGGAGCGAGGAAAATTAAAGCTGTTTCCGAGAAATTTGTTAAAAAAATGCCCGCACCCAAAAAACGCGGTATCTGGGATTCGGCCTGGGCCTTGCTAGTAAAAAACGGCTAACACCCCACGGGTGAGAACAACATCAGCTTCCTGCATAGTCAGGATTGGGTGTTTTAATTGCATCGAGCGGGTAATCGTCGTTCTGATTGTAGGCATTGTTTAGTTGATGCCTTGACAACCACAACCAGGCTTCGCGTTCTGCTAATTGTTCCGGGAGAACTGTAACAATGAGTTTTATATTTGGTTCAAGCTTATAAGGTTCATCTAGCTGAATAGATTGCCCATCAAAATGTGCAGACAAAGAAATAAGCTTCATGGCTGGGATATCTTGAAGGCGAGTGCTTTTACTAAGTTTATCATATTTTGATGCTCTAGGGACACAGGCTTTGACCCGTTTTTCTACCATTAATTTGCTGCATTCCTCAGAAAAACGATCGCCCATCCTCGAACCAAAAGGAGGCAGAGCCTCGCCTATCTGCATTACCAGGCAGAGCCTGGTAACGAGCAACTTTGTTTGACTTTCTGGCGGTTTCAACCGCCGGATGGTAAAGGGGGTATGTTACTGTTTGCAAGCTTTAAGGTTATTGGTGAGGGCAGCCCCTACAGGTTATTGATATTGGTGCAATATCTCTGATACAATTC
Organism: Microcoleus sp. LEGE 07076; assembly: GCF_015207455.1. Lineage (GTDB taxonomy): Bacteria > Cyanobacteriota > Cyanobacteriia > Cyanobacteriales > Microcoleaceae > Microcoleus. Next base: position 6,028 of record NZ_JADEWV010000123.1, read on the forward strand.
ACATGAAATTGCAGCAATGTCAATAAGCAGTGAGAGAGGGCGGGTTTATTCAACCGGCGCAGCAACCCAAAAAGCCCTTAGCTCGCCCCGCAAGCATTGCGATATTATTATAATTTATTGTTGATGAACTTACCGCAAAAATAAATGCAAAAACAGCATGAAATCAACAGACACAAAAACTCGCTTTCTCCTCATCTTCCTCGCATTTAGCGCCTCAGCAATTTGGGAAACGGGAATTTTCACCCCATCCCAAACAGCCACAGCCCAAATTACCCCCGCCGCCGACGATACCAATACTCAAATCTCTCCAAACGGCAACCAATTTGACATCAACGGCGGCCGACAATCCGGCGACGATGCAAATCTTTTTCACAGTTTCCAGCAATTTGGTTTAACTCAAGGGCAAACTGCTAACTTTATTATATCCAATCCCAATATTCGCAATATTTTAGGGCGCGTTGTCGGCGGCGATGCTTCCATTATCAACGGATTAATTCAAGTAACTGGCGGTAATTCTAATTTATTTTTAATGAATCCGGCGGGGATTGTTTTTGGTGCAAATAGCAGCTTGAATGTTCCCGGTTCTTTTACCGCTACCACCGCTACAGGTATCGGCTTTGGTAATGATTGGTTTAGCGCTGCTGGGATTAATAATTATCTTCAATTAGTCGGAAGTCCGAATAGTTTTGCTTTTACAAATACGCAACCGGGAGGTATTGTCAATTTTGGCAATTTGGCGGTGGGAGAAGGGCAAAATTTAAGTTTGTTGGGCGGCACGATTTTGAGTACCGGACAACTTTCTGCGCCGGGAGGAAATATTACTGTGGCGGCGGTTCCGGGTGAGAGTTTGGTCAGAATTAGCCAGCCGGGAAATCTGTTGAGTTTGGAAATTCAGCCGCAGTCTGTAGCGGGAAGTTTGCCTCAAAATTGGGTGTTGCCAGTTGCATCTTTGCCGCAGTTGTTGACTGGCGGCGGGGGAAGTGCCACGGGGGTGACAGTTAACGCTCAAGGGCAAGTAGAATTAACTGGTGGTTTGCAGGTAGAGAATGGAGATGTTGTTTTTGGAGAATATACGGGTTCATCTATCAAGGTAGATACGACTTCGGGTACAGGAAATATTATTTTTACTGGAAATATCAATATTACCAGTCCCAATTCAACTTATGCTGGTGCTACTGCTGGTGATGAATTTATTTTGGGCAGTTCGCGATCGGTAATTTTGCGATCGGGTGGCAACATTCAAGTAGGAAAAATTGATACGTTTCCCGATCCGGATTTGTTTCCAAGAATCGGTCAAACAGGTCCTATAATTTTGCAAGCGACAGGTGACATTCAAACAGGAAACATTAACGCAGATAATTTTGGGGGCGATGCTGGTTCTATATCTTTGACTGCTGGAGGAAATATTTCAACAGGAGAACTTCGTGCTATAGCCACCGCTGTGAATGACAAGGGCGGTGATGTTACTGTTAATGCGGGTGGCAGCTTTACTCTTACAGGAAATATAGCTACTTTCTCACTAAGTGGAGCGGGTGACATTACCCTCAAAGCAAAAGGTGATATCTCTATCAACTGTTCTAACGCCTCTTTTTGTATAGAGAGTTTTGCAGGAGGAGTTCCTAATATAGTACCTACTGGCAGTAGTGGTAATGTTACCATCATCAGCGAACAGGGTTCTATTATTTCCCTAATAGATCCCATAAGGATAGTTGCCGAAAGTAGTGCTCTTCTCGGCAATCCAGGTGCTATAAATTTACAGGCCAGGGATGACATTACTGTAGGCGATATATCAGCATTGAGTTCTGATAACTCAAAATCTGATGGTGCAAATATCACTATTACGAGCGTAAATGGCAATATTGGGTTGGGCAATATCAATAATTCTTCAGACAAGGGTAATGGTGGCAGGATTACTCTGTCTACCAGTGGAAATATTATAACAGGTAATGTATTAAACTACGGTAGATTGCAAGGTGGGAGGGTTAATTTTACTAGCACGAATGGCAGCATCACTACTGGAAAATTAAATGCAACTAGCTCTCAGGATTCCGGAAACGATACTATTTTTAACCCAGAAAATGGCGGCTCAATTACTTTGAGTGCAGCCCGCAATATTACGACTGGCAATCTCAATGTAACGGCGAATCAAGACGGCGGCCCGATCGCCCTTACGAGCACCGCCGGTGCCATAAATATCGGCACGATCGACACCGCGGGCGATCGCGCGGCTGGAAATATTACCATTCAAGCTAGCACAGGCATCACAACACCGACAACAGGAAGTGCGATCGCGGGTACTTCTACTAACGGCAACGGCAGCAATGTTACTTTATCTACTGCCAGCGGTAACATTAATACAGGCAATGTATTGGTATCGGGAATTCGGGGCGGAAATCTTAACTTTACTAATAGCAACGGCAATATTACTACAGGTCAACTATTGACAAGTTATGACGGTTCCTCTCCCGATGAAAAAACTAACACAGGTGGCAATGTTAATTTAAATGCTGGGGGAAATATTACTACCAGCGACATCCGGGCGATCGGCAATCTAGACGGCGGTTCAATTACTTTCAAAAGCGGCGGGGCGATCGACACTACTGCCGGAATTATAAATGCGATCGGCGGCAACAGTGGCGGCAGTATTTCCCTCGAAGCTAGCAGCAATATCACTACTGCCGGAATTGGAGCTTTATTATTAAGCGGCTTCAACGCCAACAGCGGCAATCTCCGCATTCAAAGCGGCGCTAATATCGACACAACTGCCGGCCCAATTGTTACTGCGGCCGGCAACGGCCGGGGCGGAGATGTTAGCATAGATGCTAAAGGTTCTATTGCTACATCTAGTATTAATTCCCTCACTTTTGCTTCCGGCATTTCGATTACTGGCGGCAATATTGATGTCAAAGCAAATGATTCGATTACTGTTAGCGGCGATATCGAAACTAACCGCAACAACATCACATTTAGCGCTCCCGTTACATTAGCTAACGATTTATTTGTTAAAATTTCCGGTACGGGCGATATTAATTTTAATTCTACTGTTGACGGGCCTTACAATCTTACTGTCAATCCCGATGCGGGAATCGTGCAGTTTGGCGGGGAAGTTGGCAGCTTCAATCCCCTCAACAGCATCGACATTCAAGATGACATTACCGAAAATCCCGGCAAAATTCACATTATTACAACCAATAACATCACCGCCCAAGATATTGCCTCCCCCGCCGGAATTTCTTTGTTTAGCGACAAGGGAGCGATCGCCACAGGAAATCTTGATGCGACTTCCCCCAACAATGGTGGCAATATCGCTTTAAGCGCCGGTACAAATGTTGCTGCGGGCAATATCAATACCTCGTCGGCAGGCAACGGCGGCAGTATTTTGCTCGACGCTACTGGAAGTATTGCTGTTGGTAATATTGACTCTTCGGCGCAGCGGAATGGAGGCAATGTCACGGCTTACAACCGCAGCACTTCGGGCGATATTACTGTGAATCAAATTACTGCTCAAAGTAAGGACGGTATCGGTGGCAATGTCGAAATTCAGATGGGAAGATTTTTTCGATCGCTCAATTCGTTCACCGACAGAAACGGGATTAATGCCAGCATTTCTACTGCGGGAAATCCGGGAGATAGCGGCGGCGGTACGATAATTATTCGCCACGGAGGCGCGGGATTGACACCGTTTGTTGTCGGCGATTCTGCAACAAATGGCACTGCCGGTGCAATTACTAGGGGAAATTCTAATTCGCGCCAAACAATTTTGACCGATAACTCCTATCTTTATACTCACAAACAGGATGGCGATCGCATTCAAATTATCTCCGTGCCGCAATTTGTTTCTGCATCACCCGCAGCTACTCCAACGCCTGCTGCGACACCGGCAGTTACTCCAACGCCCGCGCCTGTAGCAAGTGCGACTCCTGCGCCAACTCCTGCGCCTGCAACAACTCCCGCTGCTACTCCCGCGCCGACAGCGACTCCATTACCGGCACCGACAGCGACTCCAGCGCCCGCGCCTGCAACACTCGCGGGAGGGCCGATCGCACTTCTCCCCAATCCATCCACCGCGCCTTCGCCAACACCCGACAGTTCGATCGCGCCTTCGCCAACACCCGACAGTTCGATCGCGCCTTCGCCAACACCCGATGAGATCACTAATTCTCCCTTAAACTTCCAAATACCTACATTGCCAGAAGATTTCTTCTCATTCACACTACCGCCCCGCACCCGCCCCACGCAGCGCTCAACGCCCACAACACCCAATGCTGCTGCCCGCATACCTTCTGCGCCGACTATTCCGCCTGCTTCCCAAATCGACGTTTCTAGCGCCCCCCAACAGCCGATCGCCGTTCCACCTTCGATCGCGCCAAATCCAGCCCCCATCGCACCTCTTGCCCCTGCAACCGGGACTGTAGCTCAAATTCAGCCGACACCTGCAAGTGCGATCGTTCCGCAACCTGCAAGTGCGATCGTACCAGCGCCTGCAAGTGCGATCGTGCCAGCGCCTGCAAGTGCTGCGCCGGCACCCGCACCCAGCTCAAATCCCCAACAAGCTTTAGCTGTTTTAATTGGCGATTTATTGGGTGCTGAAACCTCTGTCAATCAAAATCCTGAAACCGGAGATACCCAGTTAAATTGGCAGCGCAACAACGAAACAATTATCTCCCTAGAACTTCCTTACACCCCGTCAGTCAACACCATTGCCGGCGCCGACACCGAACCCCCAATTGTTACACAGGCATTAACTGACGATTTAACTGTTTCACCGACAGAAACTCCGCCGGAAATAATTGTTCAATCTTCGAGTTTGCCGATTGCTACTTCTGAACCATTTGACGGGAATATTTCGGATGTGTGGGAGAAAATAGCTGGAATAAATACAGCGCCAGTTCAAGATTTACCGACTATTACTCCAGCGCCAGCACCAACACCAGCACCAACACCAGCACCAACTCCAGCACCAACTCCAGCACCAACTCCCGCGCCAACTCCCGCGCCAACTCCGACACCGGAAATTCCCAATATTCCCAATATTCCTAATGTAATTCCTTTAGAAATCAGCAGGGCACTCGTCGAACAAACTCTCGACCAAAATAATGCCGATGAAGCTGTTTCTCAGATCGATCGACTGTTTGAACAAGACTACGAAAATTATTATGGGGAAAATCTCACGGATCAAAAAGTCAACGTTCAATATCTGAGAGAAACTCTGAAAAAAATTAAGGAAGAAACCGGGAAAAAAGCTGTAATTGTTTATGCGCTAGTTCGGCTGAAAGAAGTATCGCTGGTTTTAGTGGTTCCCGACGGCCCTGCTATTCTCAAAAGAGCGCCTGTTAATAGTAAAACTCTGCTAAGAACTGTGAAAGTTTTTCAGGAATATTTGGCAAACGCCAATGATTCTAAAAATTTGAGTTATTTGCCAAGCGCTAAGGAACTTCACCAATGGTTGATTGCGCCAATTTCTGCACAACTAGAAGAATTAAATATTGACACGCTGATTTTTGCATTCGATGCAGGTTTGCGGCAATTTCCCCTAGCAGCTTTGCACGACGGCAACCAATTTTTAATAGAAAAATACAGTCTCGGCTCAATTCCTAGCGTTAGTTTGACTGAGACAAATTATCGCAGTTTGCGGAACTCCAAAGTTTTAGCAATGGGCGCTTCTGAGTTTACGAATAAAGGGCCTTTGCCGGGAGTGCCGATCGAATTGTCTACGATTGCCGGAACCAGAACCGCAACCCAAAACCAAGCAGCATTTCCCTTGTGGGAAGGCCGCTCTTTTCTCAATACAGGATTCACTCTAGAAAATCTCAGGAAACAGCGAGACCAGCAGACATTTGAAATCGTACACTTAGCTACTCACGCCAGTTTTCCGCAGATAAATGGACGAAAAGAGGCGGAAATTGACCTCTGGAATCGCTCTTTGAGTCTGGATGAATTTAGGCAGGCGAAGTGGTACGATCGCACGCAAGTCGAGTTGTTGGTGCTGAGTGCTTGCGAAACTGCGATCGGCGATAGCACAGCAGAAATGGGATTTGCTGGATTGGCCATCCGCAGCGGTGTAAAATCAGCTTTAGCGAGTTTGTGGAAAGTTAGAGATGTTGCGACTTTGGCAATGATGACTGAATTTTATCACGATTTGCGATCGGCTCCAATTAAAGCTGAAGCACTCAGACAAGCGCAACTGGCGATGCTGCGAAAACAGGTAATAGTTAAAGATGGTCAATTGCAGGGAACTTTCAGCGCGATCGACCTTTCTGGACAATTCAAAGAGTTACCTGCCGACTCAGATTTATCTCACCCGCATTTTTGGGCGGGATTTACAATAGTTGGCAGTCCTTGGTAATAAACTGGCGCGCATCTAATTTTAACAATAAAATTGGTTCGCCCCAGAACCGTACTTTCGCTCGAACTTGTAACGAGTAGTCCTACAAATCATTTAGGATTGCTATAGCCTTTCTGTGCTCTGGTATGAGGTACTATCCGGGATAGGCCAAACCGGCCAAACCGGCCAAACCGGCCAAACCGGCCAAACCGGCCAAACCGGCCAAACCGGGTATGGGGAATAGGGAATAGGGCTATCCTCACTTTTGTGAGAACCGCTATATATAGAACAATACGGTTCACTTAACATATTTATGCCCCGGAGATCCCCCCCTTTTTAAGGGGGGTGCCAGGGTGATCGTCTTAAGTGAACCGTATTGAGTTATAAACTGTTCTTTGCCAAATACTGTAATGGAGCAAAACCTGTGGGCAATTTTACTAAAATATTCAAGTCCAAAGATAAATCATCAATGCAGTTGCGTGTAGAGGAATCCGTCGCGGCGGTAGCACTTGTCGCAGCGGAGGCAAATTACCCTGATGTGAGTGCCGATATCTTGATAAGCAGAATTTGGGATTCAGAAATATTTGCTGAATACTCGGAAGATGATATGTCAGCAACTCTTCAAAAACTCGCGGGTATCCTTACCCAAGACGGTTTAGGAGGATTATTTAATACGGCTTGTGAATCACTCCCAGATGAGTTGGTGTTGGATACTTTTACGATTACCGCAGCAATGTTTGTCGCAGATGGCGAAGTGTCTCAGAAGCATCGGGCTTTTCTCAAGGAATTTCAAGAAGTATTAGGTGTAGGCGATAAGGAAGCTAAGGAAATTATTGAGGATGTAATTGCTGGATACTCGGAACTAAAACTCGAAGATTACGATATCGAGACAGATGAGGCGCTGTATTTTTCTGCTCTAGGCAATTTTGTGGTTTCGATTCCTGTTGAGAGGCAACGAGGCGGTAAAATTGAGGATGACAAAAGCTTTGTTGCTTTTTCTGACGATTTTGGTGTTTTGCTGAAAATTGATTATTTCCCGATTTCTGGTGATGTGAAAAAATTAATCGAATCAGCGGGGGAATGGGCTTATCTTACTTTGTTTCTTAACAAGTTTATTGATGACACGGTTCTGGCTAAATTTCCTAATTCTCAGTTACTCTACAGTGAATATTTAGAAGAGGAAAATGCTTATTTTGTAGTGACCGATTTGCCTGGGAGTGCTAATGTCAGCGTACCGCAAAACGAAGGTCAACTTACTTTGATGGATGCTTACCGGGGATTTATGGCTTTGGTAGTTGACGATTTTTGCTACACGGTGAGTTGTCAGCGAATTTATGAGAAGCAGGAGGAATTGGGTTCTATTGAGTCGGAGGTTGAGGATCTTATGAATAAGATTTTTGATTTTATTCAGACGATCCAATTCTCTGGGGAGCAATAAACACTGCTTTTAGCTTCTGCGATCCAATCTTATAGTTGTCAATTGACGGGACAGAATATTAAAGCAGTTAACAGCGCTACGATACGGTGACGATTATTTTAGCGGGGTGCTAGATATTAGATCAAATCCTCTCTTCATAGGAATAGTAAATTCACTGTTGACTGTTGGCTGTTGACTGTTGACTGTTGACTGTTAACCGTTAACTGTTAACCGTTAACATCATGTATGAGTGCAGCCGGAATTGATATTAGAGGTTTTTGGAATAAAATAGTGCGATCTAGAACAGGCTTTTTAGTCGGTTCTAGATCGCACTTCCAGAGTCAGTCAACCCCAGTCGGAAGACAGCAGCTATTCGCCGCCATTTTCGATTAATTAGTAGTCTGAGCTTCCTGCAATCGTTGCTTGAGTTCTTCCAGAGCGCTCGCCCAGCGCGGATCTGGCTGCACCGAGCCGGAATCGGCGTTAGGTGTCGCTGTTGTTGATTGATTGCGGCGGGATTTGTTGTTGTCACTCCGGCGGCGATTGCTTTTGCTAGAACCGCCTCCACCTTGAGTTGGGGGAGCCGAGCGCTGCTGTTGCTGCGGCGCTGGCACGGGCACGGATGCCGACGCTGAAACCAACTGCGGTGAGGAAGGCGACGTTGACTGCTGCTGCTGATCTTCTTCGCCCTTCTCCGATTTACCCTTAGTTCGGGGCAGTGCCTTCTCTATTTTTAGCGGGTTTTCTTTGAACATCAAGCCGTTGTATTTCTCAATAACTTGGTCTGCTTGTTCGTCGGTTAGCACCGTCACAAAACCAAATCCTCTGCATTTACCTGTTTTGCGATCCGTAATTACCTTTGTGGTAACAGATTCGCCCTCGGGTGCAAAAACTTCTTGCAATTCTTGGCGATCGAGTTCTTTGGGTAAGTTGCCAACATAAAGACGAATAGACATGAAAAATTCCTCCAGAATAGGATTCTAATTAATTTGCTCGAACAGAATTACCTGCTGCCAACTGAATATTGACTTCAGGAAAAGACCGCATAACGGCATAATTTGCACATTCCTCCGACCAACCTTGACAGAGCCTCCCACCTTTTAGAACAAAAAGATGATTTACTCTGATCAGGCCGGAACTTAACCGCCGACGCAGAGAGCCTTTAAATCTCAGGTTGTTGTGTAAACTTTTAGTCATCACTCAAATGTTTAGGCTACTGGCTATTCTGTATTACTTGCTTGCGATTTTGATTCAGAATGTTTGCAGCCAATGCCGTGTAGAAATTTATGTCCAAGGATGTCAATTCAAGCGATCGGAATGCCAGTATTCAGTTTAATACAGTGATGGATAAAATCGCTAACATTTTTTGGGCCGCTAATCTTACCTCGTTCCTCATTTCGCTCCTAATGCTGAGAACTGCTCGCTTACCCGGTCTCCCTTAAATCGGGCCCGGCAGCGTCAGACCATTCTTTAAAGGTATCACAGCCAGGGTAACAGAGCTAGTTATTTAGGAAGATTTTAGGCTGAATTTAATGAAAACTACATCTGAATCACTTTTCTGAATTCATGACGCACAGCGAAATTGGCGATCGAAAAAAACAGCCGACAAGCGGCTGGCTGAACTTGCTGTGTTGGGAGGTTGACAATTTTTACGCAATGCTTTACAGATTTTAGTCAACTAAGTTATTGCGCTATTTGGTTTGATCGAATTTATATAAATAAATGTAACAGGATGTCTGCAAAAAAGCAACTTTTGTTTAGGAAGGAAGAAGGAAGAGGGAAGAAGGCTGTAGGGTGCGCCACCAGCACCGAGAACATCGATCGGATTGCCATAGGCCATTCCTCACTTGCCGCCCTGGATAATAATGTATGCGCCCCAAAAAGCAGCAGCAAAAGCCAAAATCGCAGACCAAATCGGATGCCCGCTGTCACTGACTCGGCCGCCTTGAGTGCGGAGGGTTTCGAGGTCGATCGCCACAGTAGCACCCCGGCGCAGCCAACCAGTCGCCACAACTGGTTTTCCGATCGCATCGCAAGGGCGAGTAGGCTGCGGCAACAAACAGCCTCCGGGCCCAAACCTCGAAACATAGTGCAACTTCACCAAACCCGCCGCCGTTTGCAAAATCAAATCCTGTCCCAGCCAATTTTCAATACCGTGCCTGCCCAAAAGTTCCCCGGAAAGCTGCACAGGTTGAGCATCTACGGGCAAAATGTCGGGATTTGACAAAATTTCCGGTAAACTCGGCGAAGCGGTTTCTCGGGGCGTAATGTCGGGGAAAAAATAATTGATTCGCATCAAAGTACCGATGCTAAATCCGATCGGCAAACAGCCCCAAAAGATCGATCGATCGCCCAACAGCCAATCCAGCCGCCAAATACTCGTGTTCGAGAAAATCCAGCCAATCAGCCACAGCAGCGCCACTATCGCCAAACTCATCGGAATTCCAAAAAACGGCGCACCCTGTAAAAATAGTTTTGAGTCTTTAAATTCGAGTATTGATTTAAACAGAGACAATTTTCGTTTCTTCGGTGATTCCAGCGACAGACTCGCCAAATCTAACTCTGTCTCGATTTTCCAGAATTGCGCGTAAAGTTCCAATAGCTTCAAACGCTCTCCCAGCAAAGGATGCGTGCTGTTAAGCGTCAACCAGTGGCGATCGGGATTGGTGACATCCCACAGCAAAATCTGTTCTAGCGGCGCGTGTAATGCAGCAGAACCTACGGTTGCAGCTTGTCCGACTCCTACAGGCAACAATAGATCGAAACCTTCCAAAAAAAAGCTAGTTTGTTTTTCCTGCTCGATATTAGCAGCAATGCCGATCGCAATTTTAGCCAATGCCCGCGTCAAACCGTTAGGATTTCCCGTAATTTCCGCAGCAGTGCGATCGCTAAAATACACCCGGCGGCGCGACAGCCACAACATTGGCCAGCGCAACAACCGATAAATCCCGTAACTAATAGCAGAAATTGCAGCGGCCAAAAATTTCACAGCAGAACGTAAAAACTCGATCGTCATTAAATCGCACAATCTCTCACTCCAGTATGCCGCCTGCCAATAAATCAAGTAAGGAATCTGAACCACCAGCAGCGCCAGCGACATCGGCGCAAAATCCCAGTGAGAAATGTGCCCCAATTCCCGCGCAAAAATCGCCGCAATTTCATCATCCGTCAACTTTTCCAAAAGCCCTTGACTGACAGCAATCCGAGCAAAACGGGGCAAACAGCCGTAACTGAAAGCTACAGGAACATCGATCGGCAACAGTTTCAGCACCGGCACCGCTATATTTTGCTTCGCACAAAAACTGCGGAGTACCCGACTAGCTTCTTTGCTGTGCTTCGATAAAACTGAGCCCCGCAGGGTTTGGATGCCGCAAAACAGTTTCAGCAGCGCGTCTGTCAGCCAGGGAGATGAGGCCAAAAGCAATCCAAAAACTATCTGCACAAAGGGAGTTGGATCGCGGTAAAAAATTTGGATCGGCGCGAAAATAGGCAGCCTAGTAAATATGTAAAACTTAAGTAACAGAAAATTAGTGTTTGTCAGCAAAAATTGTAGGACAAATCGCGTTAGGAAAAATAGGGCGATCGCACTTCCAACAGCCCCCAGCCGAAAATTCAGCAACTTCAGCGGTTTGAGGGGGCGCGGGCTTTTGGCGGTGCGCCCCGCTTCGCGCCAAGTAAGTTCGTAGGTATCGGGACTGGCGAATCCGGGGATATCTGTTGGGGAACCGGAACTGTTTTCGCCGCTAGTTTCTGTAGAGTTTTCCGGTTTGGGGGGTGGAGGTGGCGGTGAAATATGTTTCGATTTGGTGTTTGCTGGCGCGGCAGTCGGCTCTAAGGCTGAAAATCCGGTTTTTTTGTCTGCGGCTTGTCGTAGCGAAGCGGGGCGTAATCCATCGCCCTCAAGCGTTTTCTGAGCCGATTCCGTTCCCAAATCAAAGACAACAAAGCCGGTTTCTGGGGGAGTTTCCGGCGGTTTTGGGGGGATTAATTCTTTTAAAGTGCGATCGGCCCAAGTTTTGATTTGGGTGTTGGGGGTTTTGGTAAGGGAAGAGCACAGGGCGATCGCCTTTTTCAAATTACCAGTTGCTTTGTACGCAGCCACCAACCCCATCTGCGCGCGGATTCCCCACGGCCCATTAGCTGCGGTTTGAGTGACAGATTCCAAAAGGGCGATCGCGCTTTGGTAATCTTTTTGTTTCAAAGCAGCTAACCCAGCCTCCAGAGAGTCTTTCACAGATGAATCCGCCGAATTTTGATTGTTTGGAGATGCCATGACTGTGCTTGCGATCGCGTCTTGTCTAAGATAGCAGTTGATTCGGCGGTTGAAACCCCAGCTATACAAACCAAGTCCCAGCAGAGAGGGACTATGCTACCTCCTGGTTCATTCCGCGATTTCGATCGCCGGTTCAATCAAGGTTTTCTTAGTCCGCGCAGGCGGACTTCGTATGTGTAGACGCGATTTCAATCGCCGAGTTAATTTGGTTTGTCTAGACGCGATTTCAATCGCCGAGTTAATTTGGTTTGTCTAGACGCGATTTCAATCGCCGAGTGAATTTGGTTTGTCTAGACGCGATTTCAATCGCCGAGTGAATTTGGTTTGTCTAGACGCGATTTCAATCGCCGAGTGAATTTGGTTTGTCTAGACGCGATTTCAATCGCCGAATGTATAATTAAATTAACACCTCACCAATACATTTATGCCAATAGACGACGAAGATTTTGAAAGCGAATCAATCAGCGACGATCGCAAACTGCAACTCTTCACAGACAGACACGAATTTACCCGCCGATTTGCCTTTTATTTAAACGAAGACCCACCTCCCGAACAAATTTTGTATTTTTTCGGCGATGGAGGCAACGGCAAGTCATTGCTCCTCAAACACTTGGAGTATCACTGTTGCAAAAGATTTTCGCCGCAGGATTGGCAAAGATTGAGCGCACTCCCAGAATCAAAAGCCGCCGAACTTGCTAATTTCGTCCGCAATGCACAACCGAAAACCTACACTCCCATCCCCGTAGTCAGACACGATTTCGGATTGATTCCAATCAAAGAAGATAAACCGCAAGATAGATTTTACGGCTTGCTGATGCTGCGGCGAAATATCGCAGAAGCCACAAAGAAATATAAATTTAAATTTCCCAATTATGATTTTGCTTGCTTTTGGTATTTGCTGAACAAAGGCGAGTCAGACGCAACTCTCAACCAACTTTTCCCCGATGATTTGATTGATTTTTTGACACCTGTAGTTGAAACCTTTGCCGGATTTCCCGTGGTGTCACAAGTAGCGGCGGGGCTGAAATTAATCGATAAATTCGGCGGGATTAAGCGAACGATGAAATTAATTCAAACGCGGTTGGGTGTCAGCGACGAAACGGC
>NZ_JADEWV010000431.1 GCF_015207455.1 Microcoleus sp. LEGE 07076
GCCCAACAGCTAGCGGTAGTCCTGCAAGATCAGGGTTTTGATAACGGTCGGTCAACCGTTTTATCCCCAAATTATCCGATGCGTTGCAGGACTACCCAGCTAGCTTTGATACGCCTTACTTAATTATTGGAAAACTTTGTTAGCATATTTTAATAAAAATGTCAATAAAAATTTTCAATAGTAAATTGCAGCGCATAGGACGATCGGGTTCGGTTATCTCGCATCGCAGTATCTAGGCAGTACGAAAAATTCAAGCGATGATAGATACAGAGAGCAAAAAGCCCTCGAATTGCATGAGTCTGTTTGCATGAGTATTGTGAAGTTGAATTGCAGTTAAAACTAGCAGGGAATTGAAAACCTTAAGGAAAAATGTAGAATCTTGACCTTAAGACAGAGGTTTTTACCCTTTACGATCCTCAAAATTTGGAATAATATTGAGCAAAGTAAACTTAAATTCACTTCGCCGGAACTAGCCGTTAAAGCTAGGAAGTTACGGAAAATCGACGGGCATTACTAGAAAATCAAGCACAAAAGTAATCCCAAACAACAAGCTTCTACCGATCGTCTCCGATAAACAGGAGGGGAAATATCCCCCCTGTCGCAGTCTTTATCCCGCTTGCAAAAGTGGGATAGGGTATCACCAACTTTTTATCTGTTGTTACAAGGAGTGCAATACTCACCCATGTCCACCACAACACCCAAAACCAAAACAGTGAAAGCCGATCGCATGGGCAGCCGGCCATACTCCTCAACGGATACGGTTCGTACCTATCTGCACGAGATCGGTCGAGTACCCTTGCTAACCCGAGAAGAAGAGATTGTTTTCGGGAAGCAGGTACAGCAAATGATGAAATTAATCGAAGCAAAACAGGAACTAGCCAAAGAATGGCAGCGAGAACCGAATCAGCTAGAGTGGGCTGCCGAAATGGAGTTACCAGAAGCTGAACTCAACCGGATATTGGAGTTGGGGCGACGTGCCAAGAAAAAGATGATAGAAGCGAATTTGCGCTTAGTAGTGGCGATCGCCAAAAAATACCAGAAACGCAACATGGAATTCTTGGATTTAATTCAAGAAGGCACCCTCGGTTTAGAACGAGGAGTCGAAAAATTTGACCCGATGCGGGGATACAAATTTTCAACCTACGCCTACTGGTGGATTCGCCAAGCAATCACCCGCGCGATCGCCCAACACGCCCGCACCATTCGATTGCCAATTCACATCACCGAAAAACTCAACAAAATTAAAAAAGTGCAGCGGGAACTCACCCAGCAGTTGGGCCGTTCTCCCTTGCCTGCAGAAATTGCCGCCGCCCTGGAACTGCAGCCTTCCCAAATTCGAGAATACCTGCTGATGGCAAGACATCCAGTTTCTTTGGACTTGCGGGTAGGAGACAACCAAGATACGGAACTGCAAGAACTCTTAGAAGACGAAACCGCATCTCCAGACAACTACATTACCTCGGAATTGCTGCGACAAGACCTGAATACTTTGATATCAGAACTTACCCAGCAGCAACGAGATGTGATTATTCTACGCTTTGGTTTGGAAGACGGCACCGAAATGTCGCTGGCGAAAGTTGGAGAACGGCTAAATCTCAGCCGCGAACGGGTACGGCAGCTAGAACATCAAGCCCTCGCCCACCTGCGGCGGCGCCAGTCTCAAGTCAGAGAATATTTGGCTAGTTAGTGACTCAAAGAGTTGAGATTTTGTCCCAAAATCTCAACTCTTTTTTGGTGTTGGCGCAGCAGGGAATAATATTTTTATTTGACAAAGTTTGCGATCGCGTCATCGGGCGCGATCGCAAACTTTGTCAAAACTAATTTTAGATGAGAGTTCAGGAACCGGGCGGGCGATCCAAACTTCAAGTTAATAACC
>NZ_JADEWV010000124.1 GCF_015207455.1 Microcoleus sp. LEGE 07076
TAGGTAATGGGTGGGATGTTAAACAAAAATGTTCCTGTGTACTAACGTTATCTCGCAAACGCTGGCTCACATTGGAGATGATTCGGAATCTCGATCGAGAATTAAGGATTCCGTAGGAGATTCCGATCGAGCCTTATCCTGCACAAAAACTTACAAACCTGAACGCCAAGAAAAAGCCGCCCTAAAAGGACGGGACTTTAGCGATCCGCTCATTATCAACAACTATTAAGGCAACTCAACCGAATTCGGTTTAGCAATGTGAGGCAGCCCCCAGCCCAATTTTTCCCGCAAAATGTGGAAAAACTCAAAAGATTTTATCCGAACAAAGCGGGCTGGGTAGGGCGATCGCTCAATTTGCACCCAATCCTCCGGCAGAACATAACATCCGCCGTTCCCATCTACCACCATTACCAGGCGGTCGGGACTCGCCGGCAAAATTTTGACCGGTTCGGTGTTGGAAAACACCAAAGCCCGCGAAGCCATTGAATGAGGGCAAATGGGTATCAATTGCAGCACCGGTATTCCGGGAATAATTACAGGTCCGCCGGCAGACAATGCGTAAGCTGTCGATCCTGTCGGAGTCGCGATAATTACTCCATCTGCGGCAATGTCAATAGAGGCGTGATTCCCGATCGCCACTTCAAAATGACACATACAAGTCAGCGGTTCGCGGTGCAGCACCATTTCATTGAGACAAAGGGCTTCCCAGAGGCAGTCATTTTCCCGAAACAGCCGCACCGCCAGCATCGATCGTTCTTCTATTTCATATTCTCCGGCGATCGCCTTTTCCAAAGCTTGCGGCAGCAAGTTTAGGTAAGTTTCTGTCAAAAAGCCCATGTGACCGGTATTAACAGTCAGCAGTGGCACTCCGATGGGAGCAACTTGGCGAAATGCCGACAGCACGGTGCCGTCGCCGCCCAAAACCACTGCAAACTCCATGTCGCTGTCAAAACCGGGGGGGACGAGTTGGTCGATCGGAGTGTGGCACATCGGGCGATCTGGGCTAGAATAGCCCAAAATTCCCCCGGCACCGGAAACCGCACAGACCTCCCAGCCGCGGGCAGTCAGCTTGTCTTTCAACTCTTCGGCGATGCGACAAGAGACTGGTTTAACGTCGTTGTATATAATCCCAGCTTTCGGCACTTTAAAATGTAAAAGGCATTTTTTGTTTACTCCGTTTTTTAGTCTTAAGCTGCTCGTACTCTATTTCCTTGAGCTTCTTCATAATCAGATTAAAGTATTCTTCGAGATAAGACTCCAAAGTAGTAGTTTCTTTAGGGTCGATTCCGAAGACACTGTAAACGTCATCCATCGGAGCTTTCAAGGGTTTTCCGGCCGCCAAAACTTCTGAAAAAGCCAATCTGTCAGCTACGTTCCAACTCCACTGAAAGAACTTAGCAAATTGACGAGTAGTCTGCAACAAGGCATCTGGGGTGCGCGTAATTTTCGCTTGCTTCCCAGACAGTCGCTCACACAACCGCACGATTTCTTCAGCATCCCAAGCTCGATTTCCCACTACCGGAAAGGTTTTTTTCTCGGTTTCGGGAACCGAAAGCGCCCGGATGGCAAACTTCGCAACGTCCTGAGTGTTCATGTAGGCAAGAGCTGACGGCTTGTTGGGCAGCCAGACTGCCTGATTGTCCAAAATCGGCATTGCGTACAGGCTCAGCAGTCCTTGCAAAAAGCCGCAAGGTCTCAGGATTGTGTAATCTAGACCGGATTCTGCTAAGAACAGCTCTGTACAGCGCTTAATTTCCAACAAGGGGACTTGCGGATATTTCTCGGCATCGAGAAAGGAAAAGAAGATGTAACGCTTGATGCCTGCTGCTGCTGCTGCTTGGATCAGCGATACTTTTCCATCCCAGTCTACTCTTTTGATGCTAACAGAATCGGCTGCACTGGCTGTTGCTGCATCGATGATAGCACTGACACCTTCTACTGCAGGAATCAGGCTGTCGGGCTGGCAAAGGTTCCCCGGTACCAGTTCGGCGCCCCATTCTTTCAAAAATGCAGCTTTTCTGTAACTTCTGACCAAACAGCGCACCTGGTGGCCCTCGTCTAGGGCGCGGCGGGCTATTTGGCGGCCGAGAGTGCCGGTGGCACCTACAATCAATAAAGTCATCTAGGGATTAATTTATGAATCTTAAACTTTCTATAAAATGGTATCAGGTCTTTCTCAGTTTTTTATAAAAACTTAACAAAAACCTGAAATCCTCTCATCAAACGATCGCCCTCCGGGATTGGAAAGGGGACAGAGAGAGATGGGACAGGTGGAGAGGGGCAGAGGGTAATACCTGGATAGCCATAATCCTGGTCAAAATTTTGCTTTGGGCTTTTTATAGTTAGATATTGGCAACGGCAGCCGATCGTTTTTGTAAAAAGCATTTTTTGTTTGAGTGCTGTCCACCTAGAGCGAGTGTTTTTTGACACTCCCGGATCTGAAAGCGCGGGGATTTTTGAGGACAAACTCTGGGGGATGAATTACTCCAAAGTTTAATTATTAAAGGGTTTGTCAGCAACCTGCTACTAACTCGTTCTGCTGATTTAGTTTGTCTAAAACGGTACAAACCTCGCTTGATTCGCTTACCTGAAGGCAGCCAATTCTCGGGTTTTTAACCGATTTTTGCTGTTAGAAAGTCTCGACCTAAGAAGCTAGATTTTGATATGTAGGATTGGTCTTGTTCTACAAATCGCCATCCTCTTAAGTCGGATTCTTGCTGCTGTCTATCTTTGACTTTAGCTATGGGTATTTAGCTGTGGGTATTTGGAGAAAGTTCTGGTTGGTCGATCGACCCCTTTTGTTCCACCTCCCTCGACTAATTTTACTCGGATTTGGTAAATATCTAACTAGGATACTTTAGTCTCTTGGGTCTTTTTATCCCTGGCATAAATTAACAGGGTTTTCAGGATGTTTTTGATAAACCGGGTTTTTCTAATCTTGCCAATGGTGCTGCACGATGTTTTGTGGTAGAAAAAACCGGTTTATGGGTCGGGTATGATAACTTATTCTTCGCCGCCTTGGAGTTTGAGCAACAGGAAGCCTCCACCGATACCGACGAAAATCAGGGAAAATGATAAAAAGGCTGCGCTGAGAAATTCAGGGTTCATTTGTTTTAGGGTTCCTTGACGATCGCAAAATCAACATAATTTGACACTCTCCGCTGTGTTAAAGACGGGGATTCTCGATTAGGCGACGGGTTAAAATTAGCTATCTCTTGCGAGCAATTCCTCAACTGTTTGACCCTACCAAAGTAACAACCAAACAGTCGAGTTTAGAAAATCTGTGCCGGTTCGTCTGAATCAAGCTTACTAGGATACTGACCTAGAGTTTGGGCAAGCCGGGCCCTACTTTTTTAGGGAAAATGTCAACTTTCGCTGTACAGTTTTGAAAGTGGCTGGTATCTCACGTGAGATTACTACTTCTTGACCGTTGTTCCACTTGCCGATCGCGCTTTAACGTATCAACTGTGTTACAGCCTGTGTCATGGTAGGTATTTTACTGTATCGAGCTACTAAGATCAACGATCGGCATCCAAAAACTTACCAGAAAGTGTCAAGCCTGGTGATGGTTTCCAACCCCGGCGTGGCATTCGCCGGATTGTTGGCATTTTACGGAGAATTTTGGGAAATTAGTTGCCTAAATGGTAAAATTTGACTCGTTGCGGAAATTCCTGTATTTTGTGGGAGAAAACTGCCTTGAGTCTCGATCGGGAATCAAAACTAGCTGTAACTTTGGGAGATCCGGCGGGAATAGGCCCGGAAGTGATTCTCAAAGCCTTGGCAGATCCCGCTGCTGCTTTGGCGGTGACGGTTTTCGGTTCGCGGGCAATTTTGCAGCAAACTTACGACGGGTGGCGATCGAGCCA
Organism: Microcoleus sp. LEGE 07076; assembly: GCF_015207455.1. Taxonomy (GTDB): domain Bacteria; phylum Cyanobacteriota; class Cyanobacteriia; order Cyanobacteriales; family Microcoleaceae; genus Microcoleus. The sequence goes on from NZ_JADEWV010000124.1 coordinate 3,867, forward strand.
TCGTGCTGCGGCATCTTTGGCAAATCCCGAAACATTAAAGATTATTGATATAGCACCAGACAGCAAATGGGGTGCGATTGTCCCCGGTGTCGGGAATGCAGCTAGCGGCGCGGCTAGCTTTGCGTATATGGAAAGGGCGATCGCCCATACCCTCGCCGGCGAATTTTGTGCGATCGTTACCGGGCCAATTTCTAAAACCAACTGGCAAGCTGCAGGTTACAATTATCCCGGACAAACAGAACTCCTGGCAGAAAAAGCCAAATCGCAGCGGTTCGGAATGCTGTTTGCCGCCACATCTCCCCACAGCGGTTGGACGCTGGTAACTTTACTCGCTACCACACATATTTCCCTGCGTCAAGTACCCGATGCTTTGACTCCAGAATTGCTGAGCGAAAAACTAGAATTGCTGGTAGAGTGTTTGCGGGAAGATTTTGGGATAGAAAGACCGAAAATTGCAGTTTCTGGCTTAAATCCTCACAGTGGCGAAAATGGCAAACTGGGAAAGGAAGAGCAAGACTGGATGATACCTTGGTTGGAAACGCAGCGCGATCGCTTTCCTCAAGTGCAATTAGACGGGCCAGTACCACCGGATACCCTGTGGGTAAAACCGGCTAAAGTTTGGTACGGCTTAGCCAAGGAAGCTCACGACGGTTACTTGGCAATGTACCACGACCAAGGGTTGATTCCAGTAAAATTGATGGCTTTCGACAAAGCAGTCAATACAACAATTGGCTTACCCTTTGTCCGCACATCTCCCGATCACGGCACAGCTTTTGATATTGTAGGTCAAGGGATTGCCGATGCCTCCAGCATGAAAGCAGCATTGCAGTTGGCGGCCGAGTTGGCTAGTCGCAGAACAGCAGTTAAGATACATCGATAGGCGCGAGATCGGCCCGGGGCGAAAAATTAATTGTGTCATTCCTATTAGACAAATCCTAAAAAGCCAGTAAGCGAGCAGGTATCCTGCCCGTTCCACAATAATTATTGGAGATGTCTATTGATTTTCGCAGTAGTGAGACGATCAGCCAACTAATCATTTTTTTCGAGCGGTTTAAATCAGATTTTGGTAGCAAAGTATGGCAGCATCTAATGATAATTTAGGCAAAATCTATCAGCCAGAAAAAGAGATTTCATCAGAAAGTCTGGCAATTTCCAACGCTGGCGATCAACTTCAGGAATTGCTAAGCATACTGACTGAATTGCAGTTATTAAAGAAATCAAAGAAGGGGTTTTCGGAGCTGAAGTTACCGCCATCTCAACAGCAGAGAGATCGATTTGAGGATGAGGAAAATCGGCGCACTAGGTTGTCTTTTGTGATCGAATCATCGGCGATTGTACCCGAAGTATTGACTAAAAATGAAGAGATACCATCTCAAAGACTACAAACTAATCAAGAATCAGGTTTATCAAGTAGCGCGAATGCAGCCAACAATTATGGATTGTCGGAGGAAGAATTAGAACAAGCAGCGCAGCAACTCAAGCAGTTGCAGCAATTGGTGTTTGAAAGGGATGTGCCGGAATTGTACAGTCATGTTTTGAACTCCGAACAAAAGTTAGAAAGTTTTCATAAGCTGATGTCTGACCCGCAGGAGTTGATAAATTTAATCAAACCGTTAATTCCTGGGTTAGTGAAAGAAGAAGTTGAGGGGTTGAAGTCGGAATTGAAAAAGGCGATCGAACTCACCAGCAACGAGGGAGTTAATCCCCTCGAATTCCAGGCAAAATTAGCGGATTTGGAAAATCAAATTGCTGGCTTCAACTATCAGCAGCTACCTAATCTCGAACAGTCGATGGAACGGCTGATGCCGGTGGTGAACGATCTGCTCAATCGCAAGGTAAAGGAGTCTAAGTTAGAAGTAGCTTCGGCGATCGCACCGACAGTCAATCAAGTAATTCAGAATCAAAACGGACTGCAAGAAAAAGTAGTAATAATTGAAGATAAGCTTGCGAATATTCAGCAGCGTTCCCAGCAGCAACCGGAAGATTTGGTCAAGCAGCTAGTCCCGGTAGTTAGCGATTTGCTAAACCGCAAAATTAGTGAATTAAAGTTAGAGGTTGTCGAAGCTGTAGCACCGTCTGTACAGGTAAGAATAGCTTGGGTAGAAATAGAAGAAAAAGTATTGAGCATCATCGAGCGCAGGCTGGCGGCCGGGGAGTCGCCAATTCAGAAGCCTGAAGAGATAATGGCGGTGCTAATGCCAGCAATAACTGATTTGCTGAACCGTAAAATCGATGAATCAAAATTAGAGGTGGCTGCGGCGATCGAACCTTTGATTGAATCAGCAATTCTGCAAAGAGAAGTTCAAGGCAAATTGAGCGGCGTAGAAAGTAGATTGAATAATCTTCAGCGCCAGCAAAACTCTCAACCGGAAGAAATTATGGCAAGGTTGATGCCGTTAATGATTGAGTCGCTGAATCGGAAAATTGACGAGACAAAGTTAGAAGCGAGAGAGGCGATCGCGCCGGCTGTCAACACTGTTATTCAAAACAGCGGTATTGCGGCACAAATATTAAAAAATGAAAGTAAGATTGTTGAAGTTCAGCAGCAAGTTTTAGCTGAGATAGAAGGCTTGATGGCAAGAATTATGCCGGCAATTGTAGAGATGGTGTCCAGCAACATCGCCGCCGCAAAGCTAGAGATAGAATCTGCGATCGCCCCGGCTGTCGATGCAATCATTCAGAATCAAAAGATAGATGGAAGACTTGCCAAGATCGAAGAAAAGATTGTGGCGATCGAACACCGGATTTATGAATCGACAGACTTGTTTACAGATTTACTGAAACCTTTGATTGACGAGCTGATGGTTAGCCATCACGCCCAACTAGAAAATTCTGTGATCGAATCTATTTTACCATTGTTAGATGAAGTTGTAGGTTATAATTACAAACTAAACGGTAAAGTAGAGGAACTAGAACGCAAAATAACAGAGGTTGAATGGGGAGGAGATCGGGAAGAATTAGTGAGCAAAATTAAACTGCTCTTTCCCGAAATGATGCTCCAAACAATTAATCAGTCGAGAGAATCGTTTTCCGAAACAATAGCTCCGATAATTGATGAAGTAATTAATACCAAAACCAGAGAAAACAAGCGCTCGATGGGAATAGCGATCGCGCCGGCTCTTCCTGTGGGAATCACCCACACAATCAGTGAGTCGCCCGATGAAATTGCAATGGCGATCGCGCCGGAAATTGCCTCTGCTATCAAACAGCAAATTTATCTCAAGCCCGAAGCGATGTCTGATGCACTTTATCCGATTCTCGGCAGCACAATTTTAAAATACATCGCAGAGATGATGGGGCAGATTAATGAAAAACTCGAATCATCTTTAAGTACCGAGGGAATTAGTCGCAAAATTAAAGCCAAATTACAGGGAGTTTCTGAAGCAGAATTGCTGATTAAAGAAACAACACCGCTGACTGTTAAAGCTGTTTTTTTGATTCAAACAACGTCGGGATTAGTAATTTCGGCAGTGCAGCAGTCTGAACGCGAACAGCTAGAATCAGACATGGTAGCGGGTATGCTGACTGCTATTCGCGCATTTGTCAACGATTGTATCTCTCAGTCTGGAAATATTGCAGAGATTGATGCCATAGAATATGGCACATCTAAAATTGTATTGGAAGTAGCGGGTTCGTGTTATTTGGCAGTAGTAATGCAGGGAGAAACCAGGCAGTGGTTTAAGTACAAAATGCGAGCAGTTTTCACAAATATTGTTCAAGAATACGGGGATGTAATCCAATCATTTAACGGCGATCCCACCGCAGTGCCGCCCGAAATAAACACGAACTTGCAAAAGTTAATTGAGAGAGATAACATAAAAACTAAATCTCCCAAACAGCCAATTTTACCAATTATCGGTTTGGCGGCGTTAGGTTTGATTGGCATACCTTGGGGAATTCATCAATACCGCAGCTCAATTGCAGCGAGTATAGAAGCAGATACAAATTTAGCTTTACAATCTGCTCCCGAGTTATCGGTTTATCGCCTCGCGGCAGATGTTAAAAATCGAGTTTTGGAGATTTCGGGACGAGTACCGAATCAAAAGCTGCGATCGCAAGCGGAAAAAATAGCTCAACAAACTGCTCCAAAATTAAGCATTGATAATAAAATTATCGCCGTTGAAGTACCTCCCGATCCAGTTTTAGCTGCTGCCGATGTCAAGCGGACTGCGGAGCTTTTGAATAAACTAGAAAGCATTGATATTTCGGCTCGGTACGCTGAGGGAAAAGTGGCGATTGCAGGTAGCGTGAGCAAAGCGACAGATGCTGAGAAAATAACTCAAGCTTTTGAGAAAATTCCGGGGGTGAAGTCTGTAACAAATACAGTGGAAACAGGCTCTAAACCGCTGTCAAAGGCAATGGCAATTCGCCTTTATTTCGGTGTGGGTTCGGCATTTTTGTCGCCAAAAGACGTAGCACAAAAGCTAAAAAAAGTCAAGGAATATATGGAGAAAAACAGCACGAAAAGTTTTAGGATTATTGGCTACAGCGATTTGAAAAGCAGTCCGGCGGAAAATCAAAAGTTGGCACTGGAAAGGGCAATAAATGTGAAAGCGTCTCTGGTTAAACAAGGGATAAATGGTAACAGATTACAGGTTGCTTCTACTAAGGGTCGTCCTGAAGGTGTGGAGGCTAATCAACCGCTGTGGCTGAGTCGGTTAGTAGTATTTGAGGTGGTAAATTAAATTTGGAAAATGGGAATTGGGAATAGGGAATTGGTCATTGGTAATTGGTAAATAAGAGTCGGCGAATGGAATTCGCGTCTACACAAACGATGTCCGCCGGACGCCGACTGAAGAAATAAGAGTCGGTATTAAAGGCGGATTTGGTGTGATTAATGATTTTTAATTTAATCGAATTCGCCCGGAGGTAAAGGCTTGTATTCGATCGCCCGCCAAGCATACTAACAAGCGGCCGCTTCGGTCAATGCCGGCGGCTTCTCCGCAGATGGTTTCCGACGCAAGTTCGATCGCCACATTACAGCCAATCAGGGCGTCGCGTCGGCGCAATTCGGGTAAAAGTAGCGCTAAACCGGACTTTTCGGCGGGCCTGTCGGCGGTGGAAAACATATCGGCTAGTTCGAGTAAATAGTGCCGGAGTCGATCGAGCAAACAAAATTCCTCGGGTACTTTACTAACAATAGAATGCAGGCTTACCGCATTGCCGAGATCCTTTTCATCCAATCGGGCGGCCGCGAAATCTACGCAGCGGTTGAGTCCAATTCCCACAACGGCGCGAGTTTTGCCAGAAACATTGCTAGAAGTGGCTTCGCAGAGAATTCCGGCTAATTTTTGGCGATCGATCCAAACATCATTCGGCCATTTCAGGCGCAGCATATCGCGACATTCGGGAACCAAATCTTCGATCGCGAAAATCACAGCTAAACCGGCTGCTAAACTAAGTCCGGGTAACAGATTGGGATTGAGATTGTCGAGGACAAAGCTAGCAGTAAAAACACCGGGCGGCGAATACCAAGTGCGTCCGTGTTGACCGCGCCCGCTGGTTTGCTGCTTGGTAAATATTACATCTCCGTGGTGGAGTTTTGCCGCGCGGGCGATCGCCCAACTGTTGGTACTCTCGCAGGTTTCTAACGAGTGCAGCCAGTGAGGGAGGTTTGGGCTATCGGGTGATTCTAGTGGAATTAATGGCAATTCAGACAAGGTTTGATTGGTAATATTTGATATCTCAAAGCTGATTATCTTCGGCCGATCGGTTTTTTTTTAGGGGATTTGGGCGAGCGGCATTTTCCTCAGTCATATCAAATCCGTTAGTATCGAAATTATTCATCTCTCTCTGCTCTGACTCTGTGTTCTCTGCGTTCTCTGTGGTTAAATCATTCCCGTACAGCCGTAATTGATATCAGTCTTAGACGCACAGAGAGTCAGAAACCCGGTTTCTTATCGTAGAAACCGGGTTTGTTTAGTCTTAGTATTACCCTCAAAAAAAGACAAGCAATCGCCCGCACAATTTAGGCTGATTGCTCTTGCATTTCCAGCAACTCAGGAATTGTCACAAACCGATATCCCTGCTGCTTCAAACCCGCAATCATCTCCGGTAAAGCCTTAATAGTACGAGATCGATCGCCCCCGCCATCGTGCATCAAAACAATTGCTCCCGGCTTCGCACCCTTCAACACATTCTCCACAAAAGCCGACGGTTGAGCGCGGGGATCGGTATCTGCCGAAGTTACCGACCACATCACTACAGCATAATTCTGCTCCTTAGCATACTTAGCCAAACCATTGTTCAACACTCCTCCCGGCGGGCGAAAGAAAGTAGTTTTAACTCCCGTTGTTTCGTAAATAAGTTTAGCCGTGCGATCGATTTCATCAGCCGCCGTCGCCGCATCCATCGGATCGTACCAGTGATGCCACGTATGATTTCCGATCGCGTGACCTTGAGCCACAACCATGCGAGCAATTTTCGGATAATTTTCGATAGATTTACCTAGCCAAAAAAATGTTGCTTTAACATCATTTTGCTGAAAAATATCGAGCATTTGTTCCGTTGTTTCCGGCCACGGCCCATCGTCTACAGTTAAAGCAATAACTTTCTCAGAATTCTTGACTTTTCCGTCAAAAACTGTTGTTCCTTGAAACTGTTCGGGAGGAACAAAAGTCAAAAGTTTTTCTTGGGATTCTAATACGGTAAGAAGTTTTTCAACAGTGCGATCGAGATTAAACGCTGTGCGATCGTCTGCTATCTGTTTTACTGACGGATTTACCGTTAAGGATTGGTTAAGATTGTGTACTTGAGCGGTTGCAGGATTATTGCTATAGTGTTGGTTTGTCGGCATCAGCATACCAATGACAAAGCTAATCGCAGCCGCTGCCAGGGCGATCGCCACAAAACGCGATTGTTTTCGTAGTTGCTGCCACAGATGATTTCCGGTCACTTGAAATTCCTTTCACTCCACACTGCTGATAATGATAATGGGAATTTCCGGAAAAAAACGGCTCTCCTGAATTTTTAGTGATAAGTTAATCTAATGTCGGGTAATGGGTAATGGGTAATCTGTCCCGAATCGATCGCCAATTATTTTTTTCCCAATTACCCGTTACCCCGCAGCCAAGTATACATTTTCCCCCAAATATCCGAAATAGCCGATCGAATGAACGGCTTTCGGCGAAGCCGAACGTGCTATAGCAGAAGTCAGGAGTCAGGAGTCAGAGGTGGAAAGCCTGCCAAATAAAGGTTTCAGTTTTCAAGATAGCCCTAACCGATGTGGCGGTTGCTATATAAGCATCTTCGCGGTTCGATCGTTCCGATGCTAAGTAAGTCGGTGCGAAAAAACAAAACTAGATTACGATATAGCCTTTCTATCTGTCATATGAGGTGCCTAGCGGCCAAACTGGGCATACATCACAACGCGATCGAACCGCTATATCTCAGGAGGTTAAACAGTTGTGGTCTAAGTGGAAATGTCAGGGTTTATATATCTTTTGCTTGCCCAAAGATTGTTCCGAAATGAACCCAATTGAATTAGAGTGGCAACACATTAAACAAGATGAATTAGCTGCGACATTTGTTTGAGGATGAATTAGAACTTGCCTAGGCCGTAATTCAGGGAGTAGAAGTTAGAGGAAAAAGAGGAAACTACAGTACACAACGTATTAAATTTAAGTCCCGTCACCATAGTTAATGTTTTGTTACATACTTGTGAATTTCCCCACCTACCTACTTAATCTAATTCTCATAGTAGGAACATCTAAGGATCGCGAATTAAATAATTTACACATATTTGTGGGATGGGCGGGAGAGCCCATCCCACAATAACAATAAAGATTGTAAGTTATTTAATTATCATTCCTAAGCCAGCTTCGGCTGTGTTGCTACGATCGCGACTAACAATGACCCAACTGTATTCGTTTTACCATGATGAAGATCGTCGGGTTCAGGTAGAATTAGCTTGGCTGCGGGCAACTCATTCAAGCTTGTAACTGTCCCTCCTCTGATTTACCTTCAAAGCGTTTGATGAAGTTCTCAACTCTGCTTCTGAGCAGATCAGGATTAAGATAGGGAAACTTCTAACAAATAAAGTTTTATTCTTCCACTCGATAGCCCAATTGGGCCAAACGAGTTCGGGACTGCCGCCACTTCGGCTGTACCTTGACAAATAACTCCAAATAAACTTTACCTTCAATTAACTTTTGAATCTGTTCCCGGGCTGCACTGCCGATCGACTTTAGCATACTGCCGCTTTTACCGATTAAAATACCTTTTTGGGAATCCCGTTCGACGTGAATTGTCGCCAGAATGCGCGTAATTTTGGCTTCTTCTTGAACTATGTCGATCGCGATTGCTACAGAATGCGGCACTTCTTCTCGTGTTTGCAGCAAAATCTGTTCCCGAATCAATTCGCCCATAATAAAGCGTTCCGGCTGGTCAGTCACCAAATCTGGTGGATAATAGTATGGCCCAATTTCTAGATGTTCGATTAATAATTGTTGCAGCGGTTCGACGCCCTCGCCCGTTAGGGCCGAAAACTTGACGGCAGGCCACTGGGGATTGACAATTTGCTCGTAAGTGCGATCGATCAACACGGAATCCTCCGGTTGTTCGTCCAACTTATTCATCCCCAAAATCACCGGAATTTTGGTATTCCTGAGAATTTCGACAATATATCGATCGCCCCCTCCCGATTCCACCGAAGCATCCACCACAAACAGCACCACATCCACCGACTCAATCGCGGTGCGGGCATTCTGCACCAAAACCTTACCCAATTCGTGATGAGGCTTGTGAATTCCCGGAGTGTCCACAAAAATAATTTGTGCTTCAGGCGTTGTCAGGATGCCCCGCAGCCTGTTGCGCGTCGTCTGAGACACCGGCGAAGTAATCGCAATTTTCTGCCCCACCAACTGATTCATCAGCGTCGATTTGCCGACATTCGGGCGCCCGACAATACCCACAAAGCCAGATTTGTACCCCGCAGGAGCGACGGGAACACCCATAATTTCCGATACGTCTATAAATTTGCTATCTTCCACTAAAATCACCTATTTTGAAGCCCCTTCTGTGTCTGTTGTCGTTTGAAAATACTCAAACGCCCCTAGATGTAATCTAGCATTTTTCTCGCCCTGGTATAGCCTGCAACACTCAAAGCGCGATCGAGCTGCTTTCCCAGTGTTAAAATGTCATGTGCGATCGACAAAACTTGATATCTGAGACAAAATTTGATAAAGTTCCAATAACATCGATCAAAAATGAATCATTCTGGTAAAATCGAGTCCCCAACGCTGTAACAACTTCAGATGTGTAAATATCTTACTCAACTGAAACCATTCTACAGTTTGTCCGACCAACCAGTATTCACATTTTTAAGGATGTACATTAATAGATTAGATCGGTAAAACTCCAGATGAAAAAATCATTAGCATCATATTTTTTATGAATAGAAGCTAATGTTTGTGGAGCCTGTCTAATTCGTGCTAATCGTCATAAAGTTGAGGAGATGAATCGGATGAAATCGAAATTATTTTGGAGTTGCTGCACCGTTTTGGTAGCAAGCTTGCCTGTTCCAGCCTTCGCTCAAACAACCCCCCAAGCAGGTATTGACTACAAAGGTGGCTCGATGAAATACCAGATGGTACCGGGCAAAATACCTGACAGAACCCTGCCCAGATCCTTTGACTTTCCAATTATTACCAATGTTGCTACTGACACTAGCATCACCACGGATCACCTAATTACCGATGAGTTTCGCGCACCAGCGACTCGTACAGAATACACCAGCGCTCTCACCACCTGGTCAGAATCAATCAAAGAATGTCTGGGTAAGCAGCCCCGCTTGATTCGAGCCAGCACTAAGAACCCGATTCAGATTAATGGCAAAGTAGGCACGATTGTCAGAAACGCAAATAACCGTGCAGTTTGCAAATAAGCGCGCAAGTTTCGCTGTCTGAAGACAAAAACTAGAGAGTGTTTTTGTACAACAAAAAGAGCAATAGGTTTTCTATTGCTCTTTTGTCAAAATTTCAATTAATTGGTTCGATAATTCCGCAGAAACCAGGGTTTTTTTCCAAAATATGCTGTGGAGTCCGAAGCCTATGGATTTTAGCACTCTAATTCTCGATTAAGTAGCGCAAAATTCATTCGTACTCAACAAAATTTCGCCATAATCGGGAATCCAAGCTAGCCACTTTTGTTCCGAACACTGACACAACAGCCACGCTTCGTCAAAACTGAATGCTGTTGGCGGATTGAACAATTTTACCCACATCGAAGGAGCCAGTTGTGGTGCAGGTACGGCGCAGCCAAATTTTTCCCAGTTGCGGACAGTCGCGGCGCTTGCTGGTGGCTGCCAAGTACGAATATCTGTTTGCAGTTGCATAACTACTCCTGTCTAGCTAAGAGTCTGCACTTTTTGCGGGGTTTTAACAACCGAAAGCGAAGGCACAGATAATTTAATTTATGTAGTCTATAATACCGAATTATTTTGAAGATTATGTATAGTTGTTGCAAAAATTTATAATTGAGAGGGAAAAGTGGCTCAAAGCTCGAAAGGTCGATCGGCTATTGTTGCGAACGCTGTCGTTGGATTGCAGCAGAGAAGATTGGATAAATGTGCGATCGATCCCGAAACCGCAGATTCAAAGCAGATTGACACAGATAAACACAGATGAATTTCAAGATAATAAAACGATTGAATGCAATTCAAGTTTTTTCTTTATTCCCTATTGTTGCTTTCTCATTCCTTCTGACATGAACAAAACTTCAAAATCCCAGTGGAAAACTCTAGATCGGTTTCTAGAAATCAATTCTCATTGGGTTAAACTAATCGCCGAACATCTCGAAACTACCGAAGGACAAATAGTAGAATATTGGCGAGTAGAAAGAGCAGATTCTGTTGTGATCTTGACTGTTCAAGCTGACAAATTGCTGTTTCCCAAGCCAATGTATCGCCCCGGCGTGGCAGCAGCAACTCTCGATTTTCCCGGCGGTCGCGTACCAGAAGCCACAACGCCAGCAGGCGCAGTTCCAGCTCTAATCAAAAAAGAACTAGGCGTGACAGAAAGTGCGATCGTCCGCATCCAACCGATTAACACCATAGGCTGGGCAATCAACAGTTCATTCTCCAATCAAAAACTCTACGGTTTTCTAGCAGAATTGCACCCCACAGCAACAGTAAACCCCGAACTTCTCGGCACTGCATATCCTGTCACCCCCGACGGAATTCGCGACTTGCTCAAAAAATTAACTTGCCTGCAATGTCGAGCATTGTTGCTAGAATGGCAAAACCAAGACAATTTTAGCTTTTAAATTTTGGATTTTAGATTTCAGCTAACTAACTGTAGGGTGCATGACAGGGAAAAATTATTAGGTGCGATCGCCACATTCAGCCCAGACGCACCTTACAATAAATAAGACCAAACAAACCAGGTTTCTCCGATCTATCTTGGGTTGAGCGCAGAATCATCTAGAAACAAACCCGGTTTATAGTCCTCTGTATGTAAATTTGCCAATTGCTAAAAACCAACATCACCAAAACAAATCATGGCTCTCAATCATGAAGTTGCTGTCCAATGCCTTGAAGTGACATACCGTCTCAACCGCAGGCATTTAGTAGAAAAACTCAATTTTCAAGTGCTGCAAGGAGAAGTTTTAGTATTGCTGGGACGCAGCGGTAGCGGCAAAACTACTACCATGAAATTGATTAACAATTTACTCACGCCAACCAGTGGCGAAGTGCTTGTTATGGGAAAACCGACAACTGAGTGGAACCCTATTCAACTGCGGCGAAAAATTGGCTATGTAATTCAAGAAATCGGTTTGTTTCCCCATTTTACCGTCGAGCAAAACGTCGGTTTAGTGCCGAAATTGGAAGGTTGGGAGGGTTCGCGGATTAAATCTCGCGTCCGCGAACTCTTAGAATTAGTCAACCTCGACCCCCAGCACTTCGCCAAACGCTATCCCCATCAGCTATCCGGCGGACAGCGGCAGCGAGTGGGGGTCGCCAGAGCACTAGCGGCTGACCCTCCCGTACTATTAATGGACGAACCGTTTGGCGCTTTAGACCCGATTACTCGCCTAGAATTGCAGCGGGAATTCGGTCAATTGCAGCAACAACTCGGCAAAACTGTGATTTTTGTGACTCACGGCATTCAAGAAGCTTTTTTGTTGGCTTCTAAAATTGGTTTGATGCAAGATGGAAGGTTGGTTGAATTGGCATCCCCAGATGATTTTATAAAATCTCAGCATCCAGAATCTCGGGCATTTATTGAATGTTTGCAATTACGGGGGACTGGGTAAAATTCTATGCGATATCTTTTATTTACCATTATAAAAAGGGTGTCTTTCATTAAAAAAATTGCCTGCATTTAGAGTAAAAAAAATACTGCTACTATAGCCTTTCAAGCTCTCATATGAGGTACTATCCGGGATAGGGCATAGGCCTCCGTGGGCATAGGCCTCCGTGGCCAAACCGGGCATACCTCACCACGCTTGAGAACCGCTATATGTAAAAAACAGGTTCGTAGTGAGGACTTTAGTCCGCATCATTCGGAGGACTAAAGTCCTCACTACCAACCAAACGGAAATTATATTACCAATTAGATCAATTCCGGTTGCACTCATACATCATCTTAACAGTCAACAGTCAACAGTCAATCTACTATTCCGATTCTAACGGAGTTGATATTACCCAATGATAGAATTTATAAATCGGTACGGTGCGGAGATAATTCAGCGTGTACTTGAACACTTATATTTAGTAACTGTGGCAATTTCGATCGCAATTCTTGTCGGGATTCCCCTCGGGATTTTAGTAACAAGAAAACCCCAATTGAAAAAGCCGATTTTGGGATTTGCAAATATTATGCAAACAATTCCCAGTTTAGCTTTGTTTGGTTTGCTAATTCCGGTGCCGGTATTGGGTGGAATTGGCGATCGCACGGCAATCATCGCCCTTACTCTCTATTCTTTACTGCCGATTATCCGCAACACTTATACGGGGATTGTCGGCGTCGATCCGGCGATTGTGGCAGCGGGAACAGGCATGGGAATGACGGATATGCAACTGTTGTGGCAAGTGGAAATTCCGCTGGCGCTGGGGGTAATTTTGGCGGGGGTGCGAGTTGCTGCGGTAATTGCGATCGGGCTAGCAACGATCGCCGCTGCAATTGGCGCCGGCGGCTTGGGGGTGTTTATTTTCCGAGGCGTTGCGACAGTCAACAATCAGTTACTTTTGGCGGGGGCAATTCCGGCTGCTTTGATGGCATTAGCTGCGGATTTTGGGCTGGGTTTAGTGGAAGGATACCTCTCGAAAAGTACATTAAAAACTATTAATGAGGACTAAAGTCCTCACTACAAACGGTCAGCGTTTTGTCTTTCTGCAAACCTGAATCATTCGGAGGATTCGCGATGCAGTTGCGGATTTCATTCGACCGTGCAATGTACTCTCGATCGCCCAAAACAGCTTGGCTTCCCTCCACCGAAATAAAAGTGACCAAATCGAGCCAAGAACGGCAACCGCCGTAGGCAGAAATGTAGGGAATTTCTACAGTTTCTGCTAGCCGATAAACCCGCAAAAATAGAACATTTATTGGTTGGTTTTGTTTCCATTTTAGGCGGTCGCTGATAAATTTTTCATTCCAAATATGGTAAGGAAAAAGTGCCGCAATTGCCGGTTCCCAAGCTACCAAAAAAACATCGGTAATCTCAGCCCAACTGCCAATCCTAATAATTTCAGGATGCCAACCAGATTCAACTGTTTTTACTTGACTCGCAAAATCCGGCTTTAATAAATCCGGCTGTTGGTGTTCAAAAGTTGGATACAACAAAACCTGCTTGTCAGCAACATTAAACTGTCCTGCTTGCTCGCGAATGCCCCCTTTTCGCAACAGCAGAATCGTTTGGGCTTGTTCCAAAGCATTAACCGCTACATTCCATTCTTTCAGCGCGCGAGTAGTTGATTTCATAGCAATTTTAGTTTTATTTTAACCATAGTAACAAAATACTAACAAAATCGCTGCGTGAAAGCAAGTACAGCATCTTTTTTCTGTTAAAATGAGATCGGCTGAGGGTAAATATTAAAAAGCAAAATGAGGACTTAGGGTATGGAAAAGCGACAATTGGGGACATCGGAAATTCAAATTAGCCCGATAATTATGGGGACTTGGCAAGCGGGGAAGCGGATGTGGGTGGGAATTGAGGATGCTGAAACTGTTAAAGCAATGCGCGCCGCTTTTGAGGCCGGTATTACTACGTTTGATACGGCTGAGGTTTACGGAGAAGGGCATTCGGAACAAATTATCGGCCAAGCACTTTCAGATGTGCGATCGCAAGTAATTTATGCTAGCAAAGTTTTCGCCAATCACCTCAAACCCAATTTGGTAATTGAAGCTTGCGATCGATCGCTAAAAAACCTCAACACCGACTATATCGACCTTTACCAAATCCATTGGCCCGCCGGCACTTGGAATAGTGAATTAGTACCCATTGCCGAAACAATGGACGCGCTGAACAAATTGAAAGAACAGGGGAAGATTCGGGCGATCGGCGTTTCCAACTTCTCCCGCGCCCAAATAGCAGAAGCCGCTCAATACGGACGCATTGACAGCTTGCAGCCACCTTATTCTCTGTTTTGGCGCTGGGTAGAAAAAGACGCCATGCCCTACTGTGTTGAACATAATATCTCAATTCTTGCCTATTCATCTCTAGCTCAAGGAATATTGACAGGTAAATTTGGGCCAGAACACAAGTTTGCAGAAGGCGATCACCGCGCCAAAAGCAAGCTGTTTATCAAAGAAAATTACGCCCGAGTCCAAACAGCATTAAATCAACTGCGACCAATTGCCGATCGCCACCAAACAAGCTTGGGAAATTTAGCTTTAGCGTGGTTGATTTGCCAGCCACAAACCAATGCCATTGTCGGCGCGCGGAATGCCGAACAAGCAGCCGAAAATGCTAAAGCTGCTGAGATAAAATTGAGTGAGGGTGACTTAAAAGAAATTGACGCGATCGGGCGAACAGTCACCGAGAGTTTAGATGACAACCCAGTCATGTGGAACTTCTAAAATAGTTAATTTACCCCGGTTCGTAGTGAGGAATTCAGTTTTTTTTCCCAACTTAAGAAAGAAAACTAAAGTCCTCACTACAAACCAAAAATTGTATAT
>NZ_JADEWV010000125.1 GCF_015207455.1 Microcoleus sp. LEGE 07076
CCGCCGCCAACTCATCAGCCCGAATCGCCGCAAAAGCCCGCCCCGCCCGAATCCGTTCCAGCCGATAGACAATCGCCATACTTACCAACAGTAAAGGTAGTACAATCCACAAATACTCGATCGGCGTCGCAAACGGTTGCGGAATCCCAAAAATGCCCACAGCCCCGCCAGTGATATCCAGATTCAGCGATAAAACCCGCAAAATTTCCACAAAAGCAATAGTGGCGATCGCCAAATAAATCCCACTCAACCGCAGCGCCGGAATTCCCACCAAAATCCCCAGCAATCCCGAAACAACCCCTGCAATTATCATCTCCACCAACAGCAATGGCAGAGGAAACAAACCACCTGTCGGCTGAAACACCGTCGTAGAAAAAATCGCCGCAATATACCCACCCAAAGCATAAAAACCAGGGCTAGCCAGAGACAACTGACCAGTCATTAAAGGCAAATACAGCGACATTCCCAACATTGCACCTAGCAACATCGAGACAATCAGAAACCCATAAGTAGTAAAAAAAAATCATTCATGACTTTATTTTAAATAATAAACCTATTTAATACCGCTTTGTTTCTGAGTCCGTGTGGGCGGAGTTCGTGTGTGTAGAAGCGATTTCAAAAGAGACTCTTGGCGAATTCATAGGGGGTAAAACCACTGAACTCTGTAATTGAGTATTTGCGATCGCTATTAGTAGTTAATACCAAATCCGGGTTACCGATACCCTTGATGAACCAGTCGGCCGCTTGCCCACGAAAGTTTTACTCGCAGGCGCTTTCAACCGCCGAATCAGCTATATGGTCAATTAGACATTGAGTCTAGAACTACCATTTTTAGGGGGTGAGGGGTGAAATCGATTGTTGATTGACCGACAGTCTCTTTCTCATCGCCCGGTATATTTATTTGAAGCTCGATCGCTCTGTTAAAGCCTTGTCGCCAGTAAATTTCTAATAATTGGGATTTTAGTCGCAATTTCCGCTTGAGGTATCTCCGTTTGCTGCCAGCTCGATCGCCCAGCCAGCCTCGCTCCCCACTGCTGCAACTGCGGATACTCATCAAAAGATATCTCAAACATCCCCACAGAAGGCAGCGCAGTCCCCGCCACGACTTCCGCCAAAGAAAACTGTTCGCCAGCAAAAAAAGTGCGTTCATCCGCCAGCAACCCCTCAAAAAACCTCAGCACCGTTAATATCTGTTGCTTTGACTGTGCCAACTTTTCCTCAGTATCTCCCGGCACAGCAGTTGCCTCGTCAAGGGAAACATCGCCGGCAACAGTTCATTTAGCGTCACCATTTCCACCATCCGCACAATTCCCAAGGCTTTCACCTCTGTTGGCAGCAGTGGGGGCGCGGGATATTTTGCATCTATATAATCCAGAATTGCCAGCGACTCCACCACGGTCAAATCTCCATCTACCAACACAGGTATGCGGTGGAAAGGGTTAATTCCTAAAAAATCCGGTTCAAATTGATCGCCGTCGAGGTTAAGTGCTAGAGGCTCAAACGCGATCTGCTTTTCCAGAAGTGCTACCCACACGCGGCGAGAATTCACAGAAATCGGAGTGTAGTACAGTTTCAGCATCGGATTTATTACGGGCTACACCACCAGTTTAGCAGCCTAATGTCTTGATTTTTGGTAACTCTGGGATGTAAAAGTGTTGGTTTGGGCGATCGTCCACCATTGAAAAAACCCAATTTCAAAAAAAACTTGTATTACCCCCTTGACAGTCCTGTATTACTTAATGTAGTATAAATGTATTGCCAAAGAGAAAGAGCTTCAAAGCATTATCCCAAGAGCAATACGAACCTTGAAAACCGAATATAAAATTAATCGTGTCACATAATTTCGGACATTGGCGGTGTAGACTCCGGCAACAAAAGCCCGATCGGCTTGTAGTACGCGGAATCAACCGCCACCTCGTCCAAACAGCAATTTCTTGAGGCTGTAGCTCAATTGGGAGAGCGTCGCTCTGTCACAGCGAAGGTAGCGGGATCGAAACCCGTCAGCCTCGTCTCCGTTTCCCGGAGTTGCGAGTAACAAATTATGAGTAACAAATTTATGAGTTTTGAATTAACAATTTTCTTTAACTCAAAACCCATAACTTAAAACTCAAAACTTTCAAAGTCCCGTAGGCAAATTAATTTAAGCCGTCACCCTCTCAAGGTGAAAATTGCGAGTTCAAACCTCGTCGGGACTCCCAGGTTAGGTGGCTGAGCGGCCCAAAGCATCGGTCTGCAAAACCGAATTTCGCGGGTTCAACTCCCGCCCTAACCTCTGTTCTTACTGATTCCCAGGAGCAATCTCAAATCTCAAATAAATAGTGCTGTAGGCAAATGGTTTAAGCCGCTTGGTTTTCACCCAAGTGAATTGCGGGTTCAACTCCCGTCAGCACTTTGTGTGGGTCGTTGGCAGAATGGTTTTGCAGCCGCCTTTTAAGCGGATGGATCGAGGTTCAATTCCTCGGCGACCTACCAAATTCTCAATTTCGGGTCGGCCCTCCTACTGGCGTGGGTAGCTGTCTGTAAAACAGTAGCTTAAAGCGTTGCTGGTTCAATTCCAGCCTGACCCATTTGCAACTGTATTATGACTTGTACAAAAAACCCGATTTCTGAGAAAAATCTTGCATCTCTAAGAGAGATATTGAGATATAAACCGGGTTTTTTACAGCGAGCAAATTCTGTGTATTTAATATGCAGTTGCAATCTTGAGAACGAGTTGTAATCGGACAACATTTTAGTATGCAAAACTAAAAATTGAGGGTTCAAATCCCTCCGTTCTCGTGCTCGGAGAAGTGGCCGAGCGGCTTAAGGCGCTTTCCTGCTAAGAAAGAGCGGTTTAACAACCGTCGTGGGTTCAAATCCCACCTTCTCCGTTTTCCCCCGATAGCTCAGTTGGTAGAGCGCTTGTTTGAAGAACAAGAAGTCGTCAGTTCGATACTGACTTGGGGGATTGCGTTGCCTTATAGCTCAATGGTAGAGCAAGCGGTTGTTAACCGCTAGGTTGTAGGTTCGAGTCCTACTGAGGCAGCCATTTTTCAAATTGCCGGGTAGACAAATTGGTAAAGTCGCCTATCTCTGAAATAGGAGTTTATGTAGGTTCAAAGCCTACCCCGGCATCCAATTATTGGGAAGTCGCCTAATTGGCATGGCACCGCTCTTTGAAAGCGGAACAATGCAGGTTCAAACCCTGCCTTCCCAGTTCTGCTATTACCAAAGCAGCAATCATGATGCTCCTGTAGCCCAATTGGCAGAGGCCGCAATTTCAAAAATTGTGTTGTGTGAGTTCAAATCTCACCAGGAGTACCAAATTTTCAACCAAATTTCTACTTGCTCCTGTGGCGGAATTGGCAGACGCGACAAACTTAAAATCTGTTCTATTTTGATTGTGAGTTCGAGTCTCACCGGGAGCATGAACGGGATGTAATTCAGCGGCCAGAAGCCATGCTTTGGGAGCATGGAGTCGTTGGTTCAAATCCAACCATCCCGACTTTACCTCTGTGATGTAATTGGAAAACATCGCTCGCTTAGAACGAGTGTTTTTGCAGGTTCAAATCCTGTCAGGGGTATGAGGTTTTATTCAATCTCAAATCTCAAATCTCAAATCGGTTTTGCCCCTGTAGCCCAATCGGTAGAGGCGCTAGATTTAGGATTTAGTCAGTGCTGGTTCGATGCCAGTCAGGGGTATTTGGTGACATCGCGGGTGAAGTAGCCTGGGTAGGCTTGGAGGTCTCATAAGCCTCTTCATAGCAGGTTCAACTCCTGCCCCCGCTACCAAAAATGCAGGTGTGATGTAATTGGTAACATGAGGCTCTTGTAAAGCTTTCTTGCGAGTTCAAATCTCGCCATCTGCTTTGGTAAAAATGCGGATATGGTGTAACGGTAGCATTCGAGTCTTCCAAGCTCTAGGCACGAGTTCGAGCCTCGTTATCCGCTTGACTAAATAAATGGAGGTTGGTTTTATTAATAATGATAAAAGTTAATTGTCGATCGCCCTTTTGCGTGTCCCAATCTTTGGAGCCTACATACTTTAGTACGAGAGGAAAGGTAACGCTGTCAAAATCAGCGGGCGTTTGCGAACGAGGAGTGCAATGAACCCGATAGGTAGGCTTGAAAGTAGCCATCCTTTAAAGAGTGTGTAATAACTCATCGGCCCAGTCCCTCTAGTAACTGAGAAAACGCAATGCTCTGATAACTTGCACGCCAAAGTGCGATCGCACTAATCAACAAAAAACACGGGAGCGTAACTCAACTGGAAAGAGTGTCGAGCTTCTATCTCGAAAGTTGTGGGTTCGAGTCCTACCGCTCCTGTTAGATGGGTTCGTAGCTTAATTGGTAAAGCATCTAACTGGCTGTTAGAAAGATATCGGTTCAACTCCGATCGCAATCCACCACACCAATTTGAGATTTGAGATTTACTCGACAGCTAAATCTTGTACGCGGGGTAATAGCTCAATTGGTAGAGCGCTTGCTTTGCACGCAAGAGGTTAGAAGTAGCCTTCGGGAAAACTTCGCCTACGATGCTCCTTGATTCAACTGCGGTGTCTGAAGCCAAAGCGGTAGCGGCGCCCTTTTGTGGAACCAGTAATAGCGGGTTCAATTCCCGTCAGACACCCCTCGGAAGATGCCGCTAAATGGTTGGCAACCAGTCTTGAAAACTGGGGTACAGTTAACTGTAAGGGTTCGATTCCTTCATCTTCCTTTTAATTAACCACCGGAAGTCGAAAAGCGAGACACCGTGCTGATAACGCGGGGATAGGAGGGGCGGTACCTCTTCGGTGGATTTATAATAATTTTATAGATAAATAATGGAGGATTATGATTACTTTTTTACGTAGATTTGCTATCATAGAGTGAAAAAAATTGTGGGAGGTTGCCTAATTGGAATGGCACCGTAAAAACTAGGTAAAGCGGCTCCCAAAAGGACGGTCGGGTTGGTTGAGTAGGGTAAAAAGTTGCTTCGCGACGTTCCCTGAAAACGCAAATTGGCAGCGGGTTGCGGAGGCACTCAAAGGAATTAACAGTCCGAGATGGGGGCAGTTCCCATCTGCTTGCGGGCAGTAAGGAAGCGCGTTTCCTGAAAGTTGCGATCGATCGATGCGGGTTCGAGTCCCGTCCTCTCCATTTGTTGTCTTTCATTTTATCAGAAAAACGGTTAAATATGAGAAAACTAAAATATTATGTTGCCTGCACAGTTGATGGTTTCATTGCTCGAGAAGACGGTTCATTTGATTGTTTTCCGATGTCAGGAGAGCATTTCGCCGATTTGTTCGATGCTTTTCCTGAGACTGTGCCGGCTCATCTTCACGAAGCACTAGGTATTAGTGGAGAGAACAAGCAGTTTGATGCTGTCTTGATGGGACGCAAAACCTATGAAGTAGGGCTAAAGGTCGGTCTGATTAATCCTTATCCTAGCTTGAAGCAGTTTGTTTTTTCGCGCAGTATGACAGCAAGTCCGGATGATAATATTCAACTTGTTTCGGACAATCCTGTTGATTTGGTTAGGGAATTGAAGCAGGAAACTGGAAAGGATATCTGGCTGTGCGGCGGTGGCGCTTTAGCGACAAGTCTTTTTTCTGAGATTGACGAGATGATTGTGAAGTTGAATCCGGTAGTTATCGGGGCGGGAATTCCTGTGTTTGCTGGGGCGATCGCACCGACAAATTTGGAACTTACCGATCGCAAAATCTACAGCAACGGTTTCATGTTACTTCACTATCGACTGAAGCATTAGCAATCGGGAGTTTAGTTATTGCAATTGCTGCGGCCAACAAAGGACTGAAGCCCTTACTACAAAATGAGTTTTTAGGAGTTACACAAAAAATGTATGCGATATTTTCTCGATTTCAATGTTGAGTCAGGGCGATCGCCACAAATTTTTACGAAAACACTTGATTTTTCAGAATAGTTGTGTTATAGTAGCTCCGATGCGGGAGTATAGCTCAGTTGGTTAGAGCAGGTGACTCTTAATCTCAAGGTCGAAGGTTCAAGTCCTTCTACTCCCATCCCAAATCCTTAACCTGAATCGAGCGAAACTCACGAGTGCAATCAACCGCTGTAGGGGTTGGATTACTGTGAGTTTTTGCGTTTTGGGATTTTTAATGTCGATCGACCCGATCGCGCGATCGCCAAGCTATTTTAAAATTTGTAAATAACCGGAAATGGTGATTAGCTATGATAGCAAATCTCTCGGCGCGCTGCTATGGAGGCGATCGCGATTTAAGTGCGATCGCCGATTTAATCAATACTTGCGAATCAGTCGATCTGCTCGATGAAGGCACTTCCATCTCCGAATTGCAACAAGAATTTAACCAACCGTCCCTAGATGTAGCCCGCGATATCCGCCTTTGGGAAGATGCGGAGGGAAAATTAATTGGTTTCGCCCAGTTGTCGGTTTCTGAGCCGGGGGAAGTAATTGACGGTTGGCTGTGGTTTCGCGTCCACCCCGACGCGCGCGGAGGCGATGCGGAAACAGCCGCGATCGCCTGGGGTGAAGTGCGGATGCGCGAGGTGTCTGCGGTGCGGGGCCCGCGCGTGAAGCTGCGAACCTACGCGCGCGCTGAGGATGGCGATCGCATTTCTGTGCTGACAAGTAATGGTTTCAAGGTCGATCGCTATTTTTGTCGCATGGCGCGATCGCTTTCTGAACCCATCCCAGAACCGCAATTCCCCGAAGGTTTTGCGCTGCGTCAATTTCCCGGCGAACAGGATGCAGAAGCTTGGGTAGAAATGTTCAACCAGTCGTTTATCGATCACTGGAATCATCACGATTTAACAGTAGAGAAATTCAAGTACGATTTAGCTAAACCCGATTATAGAAATGATTTAGACTTGATTGCAGTTGCTGCTGACGGGACATTTGCAGCTTTCTGTTATGGTCAAATTAGTGTCGATGAGTGCGATCGTACCGGGCGAAATGAAGGCTGGATTGCTTGTCTCGGTACGCGGCGCGGTTTCCGCAAAATTGGCTTGGGACGAGCGATGTTGCTGGCCATTTTGGAGCGACTAAAAGCTGCCGGTGTCGAGACTGCGATTCTCGGCGTGGATACTGCAAATCCTTCCGGTGCATTGCGACTTTACGAGTCTGCGGGCTTCCACAAAATTCGCGATAGCATTTCTTATGTTAAGGATGTTTGAGGATTTGGGCGATCGGGATTTACGCACAGGATTCAAGAAACCCGGTTTCTCTGTGTATGCCTTGTCACCAAACAATATTTCTCGTAGAAACCGGGTTTCTGGGGCCGAGTGCAAAGTTCGCGATCGCACTAGGTACGTTGTTGCGCTTGGGCGCTCTTAATATATATATGAAAGAGCGCCCAAGCGCAACTACGTACCTGTATCTAAAAAACTTCTCCTACCCCCTTGACACTTCTGTAGTATGTATGTAGTATAAACATATGGAAAGCGCAGGAGAGCCAAAAACCTGTATTTTCCGTACCAAATCTGAACCTTGACAACTAAATAGCGTTCGAGATTTCAAGGAACATCAATTTGAAAGTCTTGCAATAGAGACTTAATTGTCATGTTGTTACTTTTTACGAGACTGTTCAGTTACAGACTGACTCAACCTGAGTCAGATATTGTACCAAAACAGCCGAATTTCAACGAATCTGGTGCGGATTCAGAACAACACAGTTGCGATCAAATGCGATCGGCCCAAAAGACTGAAGAAATCCGCCATCTCAAACAAGCTTACCATTTAGAGCGGCGTTTGTTTATGTAAAAATTGTCGTGTTGGCGCAGATGCGAATGCTGACAATCTTTACCGACTAACGCCACAACTAAAGAGCAGAAAAGCTACTAATCCAAAATCTAAAATCTAAAATCTAAAATCGCTTAAGGAGGTAACAGTTATGGTTCACATTCGCTTTGAAGGACGTTCTTATGATGTGGCAGAAAACCAACTGGGTATCACGGTAGGAATGAGCGATAAGGCTATTAAAGAACGTCTAGCTAACCATTTTGATGTCAAGGAATCTCGCTTCGAGTCTTACGTGCTCGATCGCCGTCCCAGCGGCGATTTAATTGTCCGCCCAGAGGCTGTTTACGGCTAGAATTTTACTTAAAGCACGTATTAGACAGCGCACCCCAACTAAAGAAGCTTACAAACTGGATACGTTCGACTTAAAATCGAATTGTAGGTTCAATTCCTACTTGGCACGAGGCTAAAGCTTCTCTGACTTGTGCGCTGCCTTTTATAGCTGATTTTTTTAGATATATCGGGCGTTTAAAGGTTGCACTTCGCGCCCAAACAAAGGAAGCTTACATACTAGCTCATTGGTAGAGCATTTCTCTTTAAAGAAACGGTCGCGGGTTCAACTCCTGCGTATGTGCCATCGGCTTTCTTAACTTGCGCGAAGTGACTTTTAATTACCTCAAATATGGTTCTTGATTGAGGATAAGAATTAAATAATCCTGTTTGTATTGAAGACTTCTGTAGTCAAAAATAAATTGGGTATTAGCCATGCGAAAAAAACTGGCAATTTACCGATCGCCCTACGAGATAGATACCCTCCTCCACGCCTTCCAAGAATGCACCCTCCCGCGCAGCGAATGGACGCACGAAGCCCATTTAACCGTTGCTTTATGGTATTTTCTGTTTGGCGAATCGGACTCAGAGGCGATCGATGCGATTCGTAATGGCATCAAACGTTACAACTCTGCCAATGGCATTGAAAGCACGCCAAACAGCGGGTATCACGAAACGCTAACGCTGTTTTGGGCGCAAACTGTGCGCGAGTATCTCGCTGATGAAGGCCGGAATCGCTCGATCGTACATTTAGCTAACGGTTTGATCGCCGAATATGCCGATTCCACTTTACCGTTTAGCCACTACACCCGCGATCACCTAATGTCTTGGGAAGCCCGGAATAATTGGGTTGAACCGGATTTAAGGGCGATCGAAATCCCAGAATTTTCCCTGAAATAGTTTTAAAATAGCAGTTGTTGCCGCGCCCCAATCCGAAGAGCTTACATACCAACCCTATTAAGGTTATAAAAACAAAGCTCCTCAAACTTGCGCGGCGACTATTATATTTATTGCCAAGCGTGCAACAACTGCCCTTCGCCGATTTTGGGATATTCCTAATAATTGAAAATCCAAAATCGCCAATCCAAAATCATAACTGGAGGCAGCACCAATGAATACAGCAGAGCGCGATTTACGTTTAGAAATGCTCAACTCTCTGCTCACCACACCTCACCGACAACTGGAAAAGGTGACAGAAATTCACAAATTAATTATCGAATTAGATCCGATTTTTTACGGTCATTTAGCCGTGTGGTATCAACGTCACGGATCCGTGCGCGACCACAAGGAAGTTTTTGCCGGAAACTTGCTGACTTCGGGGCTGACAGAGCACCGAGATGCCGGGTTTATGATGTTACAAGAGTTCCCGCCCTACGAGGTTTCGCGGATTGTGGACTTTATGAAGCAGCACCAGAATAAGGTGCCTCGAAGCGCGCGCACTGCTGTGACTCGCTATCTGCGATCGCGCGAAAAGAATGCTCAGTTTTTCGATCGCGCCGCCATCCGCAACCGCAAGGCGATGAAGCACTTATACGCGACTCTGCACGTCAAGCCGAGCGATCGCGCTAATGCTATTCTGTTTAAGGACAATCCGCCGGAAGACTCGCTGGCATTCGTTTTGAAGCAGTTAGCGAAGGCGGCGACTCGGCAGGAACAGGCGAATTTGATTGTTGAGTACAAGATTCCCTATACGATCGCAGTTGGTGCGATCAAACAGCTAACGCCAACAGTGTTAGCAGCGCTGATTAACTCGATGTCGCCGCAGGAAGTCATCAACAACCTGAAATCGATTCAGTCTCGCGGCGCGATGGATCACCCGGAAGTCAAGCTGTTGATTGACTCGAAGTTGGATGAAGCGGCAAAGTGCGATCGAGTTTCTGCATACAAAGCGAGTGTTGCGGGTGCGGGCGCGAACTTCGACGCAGCCACGGCGGCGAAGCTGGAAGCGGTGACAAACGAACAGGTGAAGAAGCGCGGCAAGATTGTTAAAGCGACGGGTTTGTTGATTGACAAGTCGGGCTCGATGGAAAGTGCGATCGAAGTTGGTAAGCGTCTCGCTGCTTTGATTTCCGGCATTTCCGAGGCTGCGCTGTTCGTCTACGCCTTTGACACGATGCCGTATCCAGTGCAAGCAAACGGCACCGAATTGACCGATTGGGAGCGCGCATTCAAGCACATTCGCGCAGGCGGCGGCACAAGTTGCGGTTGCGCGGTGGAAGCAATGCGGATTAAAAAGCAGGTAGTTGAGCAATTCATTATGGTAACAGATGAAGATGAAAACGCTTCACCTTATTTTGCAGATGCTTATCAGAAATACTGCCACACTTTGGGCGTAATTCCTGATGTTGTGATTGTGCGAGTTGGCGCTTGGTACGAATATGTCCAGAAGCAATTGAAGGACAAGCAAGTGTCGGTGGAAACGTTTACGTTTGCGGGTGATTACTACTCGCTGCCGAACTTGGTGCCGATGTTGTCTCGTCCTTCGCGGCTGGAATTGTTGATGGAAATTCTGGATACATCGTTGCCTGTGAGGGATGACAAGTGATATAATGGGATTGCCCGTCAGTTATGCTGGCGGGCAATGCTCACATTTTTGAGTCTCGTATGTCAACTGAGATTACATACATTGAAGCTGAAGCAAATTTAGAAAATCTCTGCGATCGCGCTGTTGAAACTGGGGAAGTAATAGTTATTACTAGATCTAACGGCAAAAATGCGGTTTTGATTTCTGAGGCAGAATTATAAAGTTTGCTAGAAACGCTTTATTTGCTGCGATCGCCAGTTAATGCAACTCGCTTGTTAACAGCACTGAAGCAAGCTAAATCAAGAGTCATTCAACCTCAGACACTCGATGAAATTTGCAAACAATTCGGGCTTGATGAAGAGGATGATACAGAAAATGAGGTAGCAATCGCCAGTTAAAACATTAATGACAAAATCACAATCTTCAACTATACTCTAAACTTGGGAGGGTCTGTTGGTGACTTCAATATTAATCAAAGATTTAGCAACCGAATTAGAGCTTTTCACCGAAGATCCAGTGGAAATATTTATTAGCAGTGGGGTAAGTTGGCAACAGTACGAAGAACTACTGAATCAACTGGGAGATAGTCCTTGGTATAGAGTTACTTATTTAGAAGAAGTCCTGGAAATTATGTCCCCAAGTCGCCGTCACGATCGAGACAAAACGAATATTGGGATGCTGCTAGAAGCGTATTTTCAAGAAACACGGACTCGGTTTTGGGGATTGGGTTCAACTACATTTCGCATCCAAGCAAAAAAGGGCGGTACAGAACCGGATGAGTGCTATTGTATAGGTACAGAAAAAGAGTTTCCCGATTTGGCGATCGAGGTTGTACTCAGCAGTGGCGGCCTGGACAAGTTAGCAGTTTACAAAAAGCTCGGAATCAGAGAGGTTTGGTTCTGGAAAAATCGTCGCTTTGACGTTTATCATCTTCTGGGAGAGGAATATGAAAAAATGCAGCAAAGCGAGTTATTGCCGAATTTGGATTTATCACTGATTGCAGAGTATGTACAACGGCCTGACCCCCTTGAGGCTGTGTTGGAGTTTCGGGAAAGAGTTAGAGAAAATTTAGGAGGAAGTTGAGATTTAATATCGCTGCTTGCTACCAAACATCTCCCTCAATATCCTCAAGCGACAACTTTTTACCTATTTTCAATTATTCTCGCGTTCGAGCGATAATTTCTTGTAATTCTGGATTAGCGATGGATGACACTAACTGGGAATCCGCACCAGCCAAAGCAGCGCACAACTTTTCCGAAGTAAGTGCGGGATATTTTTCTAACACTTGTTCTTCTGTCCAGCCCGCCGCAAACAGCCCCAGCAAAAATTCTACAGACAATCGAGTTTCTTTCACTTCTGGTTTAGCTGCGGAAGCTTTTGGGTTGAGATTAATGAGCTTTCGCCAGTCCATTGTTTTTACTTAAACTATTTGGCAAGATTTCGCCAATTATACTGCATTTGGGGCACAGTACAAACACGGGCATCGTTGACTGACTTTGTAACAGTCCCATCGCAGGTGATACCATTTGAGATTTGAGATTTTCGATTTTAAATTGGAGAATCACCGATTGGTTAAGGGTTTGAAGCTTTACTAGAGTCGCATTTTTTGGCGAACTGGTGTTGTTTCCAGATTTTGCGATTAAATTGTTATTACGATCGCAGTACAGCACTTTCTTATAGACTAGAGTAATGGGGTAGCAGCAGGGCGATCGCCCTTTTTCCTTTTGTCCGTTTCAATACAAAACCGCGATCGCACTAAATCTCAACCCACTGTCTAACGAACTGTGCAACGCACAATACAACTACTTTAACTTCTTAAAACTATGGGAAAAAAGTCGAAAGCCCAAAAATCCCAGCTCAAAAAATCCAGTTTGCTCTGCGCCAGACTGCAACAAGCTCTCGATCGAGGCAGTAAAGTTTGGATTAAAACAAATAATAGCAGTTTCGGCGGCATCCCGATTAATTTGTTCGGGGAGTTTGCAGAACTTTTGGTGATAGTTCCCCCTAACGAACAGGCGGAAAATATCGATGCTTACGGACAAGTTACGTGGCTGATTCGCATCTCTGATATTATTGCACTCGCCTATCCTACTGAATACTGGTCTAAAGATAGATTAGAAAGTTTGCTGCCGCCCGATGCAGTTACTTCCGAAGTAGGAGATTCACTGTAAGGTGCGCGGCTTCGCACGCTACTTTTCGCTTATTTGTATTTGGTAAGGTGCGCCGCCGCGCACCTTAGTTTTACTATTTTTTCAGCTATTTTACCACTAAAAACACACCGCTCGGACAGTTTTTATCAGTTCAATTACTTATTGCAAGCCGAAAGCTGCACTTTACAGTTGCCGCCATCTAGTTCGCTGCAACCAGCCAGAGCTTGAGCTTCTGCTGCTGATTTATCGTCGCCCCAACCCGCACCGGCTCCTCCTTTTCCTACGGCGATCGCTCCACAATTATTGCTGTTAGATGTCAGCGGTTCGCAGTCGTTAGCACCTCCGCTTTTTTCATTGCACGCGACTACCGCTGCGTCTAGTGCTTCTTTTTCTGTAGCGTGATCCCAACTAATACCAGTAGCGTCAGAAGTCGGAGAATAAGCAGTAGCTCCATAGGTGTCCTGAGCTTGAGCTGCCTGAACCGAGCCAAAAATCGAAACTGTCAAAGCTGTCACTCCAACCAACTTAGAAAAAAGCTTTTGCAACATATTAGGTTGATGTTTGTACAAGGTTATTTTGCAATACGGTTCACTTAACATATTTATACCCAGGAGAACCCTTGCAGCATCCCCCTGGTTGTAGGGGGACGAAAGAGAGGATTCTTGTCCCCCCCTTTTTAAGGGGTGTGCCAGGGAGATCGTCTTAAGTAAATTGTATTAGGGTATTTTGGATATTAAACAAATAATATAATAGGATAGTTATTGATGTCAAGTCTTTTTTGTAACATTTTATATTTAATCAAATTAACAACAGGTTATGTCAAAGAAAGTAAAATTACGGAGGTAAATCTAGTGGTAGATATCCGAAAAATCCTCAGCCAACTTGCTGACGGAGAAGAGCAACTGCTCGATACCCAATTCCTGGCTCCTTGCGTGCGGGGAGGAAGGGTGCGGACAAGGGTTAGCTCAATGGTTTATACTTTTCAAGTCTCACCGCGAAATTTTGAAGGATGGGGTATTTTTGAGCCAGTTAATGAGAAAACTGCTGCTGTAATTGAGGAGCCAAATTTGCCCCAAGTGGCAGAGTATTTGCAACTGCTCGTGTCCGTGCGCTTGCATTTGGCTTGCGCGCTGCAAGGGCAAACTTGGCTGGCTTATCCTGTTAATGAATCTGATGCTAAACAGCGCACTGGTGCTGCTAAACCCGTATTAGTTCATTTGGTAACTGAAGGTTCGCAGTTTGAACCTATCGTGGCGCGGTGGGACGGTGATTGTTTGTGGTTTGAAGAGATTGACAGGCGCGCCGATCCGCTGCCGTCTGAAAAGTTAAAAATAGCTTTGAAAAAGTTGATTTTGCCTCAAGATGTTCGCTTTAAAGGGATGACACCAGAAATGCGAATTGTTTACGAATTAGTTACCCGAAATATTAAAGATTTCGATCCGAAAGTGCGGGAGGAAGGGCGCTTGCAGCGGGCGTTGAAGATGGGCGGCGGCGAGTTGCGGGATTTTGGCGATCGCCAAGATTACTGGCTGGTTGAATGGACTAGCGCCAGTGGAGAACATCATAGTTCGGCGATCGCCAAAAATGACTTGACAGTGATGAGTGCTGGCATTTGTCTCAGCGGATTGGATAAAGATTTTGACTTGCAGTCATTAGTCGGAGTCGTAGAAAATCGATAAAAATCATCAATCCTGACCAATGACTAATGACTACTGACTACTGACTACTGACTACTGACTACTGACCAATGACTAATAATATGAGTATATTTTTTCACGAACAACTTTACAGAAGTGCCGCAGTGATGTCGCTGGTAAAAAATTTCCCGGTAACGGTTTGTGGCGCGGGCGCTTTGGGTGCGAATATTGTAGAGAGTCTGGCGCGATCGGGCTTTGGGCACTTAAGAGTCATCGATCGCGATCGCATCGAAGAGCGCAACCTTTCCACTCAACCCTATTATCGATCGGACATCGGCGCATTCAAAGCCAAAATTCTCGCCAACAACCTGTACCGCGCTTTGTCCGTCAGCATTGACGCGCACTCAAAGGAATTGACACCCGCCAATGTCGATCGCCTGCTTGCCAATAGCGCCCTGGCGATCGATACTTTTGATAACAGCGTCGGGCGGCAAGCAGTCAAAGATTACTGTGCGAGTGCCTCCATTCCCTGCGTGCACGTCGGATTGGCCGCAGATTACTCCGAAATAATTTGGAACCAACACTATCGGGTTCCGACCGCCGCCAATGATGACGTTTGCGATTACCCGCTGGCGAGAAACTTGGTAATGCTGACAGTTGCAGTCGCCTGCGAAGTAATTGTTACCTTTGCTGCTACCAAACAGCAACAAAATTTAACTTGCACGATCGGAGATTTTGCAGTCAGACCACTTATATTGTAGAATGTCTGGTGGCTGTTGCCAGAAACCCGGTCGAGCGAGATTGGACACCTCCATTCCAGAAACCCGGTTTCTTACTCTCAAACAATCGTCAGTCGATTGAAGAATTGAATAATTGAAGAATTTTAGATTGATTCTGCATAATGGTGTGGAAGTGCGAACAAAAGTCTAAAAATTTGGGTTCATTCACGACTTGAGTCGGCGGATTGTACCCGTTTCTTCAGGGTAAAAGTTGCAAAAAACGCTTGAGAAAATTAACAGGGAAAGTATGGTTGGATCGCAGACTTTTTATTATTTACTAGCAGTTCTCGGCTTATTAGTTTTGACTGGCGCAAATGCAGCCAATTATTCAGCGGGTAGCACTATTTGCCCCACTAATGATTGCCACGAACCAGAAGTTAGATTCCATAAAAGGGTTTTGAAACACGGATCGAGAGGGGCAGATGTCAAGAAACTGCAAAAATTGTTGAACGCGCAGGGTGTGTGCCCAGAGCCGATCGCACTTGATGGCATTTTCGGTAGAACAACCCTAGATGGAGTCAAGAGATTTCAGCGACAAGCCCACCTTCCTGTAGACGGAATTGTGGGAGGCAAAACTTGGGACAAACTGTTTGCTAGTTCCTAACTTTAAGCACCGGCAACAAAAGTCCATAAGTCATCATTCCCGATCGTGAATCCCTGCGGTTTGTAGTTGCACATCAAGTAGATTTTGTGCAACTACAAACACAGAAATTGCCTCAAAAATCTATCGAACACCAGATTGCTAATGAATGAAGTTTTAGATTTTTGGTTTGGTCGATCGAACTCTCCTGAATTTGGTAAAGTTCAAAAGAAGTGGTTTGAGAAAGATGCGGCTTTTGATGCAGAAGTGCGTTAGCGAAGCCCTCGAAGAGGATCGGGCTTTCTGACAGAATACGAACGAGCAGCATCCGGTCAACTCGACTTCTGGCAAAATTCCCCCAAAAACTGCCTAGCATTAATTTTACTCCTCGATCAGTTTCCGCGCAATATGTTTCGCGAAACGCCGAAAGCATTCGCCACAGACAGCAAAGCCTTAGCCGCCGCCCAACACGCTGTTAACAATAACTTCGATCGCGAATTGGTGCAAGTACAAAAATGGTTTATTTATCTGCCTTTTGAACACAGCGAAAACTTACAACACCAGCAAAAATCTGTGGAACTCTTTCGCCAACTCAGCGGCGAACCCGACAGCGATTCAGTCATAGATTTCGCAATTCGGCATTTTAAAGTAATCGAGAGTTTTGGCAGATTTCCCCACCGCAATCAAATTCTCGGGCGCGAAACAACTCCCGAAGAAGCAGAGTTTCTGAGACAACCAGGTTCGGGGTTTTAGGGCGATTTTAAAACCTTTATGCTACTTGCTGTATAAACTAGAAAATAGTATGGTTGCGAGGAATATCCTATTGCATCGGAATGATTTAACCTTACTAGGGCGCAGAGGACACAGAGGCAGAGAATAGACAAGATTGCATAAGTCTTCGCTCGCTCCTTCAACCGCAGATGTTAGACAGATAAACACAGATAAACGCAGATAATTTCAGGGTGTTTTCCGATTTTTGCAATCTTGTCTAATAGAGAAATGAATAATTCCGATACCAACGGATTTGATATAAGATGGAAAAATTAATAGGATTTAAACTAAGTAAATTTCCTTTGTCTCTCAGAAGCATAGTCCATTTAGAATATTTCGACGGCCCCCTGCTATCGCTTTTTGAGAATGAATACGGCGATAGCTATCTTTATTCTTGGTGCGATGTAGATAATTTGTACAATCGCTGGTTGGTTTTCAGAGTTTCACAACCAACTTTCAAGCTTTACATAGAGGGACAAGTTTCATTGCACCAGTTAATTGTAAATCCTGTTGATGGATTTCTATATTCATTAGATATAGACAATGCTTTACAGGTAAAAAACACTTATTTAATCCTGCCTGAAAATTTACCGAAAATCTACTTGCCAGAAACAGATTCCTATTACGAACTGTCTGATTTAAATCGCGAAACTGCGGCAGAAGATAAGTTATTAATTTTTCAAATAATTTCCGGTGAATCTCAGTTTAGCAAGGTTTGAAGCTGATTAAACAGCCAGATACCCGACTTCTTGAAGAAGTCGGGTATCTAATCCATCGCCCTTTTTTCACCCGCGATACTGAACCCGATAAATCCGGTTGTTCGCTTCCTCAGTAAACAACAAACTCCCATCAGGTAAAACCAGCAAACCAACAGGCCTCCCCCAAGTTTTCGGGCCCGACGGATCAGTGAGAAAACCCGTCAGAAAGTCCTCATAATAACCCTGGGGACGCGAACTCGCCGCATTAAAAGGTACAAACACAATTTTGTAACCAGTTCCTGCGTTCCGATTCCAACTGCCGCGAAACGCCACAAACGCGCCGTTAAAAAATCTTTTGGGAAACGTTTTGCCGTCATAAAACTGAAGTCCTAAAGCTGCCGAGTGCGCCTGAAACAGCACGTCCGGCGTCAATGTTTTGGCCGCTAAATCTGGTCGATCGCTCTTGCCGTTTTTAGCGTGGCGCGGATCGAGCAAATTCGGCTTAAAATAAGTGTAAGGCCAGCCGTAAAACTCACCTTTACGAATTCTTGTCAAGTAATCCGGCACCAAATCATCTCCCAAACCGTCGCGCTCGTTGACTGTGGTGTAGAGTTGATTAGTTTTCGGGTGAAAATCCAATCCCACAGGATTTCGCAAGCCGGAAGCAAAAGTTTGCTGGTTTGTACCGTCCAAATTCATCACTTGCACAGAGGCCCTCGGCAGCGGTTCGGAGTCGGCATTTGACTGGGAACCAACAGATACAAACAACTGGCGGTTGTCTGGGGAAACTACAACGTTTCGCGTCCAGTGTTGGTTGTAGCCGCCGCCCGGTAAATCGGCAATTTTTTGACCTGTTCCAGTTAATTGTTCCTGCCCTTTTGTGTAGGGAAATCGGCGGACTTCTGCGGTATTTCCCAGGAAAAAATAGCCCTGAGCAAAAGCCATACCAAAGGGAATATTTAAATTGTTTTGGGCGCTAGCAAAAGTCTTGCGAACTTCAGCAACGCCGTCGCCGTTGGCATCGCGCAGCAGCCTAATCCGATTCTGCCGGGTTTCTGTTACCAAAACATCTCCTGTTGGTGTCAAAGCCAGCCATCGGGGAGCATCTAAATTGTCAGCAAACACGTTGACGACAAAGCCGGGAGGCACTCGCAGCACGGGCGATGCGGGAATCGGTATTACTTGAGGAGGTTTCGAGGCGCTGTCGGTGGCTCCTGGCTGCGGCAAAGATGTTGCCACAATGCCGATCGGCTGCGGGGAAAGCGGTTTTGTTGGTACAATTTGATTTGTCCGAACATTGGTCAGCCGTGGCAGGGAGGGAATTTGCGACAGCGGACTTGGTTGGGGAACAGGAGTGGCTGTGGCATCTGTAGCTCGATCGCACGCAATCAGCGGCAGCAGCAGAATTAGCAACAGGAAACGCAGGTAAGACATAGCAGCGATTTCTCCACAATTGCTCGACAATTCTTTGATTCTAATTGCTATTAAACAGCGAAGCCACCGCGCGCGGTGACTTAATTTCATTTACAACAAACCTAGTTCTACCAAAGTCCTCTCACAGGAGCAGGACGTGGAGCCGGAATCGGACGTGGAGCCGGAATAATCGGAGCGGGAGCCGGACGGGGAACCGGACGAGGAGCGAGAGCCG
>NZ_JADEWV010000009.1 GCF_015207455.1 Microcoleus sp. LEGE 07076
TCCCATAAGAACAATAAAAATGGTAAGTTATTTAATTCTCATTCCTTACTTTAACAGAATTCCCAGAATCGATCGCAAGTAAGAAATTTCTCTAGTGTAGTCCGAGTCTGCGATTAAGCTAAAATCTAAAATCGTCAGCCCCTAACCCAGAGTCTACAATGGATGCCAAAACTGCTCAAATACTAGATGGGAAAGCTTTAGCGAAAAAGATTCAAAGCGAGCTGAGCGATCTAGTCCGCACCCTACAGCCCCAGATTGGTCGTCCTCCGGGACTTGCGGTGCTGATGGTGGGGGACAACCCAGCCAGCGCGGCTTACGTGCGGAACAAAGAGCGGGCCTGCGCTAAGGTTGGCATAGCTTCCTTCGGCCAGCATTACCCAGCCAATGCGAGTCAAGCCGAACTCGAACTTGCAATTAAAGCGCTCAACGAGGACGATCGAGTAGACGGCATTTTAGTGCAACTCCCGCTACCAGAAAACTTAGATGCAATTGCGCTGCTGTACCAGATTGCTCCCGACAAAGACGCTGACGGACTTCACCCGATAAATTTAGGTCGCTTAGTGCGCGGGGAAGAAGGTTTGCGGAGTTGTACTCCCGCCGGAGTGATGCGGTTGTTGCAGGAATATCAGATTGATTTGAAAGGAAAAAATGCTGTTGTTTTGGGGCGGAGTATTTTGGTAGGTAAACCGATGGCGCTGATGCTGTTAGAAGCTGATTGTACTGTGACTGTAGCTCATTCGCGGACGCAAAACCTAGAATCAGTTACCAGCCAAGCCGATATTTTAATTGCCGCCGTCGGCCGCACAGAAATGATTGCAGCTAATATGGTTAAACCGGGAGCAGTAGTAATTGATGTTGGTATTAACCGCGTCGTCAATCCTGATGGTACTAGCCGTTTGGCGGGAGATGTAGATTTTGATGCTGTGAAAACAGTAGCCGGGTTGATTACACCGGTGCCGGGAGGAATTGGGCCGATGACTGTTGCTATGTTGTTGGAAAATACAGTTTCTAGTTATACGAAAAAGATGGTTTGACGAGCGCGCGCATCATAGCGGAAATGTGCAGTTTTGCCTTTATATGAGATTGCTGTATCCGCTTTTTTGATTGCCGAAGCAAGGAGCGGATACAAGACTAAAATCAGAAAATGCCTTTTACAAAAATGAGCGGTTCCTACTGAGATAATTCCGGCTAATTTGGGTAATGCCGACTATTTGTTGACAGCAACAACGCGAATTCGGCGATAATCTGCACTCCAATTACCATCGCGGTAAAGTGCAGACCGCAAACGTTCTTCAACTTGTTTAATTACGTGCGATCGCACTTCCGGCGACAAACCCGACAAAAACTCGCCAGCAAACATTTCAATCCAATTTACCATACCAGCGCTGCCGCCTGCTAGGGGAGTCGGGCGATCGAACAAAACCGCATAAACCACATCAAAACCATGATTTTCCAAAAGCCCAGCATACTCGCCGACACTCGGAAAATACCAAGGATTAAGCGATTGGGGTTCCCCCAAGCCAATTTCTGACAAAACACTCAAAAGCGTCCGGGCGATCGCCCCCACATTCCCCTTACCGCCAAACTCAGCCACAAAACGCCCTCCCGGGCTCAGCGCTTTTTCCACACAATCGATCGCAGCATCCGGCTGCTTAATCCAGTGCAAAACAGCATTAGAAAACACAGCATCCAGCGGCTGTTCCACTTGAAAATCCCTAGCATCCGCCACCGCAAAATTAATGTGAGGATAGTTAACTTTTGCCGTAGAAATCATAGACAAAGATGAATCAATACCTTGCACAAAAGCACCGCTTTCAGCAATTTTTCCAGTTAACTGTCCCGTACCGCAGCCCAGATCCAGAATTCGTTCGCCAGCCTTCGGAACCAGCAACTCCAAAAGCGACTCGCCGTACTGCCAAACAAAAGCGTGTTGTTCTTCGTAAAGAGCTGTATTCCAAGAATTTTGTGCCATAATAACTACCCTAAATCTGTCTTCTCTTTCTCTGTGCTCTCTGTGTTCTCTGCGGTTAATAAAAACAAATCCTCCTTCACAACATCAATCAAATTATTTGCTAGCAAGTTTTGAGATCGCACTTCCCTCAATTCTGCAAACCCTAATATTTTCCAAAATGCGAGCACCCTGCTTTTCGTAAAAAGCAATACCAGGCGCATTCCCACTATTAACAGTCCATTCAATCCGCCCGCAATTCGTGGATTCAGCAATTTGCGCCAAATGTTTCAACAGCGCTGTACCCACTCCCATGCCGCGCATAGGAGCTTGCACAAATAAATCATCCAGCCAGAGGCACGGCTGCGCCAACAGACTTGAATAGGAAGCATAAAACATCGCAAATCCTACCGCTTTTTCGGCAACTTCCGCCAACAATACTCGCACTAGGGGAGACTCGATAAATAGTGTTTGCTGCAATTTATCTGTTGTTGCTGCTAACAGATGTCTAGCTCCATCAAACTCGCTTTTTTGCAAAACAAAAGCCAGAATCACTTCTAAATCTGCCAGCTCTGCTTCTCTAACTTTGATATTTAAATTAGCCATTATTTGAATTTTCAATTTCGCCTATTAATCACTGTATTAAATGCCATCATAAATGTCCAATATCTGTTTAAATAACAACTGATACTTTTAAAATATTAATGAATGGGAAATCATGGAACTGCGACATTTGCGTTATTTCATTGCGGTTGCAGAAGAGTTGAATTTCACTCGCGCAGCCGATCGACTGCATATGGCTCAACCTCCGCTGAGCCAACAAATCCAGAATTTGGAGACCGAGTTGGGTTTTCAATTGTTTCGCCGCACCAAACGCACAGTAATGCTAACGGCTGCGGGACAGGTTTTTTTTGAGGAATCGCAAAAAATTATGCAGCAAGTCGATCGGGCAATTCAACTCGGCAAACAGACAAGCCGGGGCGAATTAGGCCAACTAACTGTAGGCTTTGTGAGTTCCGCCTCTCACAATGTGGTTCCAGGCATCTTGCAGGCCTTTGGCACTCAATGTCCCGCCGTCAAGCTCGAATTGCACGAACTGACGACAAACGAACAGTTGCAGCGGTTGCGGTTCGGCCAAATTGATATCGGCTTCGTGCGCCCTCCCGTCGAGGAAGATGGCATAAATTCGGAAATCGTGTTTCGAGAACCGCTGATCGCGGCACTGCCAGAAACGCATCCGGCGACCGATCGCGCGATCGTGGAATTGCGCGAACTTTCAGGCGAACCGTTCATCTTATTTCCGCGTTCTTTGGCTCCGGGATTGTACGATGCGATCGTCAGTCTTTGTCAACAAGCCGGTTTTAGCCCGATCGCGGGTCAAGAAGCGATTCAAATGCAGACAATTATCAGCTTAGTAGCCGCCGAGATGGGCGTGGCGATCGTCCCGGCATCAATGCAAAATTTCCAGCGCCGCGGGGTTGTTTACAAATCTTTGCCAGAATCAACCTGCGAGGTGGCGATCGCCCTAATTTGGCGCCACCATCCCGCGCCGGTGGTGCAGCGGTTTTTGGAAGTCGCCAGACAAATCAGCAGATTTGAGATTTGAAACAATTGTAAATTTTAGATTGACTGGTAATTTGACAAAGTTATCAAAACTCAAAGATTTTCTGTGCAACAACACCCGTAGAATGATTAATTGATGCTCCGAGTGCGGGCAACCACCGCCGTAAAAGTCGGCACGATCCGACCCGAACAACTCAAAGTATCCCCAGTCACATTCAGTACAAGAGAGCAAAGGATGGTATTGGCAACAGAAATGGATTCTTCCACACCCGAATCCGCTTTCGACTTATCTCGTTACCTAGTCGAGCAAAAAAAGGCGATCGATGTAGCTCTCGACAGTGCACTACCGGTCATCTACCCAGAGCAAATTTACGAAGCAATGCGCTACTCGCTGCTAGCGGGAGGAAAGCGCTTGCGTCCGATCCTGTGTCTGGCTAGCTGCGAACTCGCTGGCGGCACTACATCTATGGCAATTCCCACAGCTTGCGCTTTGGAAATGATCCACACAATGTCGCTGATTCACGACGATTTGCCGGCAATGGACAACGACGACTATCGGCGCGGCAAACTGACGAACCACAAAGTCTATGGCGAAGATATCGCCATTTTGGCTGGCGATGGTTTGTTGACTTATGCTTTTGAATTTATCGCCACTAAAACTCAGAACGTACCCCCTCATCTGGTGTTGCAGGCGATCGCCCATTTGGCGCGGGCATCCGGCGCAGCAGGACTCGTAGGTGGCCAAGTGGTGGACTTGGAATCGGAAGGAAAAACAGATGTTTCTCTAGAAACTTTGAACTATATTCACGCTCACAAAACCGGCGCATTGTTAGAAGCCTGCGTAGTTTGTGGGGGAATTCTGGCTGGGGCTTCGGCTGCAGATTTGCAGCGGATGTCTCGTTTTGCTCAAAATATT
The DNA here is from genome assembly GCF_015207455.1 of Microcoleus sp. LEGE 07076. Taxonomy (GTDB): domain Bacteria; phylum Cyanobacteriota; class Cyanobacteriia; order Cyanobacteriales; family Microcoleaceae; genus Microcoleus. Next base: position 4,428 of record NZ_JADEWV010000009.1, read on the forward strand.
GGGCTGGCTTTCCAGATAATTGACGACATTCTGGATATTACAGCCACTCAAGAAGAACTGGGCAAAACTGCTGGGAAAGATGTTCAAGCAGGGAAAGTGACGTATCCAAGTTTGTGGGGAATTGATGAGTCTCGGCGCCAAGCCACACAGCTTGTTGCTGATGCGAAGTCTCAACTCGAAGCGTTTGGGAGCAAAGCTCTACCGATGCTGGGAATTGCTGATTTTATTACCAGCCGCAGTAACTAAAAATACCAAACACTATGCAGGAAATTTGCAGCGGCATTTTAAACAATCATGTACTAATGGTTGCTTTAATTGCTTGTCTGGCGGCTCAGATCATGAAGTTGCCGATCGAATTAGTCAAAAATCGCAAATTCAATCTTCGGAATTTAGTCACAACCGGCGGAATGCCCAGCGCTCATTCGGCCTTTGTCGGCGCTTTGGCGACAGGAGTGGGACAAACAATGGGCTGGGAAAGTTCAGAGTTTGCGATCGCCACGATTTTTGCAATTATCGTTATGTACGACGCTGCTGGCGTCCGCCAAGCCGCCGGCAAACAAGCCCGCATTCTCAACCAACTAATTGACGAATTTTTTGAAGAAGATCACAATTTTAACGAGGCTCGCCTGAAAGAGTTGCTGGGACACACTCCTTTTCAAGTGCTTGTCGGTTTGGGGCTGGGAATTGCTATTTCTTGGCTCGCCTGGCCTGCATATTAGTTAACAGTTAACTGTTAACTGTTAACTGTTAACTGTTGACTGTTGACTGTTGACTAATGACTAATGACTACTGACCGAATTCTGCTTGCAGCAAGTCGTCGTTGTCATCGGCAATAGTAGCGACAATAGTAATAACCCGAGAAATTTCCCCGGCAGAGATTTCTGCCATAGTCCGAGTCGATATTACCGCAACTTTATTGTCAACAATCGCAAAATGAGATTCCAAGGTAGACAGCCAATTCATTTCTAGGATTTTCCGCATTAATTGAGCTTCATTCTTCGCCGGCAACTGCAGCACAAAAGCCCAAACAGTCAAAGTATCATCTTCGGTTTCGCCGCTGAGTTGGACGAACAGTTCAACACTGCCGTACTTGAATTTCCAAAGATGCCCGCCAGCTTCATTTTGGCCTACCATGACTTTTTGGTCTACAGCCATGCTGGCAATCACAGTCTCAATTTCTTCTGCATAGCTGACTGCTGTGGCTTTTTCGACCTGGGCATCTACGATCGCGCTTTCACTCGATTGGCTTTCTGCGGAAGCAGTTTGTATGTTCGGCTCGCTGTTAGTCATGATTATATTTAAAAGGAAAACTATTCCAATAATTCAGTTTACTTGCTATGTTCTTCAGATTGTAAATTTTAAATCTTAAAGCTCCGTCAAGAGTAACTTGTTCCTAGGCTCTGCCTGGGAACCGATGTCCAGAGGCTCCGCCTCGCTTAACTACGAAAATTTGAGGCAGAGCCTCGGGATCTGCATTACCAGGCAGAGCCTGGTAACGAGTACAACTTGTTCCTAGGCTCTGCCTGGGAACCGATGTCTAGAGGCTCCGCCTCGCTTAACTACGAAAATTTGAGGCAGAGCCTCGGGATCTGCATTACCAGGCAGAGCTTGGTAACGAGTACACGAGTACATCTCTTAGTCTGCGGAGGCAGACTTCGTTTCTGTAGCCGCGGTTTCAACCGCCTTTTCTAGGCTTCGCCACCACCGGCTTTTTCTCAATGTTTTTCATCCCATTGAGGAACATCGGCACAAATTTCTCCACAAATGCCTGCGGGTCGCGGTTCCAGGCGCGCTGAGCGACATCAACTCTAGTCATTTGCAAGTCGGGGGCGAGCAGGGTTGCCGGCAAGCGCTCCATCAGATATTGCGGGCGTTCCCACATCGGCATGGTGTTGGCAATGTCCACCAGGCGAGTGACGCGGCGGAGTTCTGCTCCCAGCATAATATCCATTCCCGATTCAAATGCAGCTTGTTCGATCGCCACATACTTGCGTTTTGCCTGTTCCACATTCTGGCGGTGTTCCGGGCTTTTGGCAGCAATTGCGCCGAGCCAGCGATTCCCCCAGCGGACGTGGCCTGCTTCTTCAGGAAAAATCTTTTCGATAGTTTCGCGGATTTTGACGTTTTCGTCGGTTTGGGGAGCATTTTTCAGGGCGTGGATGTGGGCCGAGAAATACTCGCATCCCCGCTTCTCGGTGACATTAATCGCCGCTAGCGAAGAAATTACAAAATCTTCGCGGTCTTTAGTCGGGTCTTTTTGCTCGCTGTCGAGCAATCTTTCAAATTCATCGATGTAAGAGACCCCCGGCGGCGTTCCCACTTTCTCGCCGATGTCTACCAGCAAGTCGGTAAGCCACATAGCGTGCCGCGCTTCGTCGGAGATGTGCCGGGAAATGTCGCGCACGAGCTCTGCCGGTTCGCCGTCTAGCTGTTCGATCAAATCAGTGAGGTCTTTGCAACTGCGCTGTTCGCTGTAGCGGTAGCGGTTGAGGGTGATCAGGTGGATTTCGCGATCGCGCACCACTTGAGCTAAAATTTCACGTGCTCCCATTGCGTTGCGGAGCTTGCGGGGATAAGCAACTGTCATGATTTTATTTTGTTTTGTAAAGATACCCATATAAGTGTAACGCAGTTTTTGGGATAACCAATTACGTCCCAAGACGGAAAGTTTTTGTGTAGCAAGCAGAGAGATTTTTATACATAGAACTTTTTTTACTCGCATTTCTACAGACGAGCAATTGCATACATCTTCGATCGATAGAGAAACCGCAGATAATGGCAGATAAACGCAGATAATTTTTAGGTGCTTTTCGACTGAATCCACGATGTCTAATAGTTTTGAGTTGCTATCCCCGCAAGTGCTGTGCTTTCCCAAGCAATGGTAGCGCAATCAAAACTTTTCAGGTTCCATCAAATCAGAATCCTCAACACTAGCAGGCTCTTGTTGAAATTTTTGCGCCTCCTCCACTTCTAGCCTCGCCAGCGTTGTCGCCGCATCCGCTAACTGCAAAGCCAGATTCATTCGACCAACTGGGTTTTTCTCCTTCCAAAGGTCTTTTGCTAAGAAATGCACTCGATAGCGGAACATTTTAATTGACTGTGATGGAATAACTTTAGCTGTCATTGTCATAACCTCTCTTCAACAGTAGCTAGAATGCGAAGCAGTACCCGTTCCGGTTCTAGATAAACAAATGTCAGTATGATGACTCGATCTTTTTTGCCAATCGTCACATCCCAGGTGGCAGATTGTGGTTCAACCCGTTCGTGCCTGACTATTACAGTATATTGTCCTGGTACCAAGTCATCAAATCCCGCATCTGCTTCCATCAAAGCAACCGTTTCCTCGGCCAGTACCCGTCCGTCCCGATTCAGTAAAGTAATGAAGGCAATGCCATCAACTGAAGTCATTGCGACATTATTTTGATTGCGAACCATCACAAAAATATCGGACATCGTTTGGTAATTGCTAATGGCTAATTGCTACTTTATACTGAGAGCAGCATTTAACACACAAACAAGCATAATTACTGTGAATAATTTAAAAATATTGTTAATTTTGACGGCTTGTGCAGCGGTTCTAGGTTTGGGAAAAAGTGGGGCGCTAGCTGTCTCGAATATCTCCGAGACCAAGCCTTGCGTGCAGCTTCACAGTCTGCAAATAGCAGAAAAGAGCGATCGCAATTTAAGCAACTCGAAAGGTACATTAAAAGAAGGCAGTGTCCTCTCTGTCGATCCAGATGAAGTTACGGGCATACCAAAAGCTGAGGCGCGACAGCGTTTCATTTTGAATAAGATATATCGGGTTCAGGAAGGCACTACCGCTGACGATTTGTTTATTGTGGATGAGAAAGCAAATAAATGGGCTGTAGAGGATGTTTCTGATGCTACTATGGGCCCTACTACTCACAGCGTCGCCCTGATGGTTTCCGGTAAGGGTCAAGTCTGGGCGCTAATACAGATGTTCTAATATTTGGGAATTGGGAATGGGGAATTGGGAATTGGGAATTGGGAATTGGGAATTGGAGTTCGCATAAATTAAATCTAAAAAAAAGTCGCCGTTGAAGGCGACTTTTTTTAGAATCATATCATGTCCGGTCGATTCCCTTCGCTTCGTTTCGCCCATGATCAAAAAGGTTTGCAGCATCGGAATACAAGTCCTTCGATTATAAGGACTTTAGTCCTCACTACAAACGAAGCTTATTGTGGTCATTCCAGCGGAAATGATATCACACCTCAAAAAATAATAATTTTAATTTTTTGGGTGCGATTTTTAACTTATCTAACAGTCGTAGTAAAGAGAAAACTCGTAGGGGTGAGGACGCAGGCGCATCGGGTTGACTTCATTGTCGAGTTTGTAGGAAATCCAGGTTTGGATGAAGTCTTCGGTAAATACGCCGGTTTCTGTTAAGAAACTGTGGTCTTTTTCTAAAGCTTCTAAAGCGCCTTCTAAGGAACCGGGAGTTGAAGGAATTTTGCTCAATTCTGTCGGAGAAAGGTCGTAGATATCCACGTCCAAAGGTTCGCCCGGATCGATTTGATTTTTGATGCCGTCTATGCCGGCGCACAGCATGGCTGCAAAGGCTAAATAGGGGTTCGATGTGGCATCGGGACAGCGGAATTCTAACCGCTTGGCTTTGGGGTTGTTGCCGGAAAGGGGAATGCGTACTGATGCCGATCGATTTCCTTGAGAGTAAGCTAGGTTTACAGGCGCTTCAAAACCAGGAACTAACCGCTTGTAGGAATTAGTCGTCGGGTTGGTGAGTGCCAAAAGTGCCGGGGCGTGCTTGAGAATGCCGCCGATGTAATGCAGTCCCATTTGACTGAAACCTGCATATTGGTCGCCTGCAAATAGAGGTTGGCCGTCTTTCCAAATCGACTGGTGAACGTGCATCCCGGAACCGTTGTCATTAAACAGCGGTTTGGGCATGAAGGTGATGGTTTTGCCGTATTTTTTGCCGACGTTTTTGATGACGTATTTGTATGTCAGCAAGTAGTCGGCGGCTTGGACTAATGTTGCAAAGCGGAAACCGAGTTCGCATTGACCGCCCGTGGCGACTTCGTGGTGGTGCTTTTCTATGGGTACGCCGCACTTGGCCATTGTCAGCAGCATTTCCGTTCTCATGTCTTGAGAGGTATCGGTTGGTGCTACTGGGAAATAACCTTCTTTGTAACGGGGTTTGTAGCCGAGGTTGCCGCCTGCTTCTTCTTTGCCGGAATTCCAGCGACCTTCGATCGAATCTACGTAATAGTAGCCGGAATTTTGGGTTTGGTCGAAGCGAACGTCGTCAAAAATGAAAAATTCTGCTTCCGGGCCGAAGAATGCTGTATCGCCGAGACCGGTCGTCGTCAAGTAGTCTATCGCTTTTTGGGCTATGGTGCGGGGACAGCGGCTGTAGGGCTCGCCGGTGCGGGGTTCTTTGATGCTGCAAATGAAGCTGATGGTGGGTTCTGCCATGAACGGGTCCATCCAAGCGGTGGTAGGATCGATGACCATCGTCATGTCTGATTCGTTGATGGCTTTCCAGCCCCGAATGCTGGAACCGTCGAAGGGTACGCCGTCTGTGAATGCGGTTTCGTCGATTTGGTCGTGGTACAGGGAAAGGTGTTGCCAGATCCCCGGCATATCGATGAATTTGAGGTCAACGATCTGGATCTTATTTTCTTTTATGTAGTTTAAGGCTTCTTGGGGTGTCTGGAACATGACTTACTCCTGATATTGGTTGTTTCTTGGCGATCCTGTTCGAGGGCTTCGCTAACGGCAGATTTCAGACTGTTTGGGCGATCCTAGGCTTTCATCTACCAACTCTTTGTAACAAAAAGTACAAAGATTTGAAATCGACTCAGTGCGGTCAGAGAGTTTGTGATTGTTGCCTTGTCTGTGTTTCGGCTGTTGATCCCAGGCAAGCGGCTGAATTTTGCGGTCATTTGCCGGAGATTTACTGCTGAGAGTGCAAATCCTATCTCAAATCTTAATCAAAGGCCGATTTGTAGTAGTCTACAATAGGCGGTCTATCTCAGATAGCAAAGTATTGATAAAGATTTTTGGGAGAGAAACTTATGCGCGATGCAGTGACGAGTCTGATTGAAAATTATGATGTTGCTGGTAGGTATTTAGACCGAGATGGTATCGATCGGTTGAAATCTTATTTTGCAACGGGCACGGCACGGGTACAGGCGGCGGCGGCGATTAATAGCAATGCTGCGGCGATTGTCAAGCAAGCTGGTATCCAGTTATTTGCCGAACAGCCGGAACTGATCCGTCCCGGTGGAAATGCCTACACGACTCGCCGTTACGCGGCTTGTCTGCGGGACATGGATTACTACTTGCGCTATGCTACTTACGCCTTGGTGGCTGGAAGTACCGACGTGTTAGACGAGCGCGTGCTCCAAGGTTTGCGGGAAACTTATAATTCTCTGAGCGTTCCCATTGGCCCGACGGTGATGGGGATTGGGATTATGAAGGAGATGGTTAAGGCTCAGGTGGAAGCTGCGGGTCTGTCTGTAGGGTCTTTTCTGGAGCAGCCTTTTGATTACATGATTCGCGAATTGAGCGAACAAGATATTTAAGTCAAGCAAGCTGGTTGTTTGAGCTGCAAATTGCCATTGTCGCTTGCTGTTAGCCACTGTTGAACGGATCGCTTTTTTTGGGATTTGTGCCTCGAAGCGATCTTTTTTTATGGGTTAAAAATCACCAACACATCCCCAGACAAGGCATTTGTCGAGAGGATTTTTGGTTTGGCGGCGATCGATTTGCTCGGTGGTTGTTGCTTCTACTTCGCCGTTGGAGTAAAGAATGTGGACGATATCGCCGCTGACGAAGGCTAAGGGATTTTCTTGAGTGTTGACTGAATTTGTAATTGGAAAGTTGATTGTTTTCACGCTCGCTCGCCTTGATTTTGTTTGTAGCGCATTTCCTGTATTTATATACTCTGATAGTTGCCAAAGTTTTGATGTGATTCTAGGAATTGTCGCTCTGTGATAAAACTACACGCAGAGAGCGATCTGTGTCACATAATATGAGGTGGGGGCGATCGCCCCGCATCGAAAGCAGGGAAACAATTGCGGTGAGGATCGGTGGCGGTGATTCTGCGGGGAAAACCAAAATAATCGCCAAAAATCGGCAGTCTGGTTTTTGGGTAATACCAGCTACCCAAAAAATACAACTGTACATCCGCGCTCAAAAGCTTTAGGCGATGGGTGATTCCCAAATCTCAAATCTCAAATGTATAAGTGGTAATCTGATACTGTCCCAAACCAGATCCGTACAGATTAAAAACCTTGGCAAAACAACGAATAGACACTTTATTAGTAGACCTAAATTTGTGCACTTCTCGACAGCAAGCTCAGGCCTTGATTCGGACGGGGAAAGTCTCGATCGACCAACAAGTAGTTGACAAACCGGGCACTGAGGTTGACATTGCAGCAAAAATTCAGATTAAAGAGCGATCGCGCTACGTTTCCCGAGGCGGCGACAAACTAGCGAAAGCTTTAGAAGTTTTTGCGATTCCCGTTGCAGGCAGAATTTGTCTCGACGGTGGCATTTCCACGGGCGGTTTTACCGACTGTCTGCTGCAAGCCGGCGCGGCCCTAGTCTACGGCGTAGATGTTGGCTACGGTCAAGCTGATTGGCGCTTGCGTAACGATCCGAGGGTAATTTTGAAAGAACGCACCAATTTGCGATACATGACTGCTGTTGAGCTTTACGGCGAGTCACCGCGAGCCGATTTGGCGGTAGTAGATGTGTCGTTTATTTCCCTGGATAAGATTTTACCGGCACTGTGGGAATTGTTGGCACCGCCGCGAGAAGCGGTATTGTTGGTAAAGCCGCAGTTTGAGGTTGGGCGCGATCGCGTCGGGAAAAAAGGCGTAGTGCGAGACTCAGCAACTCAAGCCGATGCGATTTTTCAAGTGTGGAAAGCAGCCACAGTTTTAGGATGGCAGCAGCGTGGCTTAACGTGGTCGCCTTTACTTGGCCCGGCGGGTAATATCGAGTATCTTTTATGGTTGGGGCTCGATCGCCAAGAGGAACCACAGCCGGAGGCGATCGCAGAAGATGTTGTGAAGGAACGGATCGCACAAGTCGCAAAAGCGGCAGCGCGCGAACTTGTCGATCGATTGAAAAATTGAACAATTGAAAAATTGAACAATGAGAGATTGACTTCAAAATCTCAAGCCAATCAATTTTAAAAGTCTAATTTGGAATTCCATATTGAGCAATTTTTTTTCCTCAATCAGATTCCCAAATTTTCACAAGAGTGAATAATTCCATGCAGTCATTAAAAAAAGTCCGTTCAATTTTACTGTACGTTCTAGGTGGCATCGGGTATCTGGCGATTGCAGCTACTATTGTAGGCGTTTCAATTCTGATCAAGTTCGCAGCTCTGCTACTGGCAGACAAATTATTATATACAATTTTGATTATCGGTGATTTGTTGAGAGGCATCGAAATTATTGAACTGTTAAATATATTAGTGTTTGCTTTTATTGGCATGGGATTTGGTGTCGCTACCAAACTTTTGATTCCTCAATACGGTCGCCAAATTAGTGCAGCTTTGTTAATAGTTGTAGTTCCCTTGGTTTTCATGAGTACGCCAGTAATTAGATATAATTCTTGGTTAGAAAAAGTAGCAGAATCGGATCACCTATTGCCTGCGGAAACAGCAACATTAACTAACTCATTTTTGCAGAGAAAAGTAGGATTGCAGGGTTTTCTCGGTTATTACGTATATACCGGTCAGTTTCCAGTGATTCCGACGAAACAATCTGAGATGAAAGACTTAGACAGCTTTGAAAAAAAAGTTAATTCCAGATTTGTGCAGTTAACAGGTGTTGCTCCGACTATTGTTTCTTGGTCAATGCTGGTTTGTTTTTGGCTGATTAGACTATTTTACTTTTCTATCGCGATAATTGCCACGATCGCTCATTTTAGGGAAGGTGTGAGAATTGCGGGACGGTAATACGATTTTCGATTTTGGATTTTAGTTGTAGGATGCGTCAGTTCTGACGCATCCTAGTCAACTGAGAAATTATAGATATTTTTAAGGCTGAGCAATTAGTTGACCAATTTTTATGAAGATTTGAAGCACTGTATAAAGTTCGTTGGTTAGAGGAAGCGGTGAAAATATTCTTGATAAGTCATATTGAGGTGGATTCTGAAAGTCTAGCTTGACGAATACAATTTCACTGCCATTTGCGATCGCAGCAAAACTCGGTCTATCCTTCCGGGGATTGGCTGTCATGTATGCTAATGTTTGGGGAAGCGCAGACATTACTGAGATGGTGGTGCGCTTTGACTCTAAAAGTGTCACCCAAAACTGATTTTGCATCACTAAAACATCAATCCGTCCTTTGAGAGTTTCTATTTCTTCATCCTGCTCATCTAAAACAATTTGTACAGATTTTTCAGCAGTCATTTTAAAAGGTGAATCGTAAAAACCCGCTCGTTCTAATAGAGGCGAACCCATAATTAGCGTGACGGTGCCTTCTGTAAGGCTTCCATCATTTAAATGATAGAGATATCTGCGCCGAATTAAATTGAGCGCGGCTTTATCGGCTTCTGTAATTTCGGGTAAATCTGTATACCATTCTGGGAAAAATTCCTCTGATTCAGTTCGCGCAATATTGAATCGAGATTCCACATCTGCTAAAGTTTGGATGATTTCTGTAATGGCTGTTGTTTGTGTCATATTTTAAATTCTTGCTGGAGGCGATCGATAATTGTATTGCGCTCGATGGTGGCGAGAATTTCTTGAATTACCGTATCTTGTCCCAGGGGGCCCCAGGTGCAGCCTTTTTCTAAATAAACTTGGGCGGCGCGACCGACGGCGTAGGTTCCGTAAGCTGCTAAACTAGCTTGAGTGACAGCGACTCCGGCAAAAGTAGAAAAGCCGATTTGTGGAGCTGCTGCTGCGGCACTTTTGCCAAATCCCAAGAGAAAACTGCTACCTAATTCTCCCAATAGTACGCCGCCTGCGCTAGAGAAAATAGTCTGCCAAAGTTTCCCCGCTTCGTAACCAGTCATGGGTAAACCGTAAAGTCTGGATAAGGAGCGAATTAATGCTAAATCTGCGACAGTTGCTCCCATGACATCTAGGAAAGCAACGGGATTTAAGCCTACAGCTAAAGCCTTATATTTGGCAAATTGCCAGATTAAATCGTCGGCTTCTGCTTGTCGCAATTTGAGAACTTGACGCGCAATGTTTGATTCGGCATCTCTAGCTTCTACTAAAGCATTGAGGGCGAGGAGCGATCGCCCTTCTCTGTTAAGAATTGTGAGAATTTTGTGTTTGAGTTGGTCTATCTGCGCGGGCGGCGACTCCCATTCGTTAGTTACTCTTCCGTCGGACCATTCGACGCGCACTTGTACCGGCGCGGGTTCGGCGGCTACCATGACTATTTCTAAAGATTTGGCAGTTTTAGGAGCGGATTTTGGTGTAGATTTATCGGCAGAGTTGTTTGGTCGATCGTCCGAATTTTCGCTATCTGTGGCATCTGTTGCCGAATCGGCTGCTAGCTGTTCGTAATTTCCCAGCGCTTGCAAACTTTGGTAAATAGCTTTTCTGTCCAATTCTGGATACAAGTCAATTTTATTAAAAACTAAAATCAGCGGTTTTTGAGCTGTTTGCAATTCGCACAAAGCTTGATATTCAGTGCGGGTGATATCGCCAGCTACCACAAACAGAATTAAGTCAGCTTGGCGAGTTACTTGTTTGGCCATGTCGCCACGCACTTCGCCGCCAACTTCATCAATTCCCGGAGTATCAATTAATTCTACTTGGATTTTTTCTGTAGCTTCTGCGGCCTGAAGAGCAGGAATTGTCCAACGCACCGAACGTGGCCACTTAGTAACGCCGTTGAGGGGGCCTGTTTGCAGGATTTTTTCACCCAGAAGTGCGTTTAGTACCGCTGATTTGCCACGGCTTACCATGCCAAAAGTGGCAATGCGAATGACATGGCCTTCTAGCTTTTCTGAGGTGTAACTTAAGATATCTAACTGAGTTTGCAGCGCCGCTTCTAATTCTGTGTTGTTCGAGTTTTTTTTGCCTTGGCGCAAGTGAGAATACCGCGCGAGGGCTTCGCGCAAACTGGCACGGGCTAGGGACAAGCGATTTTCTTGGATGGAATTGTCAGCCATTGGCGATCGGCTTTTTTAAGCAATGTAATTGAGCGTCGAATCATAAATCCTATTTCTTATTTTAATACAATTTTTGATAAAATTCTAGTTTTTTATTAGGGAGTTTTTCAAAAAATATTGAACGGGCAAGATGCCCGTTCCACAATCAACAAAACTTTCTTGTGGAACAGGCATCTTGCCTGTTGCTTTATTTCAACTTAATTGGCCGCTGAATTTACTGCCTGGGACTCAGACATTTGAGGCGAGAGACGACTCGCCACTTGGTTGATGAAACCTTGCAAGAAGGAAACTTGCTGATTTTGCATAAATACTGCTTGCAAAGTTTTCGTCAGTTCCGTAAGATTGAAGATGCCTTTAGCATTTTCCAATTCTTGAGTTGAGAAATATTCAATCAAACTCAGTCCGGCTATTCTGGTAAAGTAGGCTGCACTAATTCCCTGCACCGCGCCTCCTGCTGCATAGGTGACGGCATTGCTTTTCAGCAGTCCAGTAATTGTTTGGGTAGACAGTTCTACTAATCCGAGTTTGAACATTTGGCTTGCTAAAGTTCCGGCTACTGTTTTAGCTTGGTCTAAGGAAAACTTTTGCTGGTAGATAGCGCCGAGGTCGATGACGAGTTGGGTGCTGATGGCGGTTGTTGCTAGCAAGTCTAAGGCGGGAACTGGGTTAGCAAAAACGGCGGCGGCGGCGATGTACTGATATTGTTCGATGATGGGAATCGATCGATCGCGCCTGACTGCATTTAACAAAGTTTTGGCTTCTAATTTAATACTTGCAGCCTCGCGCACGGCACAGGCCCAGACCAACTGTTGCCGTTCTTGGGTTACGATTTGAGTCAATCTTGCTGTCAGCGGTTCGAGTTGAGAAACTTGATTTTCGATCCGTTCTTTAACAGTGCCGTCTGCTTGGTGCTGCCGCACTTTAATAGCATTTGGGGAAGCTGCGATCGCAATTATATCTTCTGTTCCCAATATTCCTTGCATTCTTTGGTGCAACTGCTGCAAAACTTGCGACTGCTGTGTTGGCAAATATTGGTCGAGTTTGTTCCACAGTAGCAGCACGCGCTGACCTGCTGAAATTAGCTGAGATAATGTTTTAAATTCAGAATCCGTGATGTCGCCCGCTGTCACAAACAACACTAAATCATCGCTGATTTTAGCATCGACATTTGTTGTATTGGTAAACAGCGGTGCTGTTTCTGAGAAAATCTGCTTTGACGCTTGTTGGGATGCCCAATTAGAATTTAAAACTTGAATTAAGGCAGTTTTGCCGACAGCTTTGCCGCCGGTTACGGTTATCCGCAAGTCTTGTCTGTCTAATTCGGTTCTGAGCCGATCGAGCTTTGCTGTTAGATTAGCCGGATTTGCCGAGTTTTCAGCTTCCTGAGCTAGCAAGTTAATAGTGGCTTCGGAAGAGGCGATCGCTTTTTCCGCAGCTTCCCTGTTGGCCAGAGGTTGCGGGAGTGCGAATTCGAGTTTGGGGGATTGTTGGCGCCACCACCAATAACCCGCACCGGCAGCCGCTAAGCCGATCAGTGCCGTTTCGCCCATTTCTGAACCCGAATGCTGTAGAGTTTCCAACAGCCACAGCGCTGCTGAAAGTCCTATTCCGCCTATCAAAATCGGTCGCCGCAAGTTAAGTGTCATTTTTCCCTTCCTGTGGGTATTATCGCCAAGCTTAACCTTACCGCGCTTGGCCTTTTTCCCTCTATTCCATCGTACCTCTGCGGCATCGAAACTGACAGGCGGGCGATCGGAATTTTGGGCGGATTGCACCCTATGGCGATATTGTCGGGGGTGCAGTACACGCCCTAGAAACTACTTATTTATGGGTATGCAGAAACCGGGTTTTCTCATCAAAATATTAGCCAGAAACCATCTATCTCGGTTAACAAACTCGGTTGAGCGAGTCTGAGTGTCTCAGCAATGTAATTGCTAGACGTTTTTCACCAAAATTGAAAACTGCTACAGTCTAATCTCCCAAGCAAATTCCCAAACCGCGGGCAGTTTTTACCAGAGTACCTTCAAAGTCTACAGCTCTGTATTTGGCGATCGCATCTTCCAATGGAACGCTGACAACTTCTCGCTGTTGCCAAGATACCATGCAGTCGTATTTCTCTTGAGCAATTAAATCAACTGCTGCCACCCCAAAAGCAGAAGCAATTAATCTTTCTAGCGAAGAAGGTGTTCCCCCCCGTTGAGTATGTCCCAAAACGGTAACGCGGGTTTCTGCACCGCTACATTCCGAAATTGTATCAGCTAAATACTGACCTATTCCGCCTAATCGACTTTGACCTAAGCGATTTGTATGCATTACTAACTCGCCTGCTTCCGTGCGAACTGCCTCCGCTACTACAATTAAACAGTAGGTTTTTCCCCGCTCTTGGCGTTCTTGAATTTTGGCACAGATTTGGGAAATTTTGTAAGGAATTTCGGGAATCAAAATTATATCAGCTCCCCCAGCAATTCCGGCACTAATTGCAATATGTCCCGCGTCGCGTCCCATGACTTCAACAATGATCACGCGGCTGTGACTTGCCGCTGTAAAATGCAAGCGATCTAGTGCTTCTGTAGCAATATTGACAGCAGTATCAAAACCGATCGATCGCTCGGTAACTCCGACATCATTATCAATAGTTTTAGGGATAGCAACTAAATTTAAATTACCTAGTTTTGCAATCTTCCTGAGAATGGCGAGACTACCGTCGCCCCCAATGCCAATTAAGGCATCCAGACCCAGCATATGATAGCCTTCGATAATGTCATCGGAGCGATCGCGCACAGTCCCGTCAGCCATTGGAAAGGCAAAAGGGTTGCCCTTATTTGTCGTACCCAGCATTGTACCGCCAATGGTGAGCCAAGAGTCTACTTTCTCAATATTCAAAGGAATTGCTTGAGGGGGGCGACTCATCAATCCGTTGGTGGCTTGACGAATGCCCATCACTTTCCAATTGTAAGTTGCCGTTGCACGGTAAACAACGGCTCGAATCACTGCATTTAAACCTGCACAGTCACCTCCGCTAGTGAGAATGCCGATACACTTTTGTTCTCCCATAATTAATACCAGACTTTTGTTACTCAAAACATGGGTTGATATTTTTAGAACCAGATCGTCCAATCCTTATTTTCGACCTAATTTAGTGGCTCTGGCATCCCAAATCACCGTCTCAATCAAATACAATATAAATTTTACTTGGGATTGAGGCGTTTAGAAACTTGGTTAATGATACCGCTGAGAATTGCACCGCCCATCAGAATTCCGAGGGCGGGATTGAATACGGGCTGCCAGAGACTGTACCACAAATCGAAACCGAGATTCACTCCGGTCGATCGACCAGCTACGGCGATCGCAAACCACCCAAAAATAGCAAAGACGAAAAACACATCGGCTACTAGAATCAAGTTGAGGAAGTTAAGAATTTTATCTTTCATGGTCGATTGTTCCTTTTGAGTGTATATGTGTCAGTTTTTGGCAAGCGGTTGGTAAGGGAGTGGATCGATCGCTGCAACAGGCGATCGAATCAAGATAAAATATCATTCAATTGTTGTCGCACACTTGTGGTCAAAAGATGGTTCGTTATACACTTCCTCAAAGCCCCGAAATTATTTTAACTGTCAGAGGGAAAGATTCAGCCAAAGCCCGCGAAGATGCGATGGATAAGCTGATGCTGCTGATGGATGAAGGTAAGCTACCTACAGAGCTCGCAGAAGGATTTGGGCCCAAGCAGTTTGTTGAAGTTATGGAAGATGCTGCTGTGTCTGACGGCGAGGACGCAATTACTGAAGCAGTGCAGATTTTGAGCAATTTGGCAAGTCTCAAATTGAAGGTGATGGAATCCCGGGAAGAAGCCCTCAAAATCCGGGAGGCGATCGACATTTTGTTTACAGATGAGCCTGTGACTGCGGAGGAAATTGGTAGTCTGAAAGATGGTTTCAAGGTTCTCAAAAACTTCGCTCAAGCTAATGTCCGCTATCGAGAAGCTAGAGGTAAAGCTGAGGAAGCCCGGGCCATTCTCGACGAAGCTTTGCAATCTATGGAAGCGGAAAAAAAGGCACAGAAGCCTGCAAAATAGTAGCTAACTGTAGGGTGCGTCAGGGCGCAAATTCTGAGTTGGCGATCGTAACATTCTGACTTAACGCACCCTACAATAACTACAATCAATTTAAAAAAATCAGTCGTAGGATGTGTCGCCACCAACAATCTCTAGCTACCTCTCGACAATTTAAGAGATCAGCACCCGATCGCAATTGTATTATACACAAAGATCACATTTATTGTGTAGCCATTTTTTGTCAAAAGGATATAAATATTATGAGCGAACAACAAACAGGAATTGTCAGAAACACGATGACAGGTAGCCTGGTACTGGCGAAAAAATTAGGTTTTGAGCCAAAAACTGTGATAGATGTCGGTGCAGCCTTGGGAACATTTAACCTTTACGAAACTTTCCCCAATGCGCGACATTTGCTAATTGAACCCATCGTCGAAAATGAACCTTACCTCGCCAAAATTTGCCGCAAGCTCAAAAATGCAGAATACATTATTGCTGCTGCGGCCAAAGAATCAGGAGTTTTAACTCTCAGTGTCAGTCCAGGTATGGTGCACTCTTCGGTTTCTAAAAATCCCGTTACTGATAGCAGCAATCCTGATTTGAGAAAGATCCCAGCTATTACTCTAGATGGCATATGCAAGGAAAGAAATTTGCCGGGCCCGTATTTAATTAAGGTTGATGTAGACGGCAAGGAATTAGATGTTTTAGCGGGAGCAACGGAGATTTTGCAGCAGACTGAATATGTCATTGTCGAAGTTACTTTGTTCGGTCAAATGTATGATGTAATGAGTTTTATGAAGTCCCAAGGATTCGTAGCTTACGATATTGTTGATTTGGGATATCGTCCGATTGATGCAGCTTTGTGGCAAATTGATATGGCTTTTGTTAAGGAATTTGGTCAATTTAGAAGAGATAGCAGTTACGCGACAAAAGAGCAGGATATCGAAGCACTTGAATCGCATCTGAAAGCTTATCGGGAAGGTTTCATCGCACATATTGATGCTTATTACAGCGACCCATTGGAGGCGAATCCAGAAGTTACTCAAACTGAATTTACTGAAGAATATGTGATAATTTAAATCAAGATAATTCGGCGATGATTCGGCGCTCGAAATCGGGGAAACTACTGGGTATCGCCGCTACACAAACTTTCCCTCATCTTTTAATTCACGTCAAAATTATTCACTTATGACTAAAAAAAACGAAACAGCATCTCTAGTTTTAGCCCTCACAATTACCAGTGGCTTAATCGGTTTGGTTTTTTGGTGGTTTACAAGTAATTATGCTTACAAAATTGTGCCTTTAACCAATCAAACCGACCAATCTAACGGTAAAAATTTTACTCAAGTCAAAAACGTCCCAAACAAACTATTTAGTTATGGCGGTAGCACGACTTGGGCCACAATCCGACGCGATTTAGACCCAAAAATTCAAACCGTTTGGCCTCAATTTAAACTGCGCTACACTCAAACGAATCAAGGTAAGCCTAGCACTGGTTCAGGTATCCGTATGTTATTAGACAATCAATTGTCTTTTTCTCATGCTTCTCGCCCAGTTGAAGATCAGGAATACGAACAAGCAAAACAACGAGGTTTTAGTTTAGTAGAAGTTCCAGTAGCAATTGATGGGAGGGCGATCGCAGTTCACCCAAGCTTAAATATTCCAGGCATAACAATGCAGCAAAAAGATGATATTTATGCAGGTAAAATAACCAATTGGAATCAACTTGGCGGCCCTAATTTGAGAATTAATCTTTATGCCATACAAGGCGAGCAAGGAAACAATCGTCAAATAGTATCAACCCCTACCGATGCTATTCGTAAAGTTGCCGTCGATCCAGGAGGAATATTTGAAGCTTCTGCTCCATTATTGGTATCGCAATGTCAAGTTAAAACATTACCGCTTGGTCGGAACTTGAATCAACTAATTCCACCTTACAAACTACCTTTTGTGCCACTGTCTGAGTGTCCTTATAAGCGTAATGAAGTGAATACAGAAGTTTTTTCAAGCGCAGAATATCCCTTAACTCGACGATTGTTTGTAGTTGTTAAAAAGAACAATCAAGTCGATCAACAAGCTGGAGAAGCTTATGCCAATTTACTGCTGACAGAACAGGGCCAGGAAATGATTGAAAAGGGGGGATTTGTCAGAATTCGCTAAGAAAACTTTCGTAATATCAAGTTCGGTTAATTGCCGATCGTCACCGATCGGGCGGGTTTATGAGATTGTCGGTTTTAGGCAATTATTATTAGTGCACCCGCCCCTACAGGAATTATATCTATTCGATTCTTCCTGTGGCTATAAACTTAAAAAAGGTACGTTTACCACTTCCCCGGAAATTTCTCCTACCTGAACTTTTAATCCTTCGCCTCCAGCTTTAGTACGGATATAAGCCAGACCAAAAAATCCAGATTCAGTCTCAGTTAAACTGGTAAGTTTGCCGACTTTTTCTTCTCCGATTGTCACCACAGTACCCGGTGCAACATACCCGCTCAATTGCACCCCCCAAAGTTGCTGTTTTACTCCTTGGTAAGTGTTCAATCGGGCAATTGTTTCTTGGCCGATGTAGCAGCCTTTGTCATAAGTAATTGTGTGTAAAAGGCGCGCTTCTAGGGGGTTGTAATCGTCTGTGAGTTCAAAGTCGGGTGCGGGGCGGCCTTGTTCGATTCGCAGTTGTTCCCAGACTCGATCGCCCATTGGTACGGCCCCAGCTTTAACTAACTCAGTCCACAAGCGGGCTGCATCGCTGGCTGCTGCAATTAAGGTGTATCCAGGAGTTGCTAAACCGCTACCAACAGCAACTCGGATGTTCATTCCTGCGAAATTTATCGATTTGTGACTAGCGTAGGGTTGATTTTGAAGTTCGGTAACTCCGAGTTTTTCTAGTAGTTGAGTGCTTTCGGTGCCGAGGAGACTGAAGGTAACTGTTGTATCGGTTATATCTGTTAATTCTACGCAGTCCATTGGGAAAATATAGCGATCGAGCAATTCGAGAAGTTGGCGGCGGCGGTTGGCTGAAACTAGCAATATTACAGCATCTTCTGTAGCATAAGCGGTGGCGAGGTCGATCGTCCGGGCGGTGGATGTGAGGAAAACGGTGTCGCAACCTTGACCGGGTTTGAGTATGTTAAAGTTATTGGTACTTTGATTGTGCAGGAACCGCAGGCGATCGCTATCGGAGATTTGAATGCGTCCCCAGTGAGTGCGATCGTACAAAGCCACACCTTGTTTAGTTGCTGCGATGGCTGCTGCGTCATTACCAAAACTGACTGGGACTGTTTCTGTGGTTGTTAATTCTGCAAATGTAGCGCCTGCTGCGGCTTGAATGTCGTGCAATTCTTGAATCATAAGATTTTGTTGGCTGTTGACTGTTGGCTGTTGGCTGTTAACTGTTAACTGTTGACTGTTGACTAATGACTACTAACCAATAACCAATAACTAATTGCCTAAATTAGCGAAGATTTCTTGGATTAATTGGCTGGCTTTGGCATCAAGACGATTCCAATCTACATCGCCAGTGTCATCTTCAATCAAGCTAGTATCAATTATGACTTCCTGGCTTTGCATTGGAGTGTGGGCTGGCGGGTAGTTGACAAAGCAGATGCGATAGCAAAGTTCCCAAATATCGACGGATTTTTGCTCGCCTTGATGCTCTAAAATTAGTTGATAGCCGGGAATGGGAACCTCGACGTTGTGATAAGTTCCCGTCCAGGCGGAGTCCTCTAATTGTTTGCGGATATTGTCGATCACTCGGATCATGGCGGGCTGCATGAGAAGTTCAGCTTGCTTCCAGGCGATCGGGCTAGTTATTTTAGGCTTCATATACAGGCTTCTAAAAAGGAAAATCTATGAATTAATTTTCCTGCATTGAGTACCTATTTGCGGGACATCTGCCACAGAATGTTAAATTTATTCGTCACCAAATTCAAAAGTCAACCGTCAACAGCAACACTTAAAGCCGTTCTCGGCTTGACGGCTAAAAACGGATTTAAGTGTTGATATTGACTTTTGGTATGGGCGATGTAGGATTTGAACCTACGGCATCCTGCGTGTAAAGCAGGCGCTCTACCACTGAGCTAATCGCCCAATTGCGCTTACAGGGACTTATCATATCACAATACCCCAGAAAGATCAACTAAAAAAATCATAAACTTTTAATGCCCTCTGGCCGCACGCACGATCGAATAACCCTATGGAGTTTGCCCCTGGTGGCAGGCGTCACCTTTGGCCATACTCAAAACAGCAATCTGACTTTGCTGGTTTCCGGCAGCTTCTTAATCGGCGGACTGATGTTTGGTCCGGATTTAGATATCTACTCCTGTCAGTATCAGCGCTGGGGATGGTTCAAATTTATTTGGCTTCCCTACCAAAAAAGCCTGCGCCACCGCTCTTTTTTGTCCCACGGGCCTCTGATCGGCACGGCTTTGCGAATCTTGTACCTCGCTATCTGGATCACCGTTATAGGAGTCTTGGGATTGACAATCGCCGAAAAAATTGGCAACTTAGCCGGAAATTGGCAGGAAGCGGTTTTGGGTTGGGGTCGATCGATCTCGGAACACTACATCGAATTTATAGCCATCTACGTCGGTCTCGAATTGGGCGCGATGAGCCACTATTTGAGCGATTGGGGTGGTTCTGCTTACAAACAGTTCAAAAAGAAAGGATTGAGCGGGTTGCGCCCTCCCAAGACAATTAAGAGGCGCAAAAGCAAAGCTCCCCGCCGCACATCTAGCAAATCTAACAGGTGAATTCTAATGTCTAATTCCCACAGTCGATCGCTCGCTGAATTGGAAAACTTGATAGAAGTTGTGGCTGCGTTGCGATCGCCCGACGGCGGATGTCCTTGGGATTTAGCCCAAACTCCCCAAACCCTAATTCCTCACATCATCGAAGAAGCCTATGAAACCGCCGACGCAATTCGCAAAGGAGATCAAGATGCGATCGTCGAAGAATTGGGAGATTTGCTGTTACAGGTATTTCTGCAAGCTCAAATTGCCAGGGAATCCGATCAATTTACCTTGGCAGAAATCGCTGGGGGAATTACCGAAAAACTGATTCGGCGACATCCCCATGTTTTCGGGGATGTGGAAGTCAACAGCGTGGATGAAGTCAACGAAAACTGGGAAAAAATCAAAGCAGCAGAAAAAGGTACAAATTTGGAAAAACCGCCAAGTTTAGCCTCAAAAATGAGCCGTTATGCCAGCACTTTGCCGCCAATCACGGCCGCCGCAAAAATCTCTCAAAAAGCTGCGGAGGTGAGTTTTGATTGGGACAATGTAGAGGGCGTTTGGGATAAATTTCACGAGGAAATGGCGGAATTTGAACACGCTCTCAAACACGAGGATAAGGCCGCGCAGGAGTCGGAATTGGGAGATATTATGTTTGTGTTGGTTCAATTGGCTCGCTGGTACGATTTAGATGCGTCGGCTGCTTTGCAGGGAACGAACGATCGTTTCGTGCAGCGGTTTGCTAGGGTGGAGGCTGCGTGCGATCGACCTTTGTCGGATTATCCGCCCGAAGAGTTAGATGCTTTGTGGCAGCAAGCTAAAGCAATGCTGGCGAAACAAAAAGGCGATGCTTAACATCAAATCCGTGGGTATCAGAATGATTAATCTCTCTCATTTATCCTCCTCTGCGCCCTCTGCGCTCTCTGCGGTTAAAAACTCCAAATCTAACTAATTTGGTTTAATAAGTTCAGATATCAACTACTCATAGAGCTTTGCATCGTTGTACGGCGGATGTTCGCAAGCTATATAAAGGGCATTTGTGGGTTCCAGGGCTTCTCCTGTCACCGGATCGATCGGCTTGAGGACAAAGCATAATAGGGAGAGCGATCGCCAATCTAGATTATCCAACTTCCCGCGTTCGTAGCGGTTGACTGTGGCGGCACTGATACCAACATCTTTGGGTACGGGTTGATTTGTAGCTGTGAACAGCGCCTCTTCATATCCCTTTGTTTTGAACTCTGTTTCGCTGACAGACCAACCTGTTGTCTGTCTTGCTGCTTTTAAAATCTTCCCCAAACGCATCCGCCCCGTTTCAGTGAAGCGAACGGGACGCAATTCCTGCTGTTTGTCTACCACAACCTTGTTAGAGAGTCTTGACATTTTTCCCACCTACGTTAACTCTCAAACTATCACAGCATCAATGATTGAGGGTTGCACGAGCAACATCTGAGCTTAAGAAGTTTAAATTAAGTTTTCTTTCACTTGTGCAATAAGAGTCTGATATATTAATATATAATTGACTCTAAACAGAACTTGCCTCTCAAGCCCTTAGTATACAGCCATGACAGCACTATTTCGCCGCGTCCAACCCTCGAAAAAGCTCCGGATCGCTGTTCGGTCGATCGCCCAACTGCTCAAAATCAGCCCCAATCAAATTAAGCGAGTCGAATCCTGGGCTTTCGTGGTTTTCGTGCATCGGCTCGACAGAGGCGGACAATTTATCTCGTACCGCAGGCTGGAAGAATGGCAAAATGCGATCGCCCATCACATCCAAACCAGTCCCTCTCTTGCAGAACTCTCGCAGCTCAAAACATCCATTCACTACGACAGCCGCAAATTCCAAAAACAATATCTCCCAAAAACACTTGACTTTCTCAAGCAAATATGCCTTGAAAAACAAGAAGTTCTCGAAATCTGGGAAAGCTTAAACTGCATTGCTTCCTAACAGAAATTAGGCAGATTTCCTTTCCAAAAACAGAAGCGAAACATTTGCGAGCAATTGCGAGATCCAATCGCCCCAAAAATCACCCGCGAATGCTCCGCCACATCAGTCGCGAAAACGATCGCCAAAACAATTAAGACATTGCTTGAGCGATATAATCAAAATAAGGAGCAGCTTCCTTAGCATCATCCTGATTGAGCAAAGCTAAAGCAGCTTCCTTCAAACAGCGGATAGCTTCCACCATGCCAGGAACAGGAACGCCCAGAGAATTGTACATTTCCCGAACGCCAATCAAACCGATACTTTCGATCGGCTCTTTGTCACCGGCCAAGATACCGTAGGTAATCAGGCGCAAGTACCAGCCGTAGTCGCGCAGACACAAAGCCCGTTCGCGCTGGCCGTAAGCATTGCCCCCAGGAGAGATAAAATCAGGTCGTTTTTTCCAGAGTTTTTTGCTAGCTTGTTCAACAATTTTTTTCTCACTGTCAGACAGCGCAGTAGCAATACGCACCCGCTGTTCTCCGGTTTTAAAAAAATCTTTGATGCTTTGAAGTTCGCCGGTACTGGGATAGCGAAGTTCGTCGTCGGCTTGGAGAATTAGTTGGCTAACTACGCTCATTGTTATTCAAAAAATTGAGGATATTTGAGAGTAAGATTAATTGACATTCCCATCTCTTAAAGATGAGATTCTTGGTTAGGCGATTTACTTTGATTCTAACATTGATCAATCTTAGAAGTAGGTGGTAAATCTCCGCAAGCGTTATGCTTAGTGACTAAGCCAGTTTCCTTGTGCCCCAAGGTACTGTGGGAAAAATTCGGGAAAAATTCGGGAAAAATTCGGGAAAAATTCGGGAAAAATTCAAAAACTGCGCTTGAGAGTTTGAATGCCGGCAGACATTTAGACTGTAAGGGCGAGTTTTGGTCTCCCCGGCCCCAATAGCATATCGCACAGGCTCGATCGGGGGCAATCTCCCCGGTTGAAGCTCGCGGCTGTAGCAGCAAGGGGTTCGGAAGCAGGAAGACATCCTGTAATTGAGCTTGAGCGCGATGGCTTGCGCCCAGCTTCGCTACGACTGACTCTGAGGAAACAGATAGCGATATTGCATTACCATATTAAATCCTACCACGACTACTTGTGACCAAATCTAAATTCCCCACCCCAAACTCGACGAAATTGGCAAATCACTGCCAGCAAGGTCAACTAATTGAGATAGAGATTACCGGCTTGACAGACACCGGCGACGGAGTTGGCCGCTTCGGCGAGCTCGTGGTGTTTGTGCCCGATACCGTGACGGGCGATCGAATCCTTGTCCGCCTCGTGCAAGTCAAATCCAGCTACGCTACAGGCAAGCTGGACACACTTCTGGAAGCATCCGAACACCGCATCCGAGCTAACTGCATTGTCGCCGACAAGTGCGGTGGCTGTCAGTGGCAGCACGTAGACTATCAATATCAACTTGCAGCCAAGCAAAATCAAATCATTCAAGCCTTAGAAAGAATTGGCGGATTTAGCAATTTGCAAGTCAATGAAATTTTAACTGGAAAAATAGAAGGATATCCCCAATTTTTGGGATACCGCAACAAAGCGACGTATCCCGTGGCAATTTCTGCTACAGGTCAAGTGCAAGCAGGTTACTATCAAAAAAGCACCCACAAATTAGTCAATCTCAATCAGTGTCCGGTGCAAGACCCGCGCCTCAATCCGTTATTAAAAGAAGTCAAAGAAGACATCCACTGGCGGGATTGGCCTGTTTACGACGAAAAGAAACATACAGGAGAATTGCGTCACTTGTCCTTGCGGATCGGACGGCGCATCGGCGAGATGCTGCTAACTTTAATAGTTCGCACTGGAGAGTTGCCGGGAATCGAAGAACAAGCATCTGAGTGGCTGAAACAATATCCTCAACTTGCAGGTGTTTGTTTGAATATAAATCCGGCTCAAACTAATGTGATTTTTGGTACAGAAACTCGCTGCATTGCCGGAAAATCTTATTTACGAGAAAAATTTGCTGGATTGAATTTTCAGCTAAGAGCAGATACTTTTTTCCAGGTAAATACAGAGGCTGCTGAAGCGTTGTTGGAGGTGATTGTAGGGGAATTAAGTTTGCAGGGAAATGAGGTTTTGGTTGACGCTTACTGCGGAATTGGGACGTTTACTTTGCCGCTGGCAAAAAAAGTAAAAATAGCTATAGGTTTAGAAGTGCAATCGGCGGCGATCGAACAAGCCCAATTAAATGCTGAGTTAAATGATTTGAAAAATGTCGAGTTTCACGCCGGAACTGTAGAGAGTTTGCTGCCTTCCTTGGGATTGACACCGGATATTGTGCTGCTAGATCCGCCGAGGAAAGGGTGCGATCGCGCGGTTTTGGAAGCTATCAAGGAAATGCAACCAAATCGGATTGTTTATGTTAGCTGCAAGCCTGCTACTTTGGCGCGCGACCTGAAGATTTTGTGCGAAAATGGGGATTATAAGTTAGCGCGAGTGCAGCCGGCGGATTTCTTTCCTCAGACTTCTCATGTTGAGTGTGCAGCTTTTTTGGTGCGGTGAATGAAAGGGCGATCGTTGTTTAGTTAAATTCAATCATCAGCATCGGCGAACAGGGCTGACAAATCTCGATAACCACTGACTACTCGAAAAATCTCTACATCTTGTCCGATCATCATATAGAGGATGAGATAGTTGTCTGTGGAGAGACTGCGAAGCTATAGTAAAATTTCGTCTCTTTGTCGTCCAATATTGGGAAATTGAGCAATTTTGGCGAATTTAGCGTCAAGATTGCTTAAAAAGCGATCGGCTCGCTCCAGTCCCGATCGACTAGCGATGTAGTCTGCAATTTGCTCGATGTCTTGAATTGCGGGTTGGGTGAGGCTTGCATTGTGGACTCATGCTTCTGAGGAAGTGTAACGCGAACGCAAATTAGCTCGAATTTGTGCCATTGCGGTTGCACCGTCTACGACTTCACCGCGTTGGGATGCAAGATGTCCAATCAGTGCGTCTCGTTGGAGTTCTTGCAGTCGTCCTTAATAAATGTCTTGCTGTTGTTCGAGTAGTTTAATGGCTGCAAGGATAACGTCGATCGCGCTGTTGTATTTGCCGCTGGTGAGTTGGTGCTGCACGAGGGCTTCGGCTTCAGGTGGCAAAACAATTTGCATGGTGTTTGAGATGAGGGGTGTTTATTCTATTGTAGGCGATTCTCTATAGGATAGCGGCGCTTTACGCCCTTCAGTTAGATTGGTTGGTTGAGGTGCGATCGCCCATCTAGTCTTTTTTATCCAAGTCTTCTGTTTTTGGAGTCTCTGAAGTTGAGGGGAATTCTAGTCGAATATTAATATCAATTGATACTGTACTTTCTTTAAAACCTATATTAACTATTTTTACTAATGCTTCTGTAGGTACAGAATTATTTATTTTAAATTCAGGAGAAGACTGAGTTTTATATCCGGCTTCCTGTAGCCGATCGCAAATATTGCGCCAATTTCCGACAGGTTCGTTAGGTACATCTGCGATTTTTTTTACATATTGGTATAAAGTTTTACATAGATAAACCTCAGCACTTTTGGAAGTCTGAAACAGTTGGCGGGCGATTTCGGCGGGACTGCAACCGGAAAGCAAGCCTCGGAGGTAGAGTTTTTCGGTTTCTGTAAGTCCCCGGCGCGATCGGGGGGAGATTTGCCGTTTAGCTTCTGCGAAAGCTTGGTAAAGCCTTTCTAAGTCCCAGTTTTTGGCGGCTTCGGCAAATAAGTCTTCCTTGGATGCCATTGTCGGATGTGTTGAGATGTGACTAACGATAGCATAACCGAAATTGCTAGTGTTTGTTAGTTTACTTTTTGATTTGCCTAGTGTAATGTTACAAATATTAACTAGGGTTGAGCTTGTTGACGAGATGTGATGCCGAGTAGAGATACTCAGATTCAGTGATGGCGCGATCGTTGCAACCAACCTCAAAGCTAATATCTGCGAACGTCTGACGGCGCTAAGTAAAGTTTTGTAACAAAAAAGCAGTATTTTGCATAAAACTTGCGGACTAAGCCTGATAGATAAATAGAGCTTGAGAAGCACCGCTACTGTTGCGGTTCATCGGGGCTTGCGGGTGTATTAGGGCGATCGCTCTAATTCAGCTCAAACCTACTATCTGCCAGCGTCGGGAAAGATTATGTAAAGTTTTGTAACAAAAAACAGTATTTTGCATAAAACTTGGGGACTGAGCCTGATAGATAAATAGAGCCTTAGAAGCACCGCTACTGTTGCGGTTCGTCGGGGCTCATGGTGGATTAGGGCGATGGCTACGCCCCGGCTTACGCCTACGGCCGATCGGCTTTTAGAACAATTTGTTTATTTAGTCTAAGCAAACACAGGCAAGTCTATGTACTTGTCTCTAATCAACACGAGGAAATAACGTGTCTAATTTTTTCACGCCTGAATTTAATAACGAAAGTGCGATCGCTCCTTGGAATGCCAGCCTAGAACCGACTAAGGCTATTATCCCGCAGCTAGATGCTAACCGCGTCCTAACGGGGGGTGTCGGTCAAGAAGTTAATCTCCCGACTTTAACGCCAGAAGCCTATGACAATATCATTTTGCCTGACGCTTCGCCGACTCTGATGGCTAGCGCGCTGACAACCGACTCCAACAGCAGTTTACCGGATAGCTCTGTCGATTTGCTAACAGGTCAGGCGATGTCAGAGGTTTATGGGGATTTGAGTAAGTTTGCGGCCGATCCAGATTTCGCGGCTAAGCTGAATGTGGCTTTTGCGGAAAACTGGGATGCTGCGGCTGCGAAAACCTTAGCAGAAGAATGGTTTCAGGGAGATTTTAGCGATATCCCGCCAGTGAAGGTTGTCTCGTCTGCTGAGATTGGTGGGGCGAATGGGGCTTTTGCTGCGGCGACGGATACGATTTATTTATCGAAGGAATTTTTGACTGAGAATGCGGCGAATCCGGCGGCGGTTGCGGATGTGTTGCTGGAAGAAATCGGGCACTCTGTTGATGCGCGGTTGAATGTTACGGATTCACCGGGAGATGAGGGGGCGATTTTTGGGGCGATCGTTCAGGGGAAGGAGTTGAGTGAGGGTGAGCTTCAGGGGTTGAAGGGTGAGGATGATATTGGGACTGTTCTATTCAATGGGCAAACAATTTCGATAGAGAAGGCAGGTTTTGATATTCAAAATAAATGGGCTACCAAAGCTTTTAATTGGGATAGTAATTCAAAGTCATGGCAACAAGTATGGAATGGTAATGGTTACAAAGATTTTGGTTCTAACACCCGCATCGATGGTAAAAAAGGTTTTGCAAAGGATTGGGGAGATGGGAGTCCCGGTGATGGCGTAAACAATGACTTCTTCTTATTGAGCTTTTTGACACAAGCCGATTTTGAAAAAGATCAAAGTTACAAATTCCAAGTTAGGGCTGACGATCGTTATTATATAGCAGCACTCCCAGTTAATGGCGACAAGTGGGAATACATAAATTGGGAGGGAAAGGAAGATGCTTACGGTGGCAAGGAGATTCAGTGGAAGCCTGAAAATAATGGAAAATATTGGTTGTTTTCCTACTATATGGAAAGAGATAGCAAGGCTTATTTCGATATCTCTTGGCAGAAGACAGGTCAGGCACAATCAAATTCTGTACCTAATGGATTTACTTCGATCAAGAGTGCTCAGGGGGTTAATCTATACGAGGGTAATAACAAATCTGATTATGTACAGGTCGTAGACTTGAGCCAAGGTGCTTCCATAAAATTGCTAATCGGTGAGAAGGATAATAATACAAGCAGTGGAACTATCCCTGAATTTAAACATAAAAAAATTGATGATTTCTGGAATGACTTAAAAACAAGCAATTCCAATGCTTTTTCGATAGCTAATGGTGCATTTTTTACTACTTTTTATAAACATTGGAGCAATGCTTACCAAGCTACGGATACTAACTTATCTTATCCCATCAAAATAGATAATCAAGTATTCGATGGCTCTCGGACAAGTGAAGAAAACATCGGAACAAAATTGAAATTAGAAATATGGGACAATCAGGCATCAATTACTCAATTCAATGACAATATTGATTCTATCAAGAATTCATCTGCTTCACAGGTGCTAGTCGGTGCTCCAATACAGACTAATGGTCAAAAAAATAATCCAAATGCTTTAGATGGTAGAACTTATGTCGGTGTTAAAGATCGGGACTCTAATGGTAGCAATGAAACAGTTTTAATTTTAACATCACAAGATGATACTCAGACTATACCAGGTGCAGTTAAAATCCTAAAAGATTTTGGAGTGAATGAGAACAAAATAATGCAACTTGATGGATCTGGCTCTAGCCAACTGATTGCTCAAGGACCAACGTTGGTTAAGGGTGATGGTCGATTGATTCCCCAAACAATAGGAGTAGTAAGTGGATCTTAAAAAATACATAGAAATGATATTGACTTGCTGACAATAAAGGATCAGAAATAAGTTAAGTTTTGAGGAAGACGAAGAACTATAAGACACCTCAATCACATCCATTAAAGGCTACAGTGGGAAGCACAAAACATGGCATTACAATCTAACGTAGAAAACGGCATCTCTCGCTTACTCGGCGATAACACCTCTGAATTTATCACCCTCTCGCCAGGACAACTAACAAATATTCCAGGTGGCGCGTGGGTTCTCGGTGGCAATGATACAGTCATAGGCTCTGCTGACAGCGAATTAATTTTGGGAAACGACGGTCAAGATAGCATTTCAGGCGGTGCTGGTAACGATACCCTGATAGGTGGCAAAGATAGCGATTTTGTTGATGGAGGCATTGACAACGATTTAGTTCGAGGTGATCTAGATGCGGATACCGTCAGAGGCGGAGACGGCAACGACAGTTTATTTGGTGGGAGAGGTACCGATCAACTATTTGGCGATGCTGGAGATGATTTTCTATCAGGTGATAGGGACAGGGATACACTTACCGGCGGAGAAGGAAGCGATATATTTGCCTTGGCAATAGGTGGCGGTTTAGATATCATCACCGACTTTGGAAATGGAAGCGATTTCATCCAAGTACCAGCAGGTGTAAGTATCAGTGACATTTTAATTGAATCGAGCAGTGCTTTTACCTTACTTAGTCTTAGAAGTACAGGTGAACCATTAGCGCAACTGAATAATGTTCCGGCTTCCAGTATCACAACTGGAAGGCTTTTGCTGCCTAATCAGCAACGTCTTGAGAGTCCGCCTGGGCCTATAAATATACCACAGCCACCTTCAGAACTTCCTATTCCTCTGTTGCCTGATGTGCCACTTCCTCCTATTCCATTTTAAAATGTAGTGGTATCGCCCCTTTTCTTCTTAGGGGCGATGGTCTTTTTTCCCAAAGTGCGATGTGACTTTCAGTGTCGGCATCTATGAAAACTCGTCAAAGCTCGATCGCCCTTATTGTCCGAAAGTGCGATCGGCTTACAATCATGTCAAATATATTCAATCCTCCCGATCATTTCTTCAGGTGCATAGACTTCATAAATTAAAATCAAACTACGGATAATCTCGCCCACAGAACGAGAATTAGGAGGACAATAGACAATCCCCGGATAATCTGTGGTATCGCTTGCCATAATTAAAAAATCGTCATCGTGAGTTACTATCACGCGCTGCTGTTCGCGAATAAATGCCAGATGTGACTCATCGCTTTTAGTACGCAACCCCGCATCAACTGTTGTTGTAACATCTATCCCGTAACGACGTAAACCGCGCGCAATATTAGAGTCAATATGTTCGTCTAAATGAAAACGAATTTGCTCACTCACCTCTAATTGCCCTCAATTTTTCTTGTAACGGAGATGGTGGACTATTGCGCTTTAATTCTTCCACAATAGCTCGACTTTCAGCCGTGCGACGATCGATTTCTTCTCGACGATCGTAATAGTAGGTCATTGCTGCATGAACCGAGGCGAGTGGCAGATCGTATTTGCCCGCGATTTCTTCTATAGAAATCCCCATTTTCAGATACATTTCGGCGATGTGTGCTACAGCAATTCGATGACCGGCAATGCACGGTTTACCACCAAGCACCCCAGGCGTAATTTCGATATGTTCTGTGATGACTGATTCCTTAGACATCTTAGTTAAAGGCTCTTAATTGGTAATTTTTAAGCTCTTTAATCTTAGCAAAAATAGTCACAGTTATAGCAAATTGTAGAGTGCGTCAGACATTAATTATTTCGATTTCAACAAGTTTTTCGGATCTGACGCACCCTACGAACAGTATTTCGATCGCCCCCACCATCAACTAGATGCAAGCTAGATCCAGTCCGGCCTGAATCGCGGGGAGTCCAGAAGTATAGAATAGAGGTTGCGAAACCGGCACAACGCCCGATCGCTCGCCGCCAGCAATTTGTTACCCTAAAAATAGAATCAAACCTCCCTCAACTCCCTGTCATGAACAACGCTTCTCCCCTGATTCAAACCGTCACACCCGAACGCTGGGCCGGCTTTAGTATGGACTTTATCGGGGCGGGTTACACGGGGCTGTTGGTCAAAAACGGCCGCGCCGTGCGTACCCTGAAATCCGGGCGGCATTTCAGCTTCGCCCTTCCCCTGCTAGAACAGTGTCAAATTGTCATAGTAGACACCAAACTCCGAAATTTGGATGTACAGTCCCACGGAGATTTTTTATCTAAGGATCGATTTTTAATTGATGCCACTCTGACTGTTATTTATCAAGTTATAGATCCGAAACGAGTAGCTTTGGAATTGTCCGATCCTATCGCTGTTTTAGCAAGTGCAGTTAAGGATTGTATGGGAGTGGCGATCGGGCAATTTTCTTTACAACAGCTGATCACCCAAGGCCGGCTGTTGCTGCGCCAAAATTTGCTCGATCGCGTCCAAGATTTTTATACCCTAGGTTTTAACTTAGAAGACGTGCGAATTGGCGATGTCAGCTTTCCCGAAACTAACGGAGTTATTCGCCAAGTTGAAGGAATGAGTGCTCGACAGGAAGCCGAAAACTCCGCCGCCTTGCAAATGAGAATTGCCGAAGCCGGCCGGCCGATTGTTCCTCAAGCTCCCGTACAGCAGTTAAACTTAATTTCAGGTAATTCTCCTGTTCCTCTTCCAGCTTCTGACACAGCAGCAGGGTTCGATCGCGATTTGCAACAACTGACAGAACAACTCGCCCAAAACAGTCTCCCACCTGCCAGAAATTCACCTTCACTTGCACCGACGGTACTCGCCAGTAGCGATCGCAAAAACACCGCATATTTAATCTACAAATTTTCGGGACAGGCGATCGGTTTAACCGCGAATCCTTTTACAATTGGACGGGAACCGAACAACACTTTAGTATTGCAAGATCCGCAAAGTTCGCGCTACCACGCCCAAATCCGCCGCGCTACTGACGAAGTTGGCAAACAGCGATATCAACTTATAGATAGCGGGAGTTCCAACGGCACTTTTGTCGGAGGACAGAGGCTGGCTGCTAACGAGCCTTTTTGGCTGGCGAACGGTTGCGAAATAGCGATCGGCGACCAAAAATGGGTGTTTCAAGATTCGTGAGTGAGAGACATGAAGATTTGTTTAAACAGCAGATAAACACAGATAAATCCCATCAGCGTTCATCTGTGTTTATCTGCTGACATCTGCGGTTTAAAAAACCCAATCCAAGTAACTTGCTTTAATCACGATATACAATTAATAGATGAAGATTTGTTTAAACAGGAGATAAACACAGATAAACACAGATTAATTCGATCGGCTTTCATCTGTCAGGTTTCTGTAGGGGCGTTGTCAAGAGTCCCCGCCTTTGGGACACAGATGGACAACTTCTCCCTCCTCAATTCCCTATACTTCCAGGTAGAAGTCTCTTCCCAACCTTAGGGGGGATATCTCCACAAGCGTTTCGAGCGATAATTTGTCAAGATTGAAAATATAACGAGAGGACAACCCCATGAACTTTTCTATACAATCTGTTTACAACTGGTATCGCGACACGCTCCGCAACCCCAAGTACCGCTGGTGGATTATTCTGGGAACCATGGCATATCTGGTAAGCCCGATCGACATTGCACCAGATTTTCTCCCCGTCGTCGGACAAATTGACGATGTGGCGATCGCAGTATTGCTGATTTCCGAACTATCCCAAATGGCAACCGACTACTTTAAATCCCGCAAAACAGAGACAGCCACAGCATCCGAAGCCACCGGCAGCCCTTCTGAAGCCAAAGGCAGCACCGTTGACGTAGATGCAGTTTCCGTACAATAATTGCCCAAAACAATCGATCGCTACAACCCCGATTTCTTGAAGAAATCGGGGTTTTTGTTTTTTCCAAGGCAACTGCTCGGAGCGTGCTCCAAAGCTGGTACTTTTAACTATGATCCATCTGTGTTAACAGCAAATTTTTTATAGATGAAGTTTAGCGAAATAGTACAAAAACTTAACTTAGCCACCAGTCGCAGCCTCGCAGCGTCGGTTGCTAGCGATCCAGAAATTACAGGCGCGGCCCCAGTTGATGAAGCTGCACCCGGTACTGTCAGTTATATAGAAGGTGCTAAATTTGCCGCTCATACAGCCACTACAAACGCTTCGGCTTTAATTTTACCGTTAGATGAAAGTCTCCAAGCTCAATGCGACGATCGCAACATCGCTTGGATAGCCGCAGCAGATCCGCGATTGTTATTTGCTCAAACGATCGCCCTTTTCTATCAACCGTTTCGCCCAGCATCCGAAATTCATCCCTCAGCCGTCGTTCACCCCTCCGCAGAAATCGGTGAAAATGTCTATA
Organism: Microcoleus sp. LEGE 07076; assembly: GCF_015207455.1. Taxonomy (GTDB): domain Bacteria; phylum Cyanobacteriota; class Cyanobacteriia; order Cyanobacteriales; family Microcoleaceae; genus Microcoleus. The sequence continues at coordinate 37,030 of NZ_JADEWV010000009.1, forward strand.
TCGGCCCCCACAGCGTGATTCAAGCAAAAGTCAAAATTGGCAGCAACGTTTGCATTCACCCCAATGTCGTAATTTACCCAGATGCACTAATTGGGGAAGGCACAGTTTTACACGCTAACTGCGTCATTCACGAACGTACTCGCATCGGGGCAAATTGCGTGATTCACAGCGGTGCGGCGATCGGGAGCGAAGGTTTTGGGTTCGTGCCGACAGCCTCCGGGTGGGTGAAAATGGAGCAGTCTGGCTGCACTGTATTGGAAGAGGGCGTTGAAGTTGGCTGCAACAGCACGATCGACAGGCCCGCTGTCGGAGAAACCCGCATCGGCCAGAATACCAAAATCGACAATTTAGTACACGTAGGTCACGGCTGTCAAGTCGGGAAAAATTGCGCTTTTGCCGCCCACGTCGGCATGGCTGGCGGAGTAAAAATTGGTAACAATGTCATTTTGGCCGGTCAAGTAGGAATTGCCAATCAAGCTAAAATCGGAGATGGGGCGATCGCCACTGCTAAAGCCGGAATTCACAGCGACGTGCCCGCAGGTGCGATCGTCACAGGTGTTCCAGCAATTCCCCACAAACTATTTCTCAAAGCCACAGCCATCTACAACCGCTTGCCCGAAATGTACCAATCTTTGAGGCAAATTCAGCGCAAGTTCGATCGGTAGTCAATTGGCAGTTGACAGGAAAGCAGTTGACAGGAAAGCAGTTGGCAATTAGAACGAACAACTAAGAATTAACAAATAACCACTGACCACTAAAAACAGTTAACAGTCAACAGTCAACAGTCAACAATCAACAATCAACATTGCAAGTTCGATCGGTAGTCAATTGGCAATTGGCAGTTGGCAATTAGAACGAACAACTAAGAATTAACAAATAACCACTGACCACTAAAAACAGTCAACAGTCAACAATCAACAGTCAACAATCAACAATCAACATTATTATAGTTGCAACCCCTTAAATGTGGAATAGTATAACTAACCTGCGACTCCTGTCGCCGTCAATACCAGCAATTGTCAAAATAATCTTATTTTTCTCAACTTGGATTGTTGTGTGGCTTCCCGCAGCGATCGTGCTGGCGAGATCCCTCAAATGGCATCCGCCCCAACCCCTGGAAAACAAAAAACTGCCTTTACTCGCTTCCCTCTACCTAATTGTTCCCTTCATTTTATGGGCAACAATGTGGATTGAAGACACATCTTTTGTTAACTGGGGTTGGGATTGGCAACCCGCAGTTTTGATGTCATTACTGCGGGGATTGGGAATAGGAATAGTCAGCTTAGTAATTTTATTCGGCTTGCAATTAACCGCAGGCTGGATCGATCTAAAAAAAGGAGAGATTTCCACCGAAACAGGCGAAAAAACAATTAATTTTTGGGCTTTAATTTTTAATCCTGCTAGTCTGCTGACTCTGTTATTAGGACTGTGGATTAGCGCCACAGAAGAGTTAATCTTTCGCGGTTGCTTGCAAACAATCCTCCAGCAAGATTACTCAATATTAATAGCAGGTGCGATCGCCAGTTTCATTTTTGCGATCGCCCACCTCATTTGGGCAGCCAAAGAAACTCTACCGCAACTGCCCGGATTGTGGCTGATGGGCATGGTTTTAACCTTAGCCCGCATCGCCGACAATGGCAGTTTAGGATTGGCGATCGGCATTCACGCAGCTTGGATTTGGGGTATAACTACTGTAGATACAGAAGGCGCAATTAAACCTACTTCTAGGGTACCAGAATGGATTACAGGAATAGCAGCAAAACCCCTAGCAGGTGCAGCCGGAATTCTGTTACTGCTAGCAACAGCAGCCGTACTTTTGTTAATTTAAATAATACTTACCCTAAAAAATTTGGTTCATTCTATAAAAATTGGCTTTCCCTGATTTGTGCTGGAAATGAGCCTCTTTCGGATATTTGGGGAAAAATGTATATTTGGCTACGGGGTAATGCGGAAAAAGGTAATTGGTAATTGGCGATCGATTCCGAACTCATTACCATTACCCATTACCAGACATTAGATTAACTTATAGCCCAAATTTCAGCAGAGCCAAAACTTTGAAAAATCAATCAGATTCATCCTGAAAGAAGACGACTAACTGACCGATTCCCCATTACCAATTCCCAATTACTATCCGTGCATTTCTCCACTCGGCATGATTGTACCGCGCAATTGAGCTCCAGCTAAATTAGCAGTGCTCAAATCAGCCCTAATCAAATTTGTGCGGTGCAAAATTGCCTCCCGGAAATCTGTTTTAGCCAGGTAAGCATCAGTCAAATCCGCTTCAGTCAAATTTGCTTGATTAAAATTAGCTCGACTTAAATCAGCCCTCACCAAATTAGCTCGACTCAAGTCAGCCATAACTAAATTAGCATTGCTGAACTTTGTATCAGGAAGAAATGCACCTTGCAAATTAGCGCCAGCCAATTCAGCATCCACTAACACAGCTCTTTCCAACCTAGCATTTGTCATGACAGCCCAAGAAAAATTAGTTTCTACCAAAGTTGCTTCAGTCAAAAATGTGCCATTTAAAATAGCTTCGCTCAAATTCGCCTGAGTTAGATTAGCTTCCCGCAGAGACGCTTCAGTCAAATTTGCTTGACTGAGATTAGCTTTAGTCAAATCTGCACCTAGCAAATTGACTCCCCGCAAATCTGTACCTTGCAAATTTGCACCGCGCAAATTTGCACCCTCAAAAATTCGCTGCTCCTTCCGCAAATTTGCGCCGCGCAAGCAAGCGCCGCGCAAGTCAGCAGCTTGCAAATTGACGCCTCGCATATCTGCATCGCTCAAATTTGCATCGATAAAAACTGCCAAAGAGATGTTGGCATTGCGAAAGTCTGCACTTTGCAAAGTCGCTCCGTGGAAGTCTGCATCGGACAAATTTGCTCCGCTCAAGTTGGCCTGATTTAAGTTAGCACCGCACAACTTGGCATTAGTTAAATTTGCGTGCTGAAGGTTAATTCTGCTCAGATACGACATCGTGAAGTTTGCGCCCCAGAGGTCAGCACTGGTTAAATTGACACCTATTAAATCCGCACCGCTCAGGTAGACGCCTCTAAGATTCATACCTTGAAAATCTAGTTCTCCTGATGTATATCGCCTTAAAATTTCGCTGGCATTCATATTTTTTTGTGGAACTTTTGGTAAAATATGCTATTTGAAAATTTCTTGAATTTCAGTTCTTGCTTTGATTACTTAGTTTGTGCAGCCCCAGACATCTGGGCATTTTATCAGTTTAATTCATAAATTCTTGAGTCCAAGCGACTGTTTTGTTACTTAACTGCCGCCCGTGAATTTTCACGTGAGTCAGAGATTTTGATTTTAAAGTACACAGTTTTTTGTAAATGTATGTAGCTGTGGTCTCTTGGTTTGGTACTTCGGCGGACTCCAGAATAACGTGCAGCCAACCGTCTTTAAATCCCGCTGTAGCAGTAATTCCCCTAGGCTGTAGCAATTGATTTATCAATAGGGCGATCGCCTTTGGTTTGCCTTGTTTTGCCATTTCCACAAGCTGATACTGATTTGGCTTTTGGCTAGAATTTGGCTGCTCTGTTGCTGAAATATTCTCGACCATATTCTCCGAGGTTTCAGAAGCAGAAACCCCGCTTTCTTTTAACTCCACTTCCCTCAAGATTTCCATTAATTTCTCTGTGAATTCTTGAACTTTTCCTACATAATCTTTGAGGTTTTTATATTTCCAGTACAAACGCTCCTCTGCACTTTCTGTCGAAAACTTTCCGTTCAAAGCAGCTTCTAAGTCGCTGAATATTTTTTCTATTTGCGCCGTTGCTAAGTTAGCACTTTCAGTGACTAACCCTTTCATTTCTTCTTCCAATCCCAACTTGCGTTTGATGGAATCGCTAATATTTATAGTAACCGGATCTGCGCGATCGTAACTTTCTATAAGTGTGGGCGTTTCAGAAACTGGTAATTTTTGAACCAATTCCTCTCGGAAATTGGCACCAGAATTATTGCTGCTGGTTTCGGGTTGTTTGAACTTGAGATTTTCTGCCGTATCCGGCACTAAGCAACTCTGATCGGGGTCATAATGATAGTGAGTTGGAGCAGCTTGAATGATGTGAGTAATGTCGCCCGCTTCAAAATAATCGATGCGCCTCTCAACAGGCTCATTCTCTTCATAAAAACTGTTGTTTAAATGGGTTCGATCGTCATCTTCGCTAGCCGAATCTTCGGTTTTGTCTTGTTCTTCCTGCGGCAATTTTGCGTAACAAGAATTCATCGCTTTAATAATCACGCTAGCGGCTTGGTCGCATTCGTCTGTGTTGTCGAGACTGCCGGCAGTTCTGTACAACTGAGATTCGAGTTCGGCTAGGCTGCCGCACACATTAAACAGTTGTCGCAGCAGATTGTCAAGTTCTTGGGTTTTCAGCAGCAGCCAGTCGCGCTCGCTAAAAGTAAACTGGTGATAAAGAGTAGAAAAAATGAGGATTTTCGCCCTCAGCGGATTTGTTTGCTGTAAAATTTTTTGTCTGACATCAAATAAATTTCCCGGGTTTCTTTGGTTCGACTCATCGGGTGGCAGTTGGGAACTGAAGTGCTCGTCAAATGCAGGTGCTTCATAACCGCCAAAATTCGATATGTTTGTTTCTAATTTTGTGAAATCTTGGTATTCGTAAAGTCTGCTCAGTTGGCAGACGATTTGATCTGCCATTAAAGCGTACTCGGTTTTTTTATTAACCTTGGCAATTAGACTGCTTAAAACTGCTTCAATATCTTCTAACCTGTTATATTTAGCGCAGAGTTCTTCTATTAAACTCCTGACATCGGCGCTGGCGAGTTGGGTCGGATCGTTTTCCCAACACTCTTTGCAAGCAAAAAACATGATTTTTTTTATGCGCGAGAGATTGATGTCTTGTTCTAATTCGCGAACAACTTCATCTAAAATAGATAAAGCTTGCATAGTTTTCCTCCCCAAAAAATACCCTGTTAGTCGATTTTAGATTTAGATGTTAGATTTTAGATTGACTTGCACCTTTGAATCTGGGAACCCCAATTTTAGTCTAAAATTTTAGTATTTCCGCGACGATTGTCGGGGGCTTCCGTTTTTGGGCGGGTCAAGAGTCAGTGGATGTTAGATTTTAGATTGACTTGCAGCTTTGAATCTGGGAACCCCAACTTGGGTTTCAAATTGTGCGATGATTCACGAGGATTGTCGGGGGCTTGTTCTCGTTTCTTGCGGGTGAGCAAGAAATAATAAAATTATATCACATTTGATCGATGCCAGACTTTGATGCGATCGTAATTGGTAGCGGTATTGGCGGCTTAGTTGCCGGCTCAATGCTAGCTCGCTACGGCAAGCGGGTACTCGTCTGCGAGAGCCACACCATAGCGGGCGGGGCGGCTCACAGTTTTTCGCGCCGGGGATTTCACTTTGATTCGGGGCCTTCTTTTTATTGCGGTTTGACCGATCGACAGTCCCTGAATCCTTTGCGACAAGTCTTGAATATGTTAGACGAATCGATCGCAGCCATTTCCTACGATCCGCTGGGGCATTACCATTTTCCTGAGGGAAGTTTATCGGTTTATGCTGATGCAAAAAATTACTTAGATGCTGTAGCTAAATTCGCACCGCAAGGTGCTATAGAATTGCAGCAATTTCAAAAGAATTTATTAGTTTTGTATGAAGCTTTGCGCCCAATTCCGGCTTTAGCGCTGAGATCGGACTGGCAGTTGATACCTGTGTTGCTGTCTCGGTACTCGCCTGCTTTGCTGAAGCTGTTACCGTCATTAGGGGCGATCGGCAGTTCGGCTGGTACATTAATGGATAGAGACGTGCGCGATCCTTGGGTGCGGCGTTTGATCGATTTGGAATGCTTTTTGCTGTCGGGGTTGAAAGCCCACGAAACTGTCGCCCCGGAAATTGCTTTTATGATTGGCGAACGATCGCGAGTGGCGATCGAATATCCTGTAGGAGGCAGCGGTGCGATCGTCGATGCTTTGGTTCGAGGCTTGCAGCGCTGGGGAGGGAAGTTGCGATTGGGAACTCCCGTCGAGCAAATATTAGTTGAATCCGGCAAAACCACGGGCGTTCGCTTGCAAAATGGCGAAATTGTCCGCGCCCCAATTGTTATTTCAAATGCCACCGTTTGGGATACTTGCACAAAATTGCTGCGGCCCGAAGATTTGCCCGAAAGCTACCGAAAAACCGCTTTGTCGGTGCCAGCAATACACAGTTTTATGCACCTGCATCTAGGAATTAAAGCCGAAGGAATCGAAGGTTTGACCGGCCACCACGTCGTCGTTCACGACAGCAAAATTGACATTACAGTACCCGGAAATACCTGCATGATTTCAATTCCTACAGTGTGGGATGCTAATCTCGCGCCGCCCGGACATCACGCTATTCACGCTTATACATTGGAACCTTACGCAGGTTGGGAGTACGGCGACGGTTATCAGGAAAAAAAACGAGAGCGATCGCAATCTCTGTTTAAAGCTTTAGAAAGAATTATACCGGATTTGCGATCGCGAACAGTCTTAGAGTCGATCGGCACACCGCTAACCCACGCCCGATATCTGCACCGGTATCAAGGAACCTACGGGCCTGCAATCGCGGCCGGAAAAGCCACATTCCCCGGGCCGCAAACCCCAGTCAAAGGCTTATATCGGGTGGGAGACAGCACCATGCCGGGAATTGGGGTTCCCGCCGTCGCAGCATCGGGTATTTTGTGCGCCAATACCTTGGTAAATTCCGATGTAACTGCACAATTTCTGTAAATTAGCGGCAACAGGTTCGATTATCCACCAGCCGCAAAAGTGCCCATAATTGCGATCGACAAAGCCAAACCCGGCAACAGCAGCAATCCTAACATCAAAGCATCGTGTCCGCTCATCACTTTCTCCTGATACTGACCTTGAATAGCTTATCATACAAACCGCAAGTTCGCCACCGTCTTCAGAATTAAAACCTGCAGATTGATTCGGGATTAACAGGGCAAATCTTATTCACAATCGGATTCCCGCGCAAGTCCAGCGCTGTCAACTTTTGCAAAGATTGCAGCGGAGTGATATCAGAGATTTGATTGTTGTACAAATCGAGCACAAATAAGTTATTCAAAGCTTGCAGCGCCCTGCTATCGGAAATCGGATTGTTAAACAAATAAAGCTGAGTCAAGTTAGTTAAGGATTGCAGCGGAGTGATGTCCGAGATTTGATTGTTGCCGAGGTTTAGTTCCACTAAATTAGTTAAACCAGCCAAAGGACTAATATCGGATATCTTGTTTTCAAATAAAACCAGTTTTTTTAAGTTAGTCAAGGTTTTCAGCGGAGTTAAATCAGATATCTTGTTTTCAAATAAAAACAGCGCGTTGAGATTTTTCAAGGAAGCCAGCGCGCCGATATCTGATATTTTGTTTTTGTAAAGATAGAGAATCTGAATTTCAGTTAAATTCGCTACAGGAGCGAGATCCGAAATTTGATTTTTGTAGAGAATCAGCGCCCTTAAGTTATTTAAAGATTTCAATGGACTGATGTCATGAATTTGGTTGTCAAACAAGACAAGTTCGGTAAGATTAGTTAGAGCAGCTAAGGGAGTGATGTCAGATATTTGATTGCTGTCGAGAACCAGTCTCGTCAGATTTGTGAGAGATGAAAGCGGGCTGATATCTGATATTTGATTGACATCCATCACCAGAGTTTTCAGCTTGGTTAAAGATTGCAGGGGAGTGATGTCAGATATTTGATTGCTGTCGAGGATGAGACTGGTAAGTTGAGTGAAAGATGAGAGAGGGCCGAGTTCAGTAAGTTGAACTTCTTTGAGGTTAAGTTCTGTTATACTAGAAAGCAGTTCGTTAGCTCGATCGCACTCAGTAGTATCGGATATTTGCAACAGTATTTCTACGGTATGTTTAGCGCCGGGGGATAGATTGTCTTTGTGCGAACACCAATCTAGGAAATTATTATAAGTTGTTGTCATGGAATTTGAGATTTCGGATTTTAAATATCATTCCTGAACGCATCAGTACCTTCAAAACATAGTTTTCTAAGGTTCGTACTGCGGTTAATATATCGCACATGACATAAGTCTTAGATTTGGGATCAGTATAGCAACTATTTTTAATTTTGGAATTAAATTTTTTGCAGATTTTGATAATTTTTAGCAAAAATTGTGTAAAGTAATCTAAACAGCCTTGATTGTATCGCATTTCGCCGAAAAAAACACCAAATTATGACACCAGAACTAATTTTCAATGCAGGCAATCTGTTTGTTTTGCCTTTCTGGGCAATTATGATTTTATTGCCAAACTGGGGAATTACCCGAAAAGTGATGAATTCCTTAATTCCGTTTGCGATCCTCGCACTCTTGTACATATATTTGTTTGGTAGCAGCCTGACTGCGGAAAATGCGGCGGCTTTGTCCAATCCCAAGCTGGCAGATATTGCTAAATTTCTGGGGGAAGAAACGGCGGCGGCTACAGGATGGATTCATTTTTTAGTGATGGATTTGTTTGTGGGGCGGTGGATTTATTTGGAAGGACAGCGCACGGGAGTTTGGACGGTTCATTCTTTGGCTTTGTGTTTGTTTGCCGGGCCGATGGGATTGCTTTCTCATATTGTAACTGCTGGGATTTCTGAAAGGTTTTTCCCGAGTTCTGAGGCGGCGGCAAGCGTTAATCCTTCGGTTTAAGTTCCTAGCCAGAAGCCACACAATTTACTTTCATGTTGCTGTCGGGATGGATAGTATTTTGTAGAGTGTGCCAACCAGCACCGGTGGAGTTTGTCGCCAAGTACAAAGTCAATCGGTGCGCCGCGAACATCCTAAAAAGCAGACAATATTGGATTCATCGCACTTGAGGAAATTATCTGCGTTCATCTGCGTCAATCAGCCTAACATCTGCGGTTTGCTAATCTAAAACTCAGGCAATTCAAGTTTAGTCAACAGAATATTAAGACTTGGCTAGGGGTAGCACTAAACGAGCAACAATTAAATTATTTTCTAACATTTCTAGAGAAAAGTTTCCCCCCATTAAGTGTACTGCTCGCTGACAAATTAAGAGATTTTGCACGATCGACCTATGTGACGAAACATATGGCGAAACCACCAATATATCTGGGTGAAAATTGTCGTTGAAGACAGCAATTAACTGTCGATCGCACTTGAGACCGCTATCGATCACAGACAATTCTAGCAAATCTTCCCCCAAAACCTCGGTGCGAATCTCAATCTTGTCCCCAACAGAAGAGCGCCTGCAAGCCATCGCCAGCAATTCGCACAGGATCAAATCCAGCTTGATGCTGTCGGCGCGAACGCTCAAAGTCTTGCCAGCAGGCAGCGACACAGCAGTCTGGGCGTTAACTTCCAGCAAGATTTCCGACTGTTTGACCATCGGGGCCGCGCGATCGAGCGATCGCCTCAGCCAACCGCTCACAGACACCGCATCTTGTCCGAATTGCAACCGCCACGGCTCGTGTTTCAGCATCAAATGAGCTGACCCCAAAGCATTGCCAATTTGCCGCAAAACCTGTTGGTAGCGCAAAGTTTTCAGAGCATCCTTTTGTTCCTTCGCCGACTGCAAAATCGACTGGCTCAACTCCCCCAACTCCTTCACCCCCGCTCCCACAATCCGGTAAAAATCCTCGAAACGGCGCTGCTTGTACCAGTTGAGCATTTCCAGATCCAACCGCTGCGACTCGGCTGCCGATTGCACCGCCAAATACCTGTGCCACCAAGCCAAGTGAGACACCATCGATCTCAGTAAATTCACGGACAACTCCGACCACTCGCGGCCGCTAACGTCCGCCACAATCACAATGCCAGCCGGAGCGTGTTCGGGGGCAGTCTGCAGCGCCACCGCCAGAATCTCGCCAATTCCCGGACTGCGGAGCCACCCCTTCGTCGCCAGCGCCAGTTGACTCGTGTTTTGTTGCAGCACGCCTCCGCGCGCGAGGGTTTGCTGGATCAAAGCGTCTGTTTGCACGGGAATCACCGCCTCGGGATTGAGCGCAAATACGGGATTTGCAGCTACTGCCGCGGCGATGGAAGCAAACTCCTGGCCCGGATGCCAAGTAATTACGGCTACTAAAGGACAGGAAATTGTCTGGGAAACGTCTCGAGCAAAGTTACGATCGAGCTTTGGCCGCCGCAAGTCTGAGAAAATCATCGCCGAAGCAGATTTCTGCTGTTGGGATTCCTCCTCCCCAGAATGCTGCAAAACCGCTAAACCCGATTCGAGCGATCGCCAGAATTGCTGATATTTGTCGATTTGGGAACTTTGCTGCCACGAATGCAAGATTAATCCTAGCTGTTGGCTGACTACCTGAACCAATTCTCGCTCCGCCCCCTTCCAGGTGCGAGTTGCGCTGTGCCCGACAACCAGCAAACCCTCGATCGATTTTCGATTTTCGATTAGCGATTTGGGATTGCGGTTTTCAGACTTAGCCTTTTTCCCCTTAGTGTTCGACGCCAAAAGCGATCGCACCCCCGACTCCGCCAGCACTTCTCGCCAAGCGCCCAACCGTCTGTCTTCCTCCCAATTTTCAATCGCCAGAGGTTCCCCGCACGCTTGCAGCAGCAGCAGGTCAGCCGCATCGAGGGAGTTGAGTGGCGAGGGTACGGGTCTGCGGTTGCGGGGCAGATTTTGGCAGACAATTTCAAAGCGATTTTGTTCTTCGCCATACAGAAGCAGCAAAAAGTATTCGCATTTGAGCCGAGAGCACAACTGTTCGGCGGTATTTTTCAAAGTCACCTCCCAGTCAGCATCGCTGTAGATGGCGCGAGCAATGCCGGCGGTTAAATCTCGATCGAGCTGTGTTTGCTGAATTTTTTCCTCCATCTCCGACAGAGGAGCGATCAAAGCCACTAACTGAGCGGCTCCCCGCAGGTAATGTTTTTCATTGTCCAACCAAATCCGGGGCTCCGTCGCTTCCACTGCCAAAAATCCCAACAATTCGCCTTCGGAAACAATCGGCGCAGCCAACAGAGAGCGAGCGCGGATTTGCTGCATCAACCGCGCAGTCAGCTCAGTTTTCAGAGAACTGTGAGATTCACCGATCCAAACCATTTGTTCCCCAGTCAAGGCCTGATAAAACTCGCCCAAGTCTTGGACAGTGATCCCCGAAGCCGGTCGCTTGGGCCCCAAACCCGGAGCAACTTGGCGGTTGCTGACTCGGCGCCAAAAATAGCGCCGCTCTGGCTCGAACCAATAAACATTAGTCCGCGTCGGCTCGATAAATTCATGGGCTTGTTCGACTACCGCTTGCAAGTATTGGTCGATCGAGCGCAATTCCCGCAACTGCGAAATCAGCAGCAACAAAGACTCATCCGGGCGTTTTACTTGTTGTAGCTGCCAATCTTTTTCTATTTGATAAAGAGCAGTTGCCAGCGCTCCAAAGACGATCGCCAACTGCGTTTTTGGAGCCGACTTTGGCGACGCTCCCCACTCGTCCGTGCCGAGCAAAATCACGCCGTAGCAGCGGTCTTTGTAGCGCAGCGGAAACAGAGTCGTGCCTTGAACGTTGAAATTTTGAGCTGCTTTGCGCCATTCTCCGGCTCTGTTTTCCGATCGCAAATCCGGGACATCCACCGGCTGCAGTTCAATCACCACTTGTTCCAGCAAATCCCCCGGATTCAGGGCAAACCGCTGTTTGAGAAAAGACAAATCCCCATTAGGAGTCATGCCTCCTTTCCCGAGCAATCGGTGAGCCTGTCGATCGTACAACCCGATCCAAATCAACCGCCAGTCAAATTCCGCTTGCAAGTAACCGAGCGTAGTTTCCAGTAGCACCTCAACATTCTCCTCTTCTCGGAGAGTTTGGAGAACGCGATCCAGGTCCGCGATTTCTTCGTCTAAATCCTTCGGTCTTTGCTGATGCCCCATTTCCCAGATTCCCCGCACCTTTGTCCAAGTTCAAATTACCAATTAAAAAACAATCAACTCCTAATATAATCGCCTCACCCTTCCTTCAATTTAAAACATTCAATCAAGCCGATAGAAATTGAAATAAAAACCTCAGATTCCCAGTCTCATTCTGAATATTTTTATTGAACCAGCCCAAAAACTGATACTTGCTTTCCCACAGGATGGGTAAAAATCTCAAAATTTTAGACTTTTGTTCGCTCTCCCAGATACATCTGTGGATTCAAGCTCTCATTCTTCAATTATTTAATCTAAAATCGATAGCGTTATCAGTTATCAATTGCCCCAGGACAAGTCATTGGATATATATCGATCGGGCGTGCAGCCCCTGTTGTTTTCCCTATTGAAAACCGACGCTGAGTGGCTCCACAACCGCACTCTCCAAATTCTCGAACTCGCAGCCAGAACCCAGTCAAACCCAGCAACCAGCCAACTGCTATCCCGACTGCAAAAATCTTTGGGAGTGCAAGATTCTCGCCTCGAACAATCGAAGTGGGGGCTGAGCTTCAAAAATCCCATCGGCTTGGCCGCCGGATTTGATAAAAACGGCGTAGCAGCCGACATTTGGGCAAATTTTGGCTTTGGCTTTGCCGAACTCGGTACAGTCACCAGCCAAGCGCAGCCAGGAAACCCCCAACCTCGATTGTTTCGCTTGCGGGCCGACAGCGCAGCCCTAAACCGCATGGGATTTAACAATCAAGGAGCCGCCGCTATGGCAGCCCGGTTTCAGGCAGCGCAGCAACATTCAAAATTCAATGCCTCGCGTACAGTGCCTCAGTCCCCCTTCCCCTCGGGCATCAATCTCGGTAAATCTAAAGTAACACCGTTAGAGCAGGCAGCAGCCGATTATTGGGAGAGTTTTAAGCTGCTCAAAGATTGGGGGGATTATTTTGTAGTCAACGTTTCATCTCCGAATACGCCGGGATTGCGATCGCTCCAAGATGCTGCTGGACTTAGCACTATTTTGGAAATTTTGCAACAAGAAAATCGGGGAATCAAGCCAATTTTAGTCAAGATTGCGCCGGATTTGGAGATGGAGGATATCGCATCAATCCTCGACTTAGCAAAAACCTACAAACTAGCAGGAATTATCGCTACAAATACCACAATCCGCCGCGACGGATTGAAAACCCAAATATTGCCAGAAACCGGGAAACCCATCAGCGAAGAAGCAGGCGGAATTAGCGGGATGCCAGTGCGGGAGCGATCGACAGAAGTCATCCGATTCATCTGGCAATATACAAAAGGCGAATTACCAATAATTGGAGTTGGTGGCATATTCACCGCGCAAGATGCTTGGGAAAAAATCGCAGCCGGCGCGAGTTTAATTCAAGTCTACACAGGCTGGGTTTACGAAGGCCCGATGATGGTGCGCCGAATTTTGGAAGGGTTGCTGCAAAAGTTAGACGAAAAAGGATTTAATTCAATTTCTGAAGCCGTTGGTTCCGAAAATATTAAGTAGTGCAGTGCCGAAATTTTCAATCTCGTCTCGCGCTGCAAAAACACCATTCTCAGCCTCTAGAATGCGTCCAACTTCTGCTGCTTTCTCTGAGTACCGGCGATTCTCCAATCCCTCCCCGATCGCCCCGGCGCGATCGAAAATACGAAAATATCGAACATTTGCTTGGCAAGTCGAAGTCATTACGAGTATGATTTAAGCAGAAACCAAAAAGATAGCCGCCATGAGGATCGCAGAAATACCCCTCAACCAGATTCGCCGCCCGCTGCCGCGAGTCAACGACCAAACTAAAGTAGCCGCCCTGATGGAATCGATCCGCGAGGTAGGTTTAAACGAACCCATCGACGTGCTAGAAGTAGATGGTCAGTATTACGGATTTTCCGGCTGCCACCGCTATGAAGCTTGCCAGCGTCTGGGTTTAGAAACTATCCGCTGTAAAGTCCGCCGAGCTCCGCGTGCCGTGTTGCAGATGCACTTGGCCTGAGCCTCTCAACAGCAATTCAGATCAATTCCGGTTGCACTCCTCATGATGTTAACTGTTGACTGTTGACTGTTAACAGTGAATTTACTATTCCGATGAAGAGAGGATTTGAGATCACGACAGGTTTTCGTTCGATCGCCCAAACCTTTCTCAGATATTCGATCGACAATCACTACTAACAAGGGACAAATCTATGACTGGCAACAATCACAAACAACATCTTTACCCGACGCGCATCGATATGTCAGCGGCCACCCGCACTCAAGTAGTCGGGCTGCTCAATGCAACGCTGGCTACGACTCTGGACTTAAAAACTCAAGTCAAGCAAGCTCACTGGAACGTCAAAGGCATGGACTTCTATCAGTTGCACTTGCTCTTCGACGAAATGGCCGGAGAACTAGAAGAATATGTGGATACGGTGGCTGAACGAATCACAGCTTTGGGCGGTTTAGCTGTAGGAACAGCCCGCACAGCCGCCTCCGACTCGATCGCTGCCAGAATTTCCTTTCGACATTGTAGACGGCAAAGAATACGTGACTGCTTTGGCCGATCGCTATGCAGCCTACGCCCAACACCTGCGAGTGGCGATCGATCTCACAGCGGAATACGGCGACGCTGACACTGCCGACTTGTACACTGAAATTTCGCGGACAATTGACAAGCGCTTGTGGTTCCTAGAAGCACATTTGCAAGGTTCTGCGACAACTGCAACAGCAGTCGCACCGGAAAAAGTTGCCGCAAAATAGCCAATTGTCGTTGTGGGGCCGACACTTTTACCAGTAGGCCCCAAATATGTATTGTCCTTAAGACTCGCGACAGTTTACGATCGAGAATATGTCCATTTATTAATTTGGATGAATTTTTCGTGGCAGCTAACATTCCTGATTGTGCTCCTCAACTGCAACGCCTGATGCAGCAAGCCGGGTTTTCGAGCGATCGAGAACTCAGCCAAAAAGCAGGAGTTCCCGAACTTCAGCTCAGCCGGCTGCGTCGCGGCTTAGCTTTGAAAACCCGAGCCGACATCCTGCTCAAAATTAGTCAAGCTTTGGAAATTTCCTTAAATGAACTGCTCGCCACCTTGGCACCGGACTTTGTAGAGTTAGAACCTGCCGCACCGAGTGCCCTAGAACAAGAATATCAGCGCCTGCAAGCTACGATCGAACAGCAGCGAGCATCTTTGATCCAGGAATTTCAGCTCGCTAGCGTGCAAATTTTAGAATCTTGGATGTTGCAGTGGCCGACTGCTGCGAACAAAGCTCAAGAAAATCACAACTTGCGGGCCCAGAAACTGCTGCCGCTGTTGCGGCCGGTCGAGCAGTTATTGGAGCATTGGGGAATAGAGTCGATCGCCCCAGTCGGAGCCTCGCTTCCCTACAACCCGCAACAGCACCAGCTCATCGAAGGAACGGCCGAACCCGGAGAACCCGTCAAAGTCCGCTACACAGGCTACATACAAGGCGAGAAGCTCCTCTACCGCGCCAAAGTTAGCTTGGTTCGGTCGATCGCGTAAGGCATTCGGTACAACAAAAATTTTCCAGTTCAAAAATAACTCGCCCCCTGTGCGCCGATATTCTGATCGCCATCTCTGGCACTCAAAACCCTTGGGGCGCTGCGGGGTTCTGGCGCTTTCCTCCTCTGTTATTTGGATCTGAGTCCATCTCGCAGCTATACTAACCCTAGTCTGGCTACAAATTCTGACATTCCCACCGCAAAATATGAGTCCTGTAGTTAAAATTATTCAGCCCTCTGGCATTTTAGACGGCACCAAGGCAAGTCAATTCCGCCTAGAGATTAGTGACCTAGTGGAAGCGGGAGCCGATGTGGTATTGATCGACTTCCAAGATGTGACATTTATGGATAGTTCTGGTTTGGGCGCTTTAGTCTTGGCGCTCAAAACAGTCCGGGCCGCTGGAAGTCAATTAGTTGTCTGTTCTATCAACGAGCAAATCCGCATCTTATTTGAACTCACCAGCATGGATCGAGTTTTCGAGATATTTTCCACCCGCGATGCTTTTAATAGCAAAATTCTCTCAACTAACTAAATCCAGTGGCTGCTGTATTCTTGCTATTTGGTCGCAGATGTGCTGCCATAACTCAGCTAGCCAAAGTTTACCTTGAGTAAAGACCAATCATCATCAAAAACTGCTTTGGCGTTCAACTTTTGAGTGTATTTCAAAACTTGCTCTAACTGGTCGGCACTTGCATCGTTGTAAGCTGCTAGCAGGTCGATGAAAGGGTCAAGCCCCCAGATATTGCCGTCAGGTTGATGGATCTCGTATACCCCGTCGCTAAAGATGTAGAGAGTGCTCAAATCCTCGACATCGCAGCAATTATCGACATATGGGGCGTCGGGGAACATCCCGACCGGCATTCCGGGGGTTTTTAATCGCTGGATTTTAGCAGGGCTCGCGGGCGACTGCGAAATCAACACGGCCGGGGGATGACCCGCGCTGGCGTACAGGAGCTGGCGAGAAATGCGGTTGTAAACGCCGTACCAGATGGTGAAATACTTGTCATTTTGGTAGCTCATCTGGAAGGTGGTGTTGAGGGCGCGCAAAACGTCGCTGGGTTTGTAGTAGTCAATGTTGGGCAGCGCCCGCGATCGCAGCAAATTCAGCACGGCGACAGAAGGCAGCGCCGCCCGCAAACCGTGACCGGCTACGTCGAGCAAGTAAATCGCCAAATAATCGGCATCCAGCCAGTTGTAGTCGAAGCAATCTCCCCCCAACTGCCGGGAGGGAATGAATTTTGCTTCGATGCTGACAGGTTCCGTCATCGGATCTGGCAGCAGCGATTGCACGTACTCGGCTGCCTCGGCTAACTCGGCTTCCAGGTTTTGCATCGCAATTTTCAAGTCTCGGCCGAGTTGGTGCAGCCGCAATCCGGCGCGTACTCTCGCCTGCAACTCGTTGAGTTCGATCGGCTTGGAGATAAAATCGTCGGCACCTGCGTCGAGCCCTTTGACTCGATCGGAGATCGAACCCAAAGAAGTCAACAAAAAGAATTGTGTAGTTGACAGATTCGGATCTGCCTTAACTCGACGGCAGACATCTATACCCGTCAATCGCGGCATGATCCAATCGCAGATGATCAAGGCCGGACGCAATTTTTGCGCCTGGGCTACACCGTCTTCGCCATTACTTGCTACTGTCACTTCGTAACCCTGTTTTTTGAGGGTTCTCCTCAGCAGTTCTTGAACAGCAGTATCATCGTCAATAACCAGAATTTGAAACATGGGCACTCAGGTACTACAAGTCTTTCAAGGTCTGGGGGTCATTAAAAATATATCCTGTCAGCGCGATTGTCTGAGATTGAGTATAGTCTAATAACTTCGCTTTCCAGGTAAATGCTTTTGCCTGCCAGCCATCGAGTTCGATTTACCTTTAAATTTGAGCCAAATTTTGGCGAAGTCGAACTCACCCAGTTTATACTCAGAATATAAACTTTTATGGACTTTTTTGGACTGCTGGCGCGAATTGACATCCGGGCTGCAGTTCTGGTATCATAAACAGCTAATTACTCGATTTGATATTTATTTTTCTAGCAGCAAAAGCTAGTATAATCTAACTCGGATTTAAGTTTGCCTGGTTTAACATAGCAA
Organism: Microcoleus sp. LEGE 07076; assembly: GCF_015207455.1. GTDB lineage: Bacteria > Cyanobacteriota > Cyanobacteriia > Cyanobacteriales > Microcoleaceae > Microcoleus. Next base: position 54,447 of record NZ_JADEWV010000009.1, read on the forward strand.
AAAGGTCGATCGAGAACCCGGAAAATGACGCGGCTGGTAGAATAACTGGCACGGGCGATGTTGGCCCTAGCAGTTGCCCGCCTTGTGATCAAAAAATGAAAAACGTAAAGTAGAGGCAAAACAATATTTGCCTATATTTTATGGAACTATAATTTCAGTGGCAGAGCGTGATTGAATTAAAAGGTTCCAAAAAGTTGCAAGTCCTAAAGAAAGCGACTCTTCAAGTCAATACTGGTCTGAGTGGTTTAGAAAGAGTTTTGTCGTGGTTTGGACAATTGTACGACCCGCGAATTCCCACAAGTGTGTGGATACGCTGTCAGTTGGCTTTGGCTGAGGGCTTTACAAATGCGGTGCGTCATGCCCACGAGGGTAAACCAGCGAATTTGCCGATTGACATTGAGGTGGCAGTGTGCACTGAATGTTTAGAGATCAATATTTGGGATTCGGGCGCTGCGTTTGATTTAGAGCAAAAAATTAAAGATATGTCGGAAAAAAAAGCTCGCGAAGCTGGGGGCGGGTGGGGCCTAAAGTTGATGAAAGACATCTCAGACAGTCTCAGTTACAGCAGAACGCCTGATGGACGCAACTGTCTGTCGATCGTCAAAAATTATACCCCGCTCTCGCAGACGGACGATGAAAATGATATTTTGCAATTACCAGAGGAACTTTCTGGTTGACGAACAACCGCAGCTTTTAAACGCGAGAGAGTGGGTTTAGCCACAGCAAAATTGTCCGTTTTAATTGATTTAATTCTCGATACACTTCTTGTTTTACCCATTGTCCGATCGCGTCGAAGGGAGTAAAAATTTGACCCACAGGCCAGCTAACATCTTGACCCAAGGGCGTTTGATGGTTCCCCGTCAGGGTTTGAACTGTAATCATATCGCGAAATCTGGGTTTGAGCAAATCGGTCAACAGTAGGGTTTGGTCGATGTTGTCGCCGTTAAATTTGACTAAAAGATTGCGCCGGATTTGATAGCTATCTTGGACGAGGCGATTGGTGTCTTGCGGGGAAGGGGTAAACTCTACTTTAAAGACGGGGGAAATTTGCTCGACGATCGGGATGGCTTCGGAGGCTGCATAATTGTTGAAAGAGATCAGAATATTGCCTGCTCTTTCGACGTCAAACACGGAACCGATGAGGAGGTGGAGTTTGCATCCCATGCTGTGTCCCATCCCGTAGACGGGGAGATAGGAAGATTTGAGCAATTTAGTGGCGCGCAGGCGATCGATCGCATTTTCAAATTTGTTGAGGACATCGCGGGCGATCGCAATATGATCCAAAGTATTGACAAACGGTGTTGCTACTACAACATATCCTTGATTCGCCAAAGCCTCTAACAGCCAGCGATAGGTTAGTTGCGGCGCACTTGCGACAAATGCACCGCCGAGAAAATGTACGATCGCGATCGGTTTAGAGGGAATTAATACCCAGTTGCCAGAAACTTCTTGCCAGTCCATAAATTTCATCAAGTTCAAAGTAAAAAGGCGATCGTCCTCGGAAAAGTAAAAACTATAAAACAGAATTTTTTCTAAATTTTTGGTTTTACTTTCTGCCTAAAAAAGAGGTTTGATACCTGTTTTTTCTTTCAAAAAACTTTGCTTTTTACTCAAGCAATTATTTAGTGTAACTGTTTTGGCAGCAAATAGCACAGTGGGCTGCTGCTACGATCGCCCTGTATGGGATTGAAGGCTGTCTCCTTTAGTTCGATCGACAAGCTGCAACGGGACTCGATCGAGATCAGCTAACTTCTCAACTGCGACCTGCATACAAATACAATATCCTCTAGGAACTCCGGTCGATTTCAGACGGTCGCTGGGGGTTTAATTCTGCCGAATGACCGATGTCTTCTACAGTTTTCTGACTCAACTGCTCGCGATCCCTCATCCATTTCCATTTGTTCGCAGCAGCGATGGGGGAAAGCACAGCAGTACCGATACCGTAAATCAGAGTCGGCAAAATCTCCCGATTTAATAAGCTTTCTCCCACCTTTCTCATGTAGTGCAGTGCCAAAACTTGTCGGAATTTGTTAAGCCTTTTCAAAAGCGACAAATTTTTCAAGAATACTTGTTCGTACTCGTTGAGCGATAACTCTTGTTCTCCCCGCAAGCGCCGCAGTTGGTTTTCCTTGACACAATCAGCGGCTATCCGCTTTTTCAACCAGTGTTTGTCTGTGAGAGAGTTGCCTCTAATTCGATAATTTCCCAAAGGTGCTGTCGTAGCTAGCAAGCCGTATTTTTGAGCAATTTTGGTAAATAACTCTGTATCTTCTCCTACTTCCCAATCTTCTGCAAAGCCGCCTTCTTGGACTAGAATAGAGCGATCGACTACAACAGAAGACGGGAAAACCCAAGGACTTTCGCCTGTCTCCTTAATCGCCTGCATTTCTGCTTTAGTTGTAGGATAGGTAGGAATATAGCTCAACTTTTTGCCGCGCTTGTCTAAATACCGCAAAGCGTGAGCCACAGCTTTGACTTCGGGATTGTCTTCGAGCATTTTCAAGCAAACTTCCAGCTTGTTGGGTTCCCAGGTATCGTCGCTGTCTAGAAACGCTACATACTTGCTCGTTGCCCGATGTATCATTAAATTTCTCGACTTAGAAACCCCGTAATTTTCGGAATTTTGGAAAAATTTAATTCTCGAATCTTGTTCTGCCAGTTGAGCACCAATTTTTGCAGTAGTGTCAGTAGAGCAGTCATCAACAATTAAGATTTCTAGATGCTTGTGAGTACCGTTGACTGCGGAAGCAACTGTTTGGATCAGTGTGTCGGCTGAATTGAACGCAGGAATGATTACACTGACTTTTTCGCTGTTGTTCATAAATTGAATTAGCTGTGGTTTGGTAGTTGTTAGCCAAAGCATGGTCTTCGCTACTTATGAACAAACCCTGCCCGAAAATATTTAGAAAGTAAGGGTTTTCTGCAGAAGCTGCAAATTGCCGAATTTGCAACTCACCGAGTGGAGATGAGTGCGTTTTCGCCGGTTTTGTTTGAGATGTTAAGTTCCCAGTCTGACTGCTGTTATTGCTTCATCGTTCCTGTTTTTTTCCACCGCCTCCCGTTTAGGCACGCACATATCTAAATAGGATGCTGTTTTTGTCAGATGGTATTGTGTACGCACAATTAAACGCAGGGTTGATAGACAATTATACAGTGTTGTTAATCTTTTTATCCAAAATTCATCCAGTTAACTTTTTGTATCAAACTCCTGGTCTTGGGTGGAAGAGAAAACGACAAATTTGGGTAGGGAATTGGGGATAGTTTGGATTAATGCGTTGTTTGGCGCGAATTGCATAAGTAAGTCGGTGGGCCAAAACACAACTATGTTAACAAAGATAAATGAGACTAAAAGTCTCATCCCTCTTGCATTCTGTCTCCTGACTCCTGCCTCATCCCATTTACGCCTTTCTACTTAGCTCCGTATTGAAAAGTTGCACGGGGCTTAGCTATAGCAGTTCTGAGTTAGGTGTGAGGTATGCCCGGAGCGGGCACCTCATCTTTTGGAGAAATGCTATATTTGAATAAATAAATCTATGCCTTGAGGAGGATGTGATTGATTTTTTACTATTATAAAAAATACCGAATTTGATAAAAAATGTTTTCAAAGTTAAAGTGTCAAGTGCGAATTTATACTTGTTTGCTAACAGCCATGCTATTTGGTTGCCAGCAGCAATTGCAGCCCAAGTTGCAGCCACAGCGCAGCGCGCAGGGTATGGCTGTTTCGGCTCACCCCCTGGCGAGCGGTGCGGGGCTTGGGGTTCTGCAACAGGGAGGCAATGCGGTGGATGCGGCCGCTGCTATGGCTTTGGCGATTTCGGTGGTGGAACCTTTTTCGGCGGGTATCGGGGGCGGGGGTTTTTTGCTGCTGCGACGGGCGGAAACGGGGACTGTGCAAGCGCTGGATTTTCGGGAACGAGCTCCGAAACGAGCAACGCGCGATATGTACCTGGACAAGCAAGGCAAGGT
>NZ_JADEWV010000432.1 GCF_015207455.1 Microcoleus sp. LEGE 07076
GGCAACGGCGGCGACCGTATGGTAGCTTTTCGCAGAGAAAAGTATGTACCGGCGGGCGGGCCGAGCGGCGGCACCGGCGGGCGGGGAGGTTCAGTGTTTTTGGTAGCGGTGGAAAGTTTGCAAACGCTGCTAGATTTTCAGTACAACCGGATTTTTAAAGCCGAAGACGGGAAGCGCGGCGCGCCGAAAAATATGACTGGGGCCTCTGGGGACGATCGCATGATCGAAGTTCCCTGCGGTACAGTAGTTTACGACGCGGAAACTCAGGCAATTTTAGCAGATTTAGTCACGCCCGGACAGATTTTTTGTGTTGCCAAAGGCGGCAAAGGCGGTTTAGGAAATAAGTGTTTTCTAACAAATTCTAACCGCGCTCCAGATTATGCCCTGCCGGGAAAAGAAGGAGAACACAAATTTTTGCGGCTGGAATTGAAACTGTTAGCTGAAGTAGGAATTATTGGCTTGCCGAATGCGGGCAAATCAACGCTAATTTCTGCATTATCTGCCGCTCGCCCCAAGATAGCAGATTATCCGTTTACAACTTTAATACCGAATTTGGGAGTAGTCAGAAAACCGAGCGGCGACGGTACTGTTTTTGCTGATATTCCGGGATTAATTTCCGGGGCTCACGAAGGCGCGGGTTTGGGTTACGAGTTTTTGCGGCACATCGAACGGACTCGCTTGCTGCTGCATTTAATTGATATTACTGATCAAGATCCGATCGCCGATTACGTCACAATTCAAGAAGAATTGAAAGCTTACGGGCGGGGATTGGCACAGAGGCCGCAGATTTTGGCTTTTAATAAGGTAGATGCGATCGATCTCGAAGATGAAGACATCGGAAAAGCAATCGCCCAGTTGAAAGAAATGAGCGGTGTTCCGGTTTTGGTGATTTCGGCTGTGAGTCGAGTTGGGTTGGATGAATTGATGCAGCAAGTTTGGCAGAAACTCGATGAGATGAACGAAAAAGAGGCGGAGGCGCACTCGTCAGAAGTGACAGTTTTGTAGCTTGGTTCAGATGTATTTTACCGGACATTCAACGAGTTGCGAATTCGCCCGTTGTAATCGACTCTCACCCTCCCATCCGGAAAAACCGTTACCACCGTCTCCACCGTATACACAGAGGCACCTGGTTGGTGTCCTTGAAAAGTAAATGTCCAACTACCATCGTCATTCTCAACAAAAGGCGATTGCGCCGAGGCACCGTGCATTGCAGCTTCCGCTCGATATTTTCCCAAGCCTCCGTTAGCCTTTTCTGCGACTTGACGGGCTAAGTTTTTGGCGCGATTGAGTTCAATATTGTTGGAAATAACTGTAATATCGGTGAGTTGGCTGTCATCGGCACCCACGGGATTGCTCCAGGCGGGGGAGACTCCCACAGCTAAAGTTGAAAGCGCTAGCAAACAAGCAAATCGGATGTTTAGTTTCATCATACAAACTGATTTATAGTTCGATCGAGTCTACTATAGCTGGTAAAAGTATAGTCATTTATTGCATGACATGGGAGGCGTTAAGTCCCTCCCCCTTCCCTTTCACTTTGAGCGGATTAACCCGCCTCGGCTGAACTACGCAGCTCTCTATCCCATTGCAGAACGCATTTGGGATTGCTTTTCTGAGGATGTTGTACGCACCGTTCACATCGGAATTAATTAGCTGACCAGTCGATGTTTTGTACAAACCTCGCTTAATCCGTTTCCCAGTAAAAACAGGTTCTGTTTCAGTTTTCCCATAAACAGGAATTGGGTCTAAACCTAAAAAACTGGAGCGGGATGTGTAGGATTCTTCCTGCACAATTACTGTGATTCCCGCCAACCGAGCTTTGTACTCCAACATTTCAATTAATCGAGAGTGAG
>NZ_JADEWV010000433.1 GCF_015207455.1 Microcoleus sp. LEGE 07076
CGGCGGTTGAAAGAGACTGTTGGCGAATGTCTGAGGGGTTTTACCCCTCAGACATCGCCACGCTAAATAGGCAGAATGATTGTGTAATCACGCACCATATTAAATAATTTATTATGACTCTTCACCCACGCTCCTTGTCATTGATTCCAGAAATGACCGCCTCCGTAGCACGAACCTCCTTTCCCAAAGGAAATCCATATATGAAAATGCGTGACGAACTGGGAGTGTTGTACGAGGATACTGACTTTATCACCTTGTTTCGAGCCGACTGCGGTCAAAGTGCTTTATCACCTGGGCAATTAGCATTAATTAGTGTCATGCAATTTGCCGAGGGATTGACTGACAGACAAGCAGCAGAAGCGGTGAGAAGTCGTATAGATTGGAAGTATGCTTTGGGATTAGAAATTACTGATAGCGGCTTTGATTATTCAGTTTTAAGTGAGTGGAGAAGTCGGTTAATTGCTGCGGGACGTGAAAGTCAATTACTCGCTCGAATGCTAGCACATTTTCAAGATAAGGGATGGCTTAAAGCCAGAGGGAAAGCCAGAACTGACTCGACCCATGTCATCGGAGCTATCCGTAAAATGAACCGCCTCGAATGCGTTGGAGAAACTTTACGTCATGCCTTAAATCAGTTAGCCACCGTGGCGGATGAATGGTTATTAACAGTAGTCAATCGGGATTGGTCTGAGCGTTATGGCACGAGATTTGAGCAATATCGCTTGCCGAAATCTGAAACAGAAAAACAAAGCTTGCTATTGACTATTGGCTGTGATGGTCATCACTTATTGTCAGCTTTGTATGACCCCTTGAGTCCTGAATGGTTACGTCAGCTCAAAGCGGTAGAAATTCTACGCTGTGTCTGGATACAACAATATGGGGTGTCGGAAGGCAAAGTTTATTGGCGAGAAGCCGATGATTTACCGCCCCACAAACAGTTAATTACCTCACCTTACGATACTGAGGCTCGCAATCGGACAAAAAGAGATACCAATTGGACAGGTTATACTGTACATCTTACAGAAACTTGCGATCGAGATTTACCTCATTTAATTACCAATGTGGAAACGACACCTGCAAGCATTGGAGATGTCGAAATGACTCAGGTTATCCATCAATCTTTAGCTGATAAACACCTATTACCACAAGAACATCTTGTCGATACTGCTTATGTTGATGCTCAACATTTGCTCACTTGTGAAACACAATTAGGTATCGATCTCGTTGGCCGAGTACCCTCTAACTCTAGCTGGCAAGAAAAAGCGCAGCAAGGCTTCGATCTTTCTTGTTTTACCATTGATTGGGAGCATCAGCAGGCTATTTGTCCGCAAGGTCACGTCAGTCAATCCTGGCATCAACGCTCGGATAATTATGGCAATCCGACCATTCAAGTACGCTTTCGTCGGCCCGATTGCGCTGCTTGTCCTGTTCGCTCTCAATGTACTCATTCGCCCGCAAGCGCCCGTGTTCTTACTCTTCGACCTCAACCAATGCATGAAGCTCTAGCCAAGGGTAGGACTAGACAACATACCGAGGATTTTAAGCAGCGTTATGCTCTCAGGGCTGGTGTTGAAAGTTCCTTGTCTCAAGGAATTCGTGTTTTTGGTTTGCGCGAGGCTCGTTACATGGGTCTTGCCAAAACTCGTCTGCAACATATTGTGACTGCTGCTGCGATGAATTTGTCTAGAATGTGGGCATTTTGGCGCGACATTCCGATTGGCTTGACCCGTGTATCTCGTTTTTCGGCTCTTTTTCCCTCTGCCTCATCATAGTTTTTTTCCACGCTCGTGGGATGTTTGGTTTCACCCTTTTTTAATTCGCCAACAGTCTCTTGAAACCGCGTCTACACA
>NZ_JADEWV010000126.1 GCF_015207455.1 Microcoleus sp. LEGE 07076
CCTCAGCCCAGCAGCGGGCTGCTGAGACGCCCACCAGCACGATCGAACAAATGGTCAGAGATGCCCATAGCGCCTCAGCTTCCGACATTCACATTCGAGTCGGCCAAGTACCTCGATTTCGGATTCGGGGCGTAATGCAAGTAGCAACCACCCACCCCAAAGTAACGCCAGAAATTTTTGAACATTACTTAGCAGAAATTCTTACCCCCGAACAGCGAAAACAGTTCGTAAATAGCAAAGAATTAGATGCAGCAATTTTTTACCCAGGCTTCGTCCGGTGTCGCCTCAACTGTTTTGATTCCCTCAGCGGTGGTGCCATAGTATTGCGCTTGATCGATTTGGAAATACCTACCATCGATTCCTTGAGGCTACCAGAAGTTCTCAAAAATATCATTTTGCGATCGCAAGGACTAATTTTGATTACCGGGCCTACAGGTTCGGGTAAATCAACAACATTGGCTGCGATGATCGACCACCTCAACCAGATGGAACAGAAGCACGTAGTTACAATCGAAGACCCGATCGAATTCATTCACCCTTCCAAAAAATGCTTGGTCAGCCAGCGGGAAGTCGGCTTGCACACCCACGAATTTCAGCAAGCTTTGCGGGCAGTTTTGCGGGAAGATCCGGATGTGATTCTAATTGGGGAAATGCGCGATCGCGTTACCATCAACACAGCTTTGCAAGCAGCTCAAACAGGTCACTTAGTGTTGGGAACTCTCCACACTCGCAGCGCCATCAACGCCATCAACCGCTTGTTGAATATGTATCCGCCCGAGGAACAGCAAGCGATGCGGATACAAATTTGTGATTCTTTAGTAGCAGTAATTGCCCAACTTTTGCTGCCAACAGTTGACAACCGCCGCGTCGCCGTTCACGATATTTTGGTGAATACGCCTGCCATGCACGATTACTTGATGAAAGGAGCTGATGACGAAGCTTTCCGGTTGATGGAACAGGACACTTACGAAGGAATGCAGATTATCAATCAAGCTCTTTACGAACTTATCCTCGAGGGCAGAATTACCCTCGAAGAAGCTGCCAAAACTTCTCCCGAAGCCACCGATTTAGACCGTCGCTTGCGGACGGGAGGCTACGATAATGCCTCGGCCCGCAGCTTTGAAGGCAGCAAAAAAGAGCGCAGCGTTCGCGCTCGGTAGTAGCACAAATACAGGGGTGCAGCTTCCCATTAAGGGAGTGTACCTCCAGAAACCTGAGACTCAGCTATATTTGGCTGTGTTTTCAGTGATTTTACTTAATCTATTAAAATATTTAGTATTCAAAAAGACATTTTATCTAAGTGGTAACTGTCATTAAGTTTGTTTAAAACCAGCGCTTCTTTACATTAACTTTAAAATTGCGTGAAGACTCGGTGCTGATTGCAAAGAAATAGTAAAGATATGTTTTGAGTATTGCCAACAGCTAGCAACTTCAGTTTATAGTTGTAGTGAGAAAATTTTGACAGTTAGCGTGAAGATTTTGCCGATCGCCAAAACAAGCAGGTGAAAAAAGTCCTTAATAAAACTACAAGTAGCCGGAAAACAATTAATTAGCAGGAAAGCCGATCGCCTGTCATGCCGATTAAGCCGCTTGATATCTAAAAACCCCTAAAACCAAGCAGACTTTTAAAAATTCTTTTCCTCGCAAATCAGTTTAACAAATCGCCGACGGGCAACGATATTTCGAGAATTTAAAGGAGCCAACAAAATGAAAAGCAAATTTAACCCATCAGAAATGCTTGAAGGTGTCAGCAAAGCCGAAATAATCGATCGCATCCAGCAGCTAGTTCCCCCGGGTTCCCCGGAACCGCAAGATCCAGAAATCCTAGCAGCCCTACAAACTCTCACCGCACAACTAATCTCGGCCTATCAAGCCGACGGACAATTAGAAAGCGAACCTTTTAGCGACGTGCGCGATCGTACCATTCACCTGTACGCATCCGCCTGCTGCAACAAAATCAAAGGAAAAACCATCCTGATCACCGGTGGAGAAGGATGCGTCGGCCGTTTTATGATCGAAAAACTGCTCTCTCTAGGCGCAACTAACATCATTTCCGCAGACAAAGCCCGATGTCAAAACCCCGCAGAAACTCTCCCCCACTTTAACAAAGAAGGTGCAGTAACTTTCTATGCCGCCGACATTCGCAACTTCCAGGCGCTAAAACACATATTTGAAGTAGAAAAACCACAAATAGTTTTTCACCTAGCAGCCCAGCGCGAGCCCGGATTAGCTGAAATCCAAATCCGAGAAACAGTTACAACCAGCCTGTTAGGATGCAAACACGTCATCCAACTCTCCGAAGAATACGGCGTAGAAGACTGCATCTTCTCTTCCACAGGCAAAACATCTCGATATTTTACCACCGAAGTTTACGCCGCCTCCAAAAAACTTGCAGAATGGCAATTTGCCAAAGCCGCTCAAGAAGGAAACGTCACTTACGGAATGGTGCGCTTTACTCATATGTTGGAAAATAGCTTGTTCTGCGAGCAAATGTCCAAAAAAGTACAGGAAAGTAAAACAGTCAACGTTCACGCTCCCCACCGCTACGTAACCGCTCAAAATTTAATCGAAGCCGTACATTTATTACTGAATTCGCTGGTTGTATCAGTTCCAGGAAAACTAAAATTGGTCGCCGTGAGCAATCTCGGATGGCCGACAGAAACCCTGGAAGTTGCTCTTTATAAAATTCTTGAGTCAGGTAAAAATCTGCCGATTTACTTTCAAGGACTTTTACCGGGATACGAAGAACCGTTTTTCCTCGGACAATTTGACTGGAGCAAACCTACAGACATTCACCTCCTAATTAATGTTTTGGAAGATCCTTTCAGAATGGTTGACGAAGCTGGTGACATGGTGACTGTAGAATTAGCTCCTTTTTCTTTGTGCGTGTTAGAAAAACAAGTGTCGAAGCTGGAAAGATTAATTGTCAATCCAGATTTCCCGGAAGTGGAAATCAAGCAAGCTCTCGCCGCAGCGGAAAGAGAAGTGGTTGCTTCTTCTTTTGCGTGGAGTTCCCCCGAAGAATTGCTGAAAATTTTGCAGTGGGGAATCAATCGGAAAAAACTGCAAGGTTACGGAACAGAAATCGCTAACTACAGCGAGATTATCGAACTTCTATTACAAGGAATGTACGGGAGGCTCAACGAAGAAGTTTTGAACAGTGCTGGAGTTAGTGCTGATGAATTTGATGAATTAGTTGAGAGTCTGTCGGCGGTGGATTATATTCAAGCAGAAGTGGGATATTTGCGATCGATATCGAGATGTATCAGACAATCAGTAATTCCGGCGCAGTCTGTCCAAAAAAAGTCTGAACCTGTTCTTGTTCGGGATGTAGCGTAGCTTGAAAATACTTTAGAGATTGTTTCGCTGTTTTTAGTGGATTAAAAACAGAATATTCAGAAATCGGGTTTCTCAAGTCTGGGCTTGCTTGAGGTTTAATTAAGCGGATGTATTTAACCTTGTCAGAATCGAGCTGATATGATATAATATCGGCTCAAACAACCGCAATCAAATTGATTGCGGTTGTTCGATCGAAAATGATATAAAAGGAGGCAGAGCCTCCGCACCTGCATTACCAGGCAGAGCCTGGTAACGAGCAATGTCGATCGCTAACCTAACAAAGGCGCAATTTTATTAAATGGACTCAATCAACTCAGCAAATAAAATTAAAATAAGGTACTAAAATTGTGGAAATAAATCAACTACCCTTTCTATTTGTTGATGTTGTATTTTTGGCGATCGCCCTAATCCTGCTAATTCCCGTTGCAGTTCTATTTCTAGAATGTAGTGCAGCTTTCTTCTCCGGCTTCGGCCCCACAGCAGAAACTCAAGAACCCCGCCCCAAAGTAGCAGTTTTAATTCCCGCCTACAACGAAGCAGCAGGAATTGCCGCCACTATCTCTACCATACTGCCCCAGCTAACAAATAGAGACCGCCTGTTAGTCATTGCTGACAACTGCACCGACTCCACAGCAGAAATCGCCCGCAACAGCGGTGCAAGCGCGATCGAGCGCCACGACACAGAACGCAAGGGGAAGGGATACGCCCTAGATTTTGGCTTGCAGTCGATCGCCTCAGACCCCCCAGAAGTAGTGATCATGGTTGACGCAGACTGCATCTGCGAGCCAGACTCCATAGACAAATTAGCCCGCGCTGCAATGGCCCAACAAAGACCGGTGCAGGCCACATATTTAATGGAACAGCCGCCCGATCCTACCCCAAAAGATTCCATTTCTGCCTTAGCATTTTTAGTGAAAAACTTAGTCCGGCCCAGCGGATTAAAACAGTTAGGATACCCGACATTGCTAACAGGTACGGGCATGGCTTTTCCCTGGTTAATCATTCGAGATGTTCCTTTAGCCAGCAGCAATATTGTCGAAGATATGCAAATGAGCTTGGATTTGGCGATCGCCGGACATCCAACCGTATTCTGCCCCCAAGCCAGAGTCACAGGATGTTTGCCGCAGCAGCAGGAAGCAGCTAAAACTCAAAGAACCAGATGGGAACACGGACACTTGCAAACCTTGCTAACTCAGACTCCCAGGCTGGCGACAGCTTCGATCGAGCAACAGCGTTTTGACTTAATGGCGATCGCCCTCGACTTATCAATCCCTCCCCTATCCCTTTTAGTTGCTATCTGGCTAGCCGCTTTTGCCGCCTCAATACTAGCAGCAATTATCGGAGCATCCGCGATTCCCGCCATATTATTAGGAGTACAAGGATTGCTAATTTTAGTTTCAATTGTCAGCGCTTGGGCAAAATTTGGGCGTGCCGACATTTCCGGCGCAACTCTTTTATCCGTACCGTTTTATATCCTGTGGAAAATTCCTTTGTATCTGGGTTTTATCCTGAAACGTCAAACCAAATGGGTGCGAACAGAACGCGATGTTTAGTATTAGGTAGAATTATGTAGGGTGCGTCAGCCAGATAGTTGATGCAACTCAAAAATCTCGTTTCTGACGCACCTTAGGATCGCGAATTAAATAATTTACACATATTTGTGGGATGGGCGGGACGCCCCTCCTTTCTGGACGGGCGGGACGCCCATCCCACAAGAACAATAAAAACAGTAAAAAAAACATTGCAGCGGATACACAAAGTCTTTTTGCTTCATTGCAATCATACTTATCTTCCCTGAATAGGAACCTTATACAGTGAAGTTAGTTGAACTGTTGGCTGATGGTGCAGTATTTAAGGTGGAATTTAGCGATCGCAACGGACGCACTTATGAATCTGTCGGATTGCTCAGAGAGAACATCATGGTGTTGCACTTCGAGCTAGCATCACCCGATCTCAAGCCTGAGATAGTTACAGCGCAAGCAGGACTAACCTTGAATCAATGAAGCTCTAAGCAGTGAAGGCCAGAATTATTTAAAAGCTCTTGAATTGCTTCTTGTCCAGAACGGATTAGAGTTTCAACTTGATTGGTGGGCGCATTTCCACATCTCAACCACACTACTTTCGGGGGAGAACTATACAGCCGACTTCTTTCGGTAAAGTCTGCATCTTGAGTCACAATACAGAAATCGTTCAACTTGGCAAATTCCCAGATGTCTGTATCTGTTTTCTCTGCTAGCCCGTGAAACTGAACATGGCTAGCGTTAGGGAAAATATCAGCCAAGCGAGTAACTAATTTTCAGCTCAGAGTTTGATCGAATAGTAGTTTCAAGCGACACTCACCGAAGCAACTAAACGATGATCGCCATCGGCGACAAACTCTAAACAGGCTCTAATGTCTGTTTCTGTTAGTTCTGGGAAGTCCTCAATAATCTCAGTAATAGACATTCCAGAAGCCAGCCAGCCAAGAACATCGTAAACCGTAATCCGCATCCGACGAATGCAGGGCTTGCCACCTCGCTTATCCGGCTCTATGGTGATGATATCGCGATAGCTCATCAGAAAAATGGGTTTGAAACCCCGTCCTTTCAGGACGGCTTTACATTTGTTGTTACTACCGCCTTGGAGTCGCTTAATTCGGTGTGATGAAAGTGTTGCACTTTCAACGGGACAATTACCATTTCAAATTTTGCGACCCTGTACGCATAGTGTTTGCTACCGAAAAGTTGCGGTAAGCCCTATTTCTAGGTGTATATTTCCCTTCGCCACTGACTGCCGAAGTGGTTAAAAACTAGGGAGGCATTCTTAACGTTTTGCGGGATACCACTCCCAGACAGTTCAGTTTGTCTTAAAGACGTAGGCTAGACACTGGTTTAGTCCTGAATTAAGAAGGTGGTGAGCCTTCCTGTTTCAAGCCCCATGCCTTTGGGCTGGGGTTAATGACGATACAGGTAAAGTGTTTGCATCTACATTATAGAAAAACATATCGGAAAATAAAAACCAAAAAAATCTGAAGCTGGAAATTTCCAACTTCAGACTTTTACTAACTCCCCGGGTAGGATTTGAACCTACGACCAATCGGTTACACTTATCCCAACGTTTCCGAAGGGCGCGGACTATTTCATCATCCCTAAAACGCAGACGTATCATCTGTCGCGGGATGTCGGGCGCTGTGAGATTTATTGGTTAGGCTCCTCATCTCTAGTCTCTGCACCTTTCCGGCTACTTGCGATCGAAACCGCTGCCTTTCGCCAGACTTGGCTCAAGATTGCCGCCACCCGAAGTGCTGCGGTTTCCTTGAATTCACCCGATTTTTCAGTACCCGTTACCGGATAAAGCTGCTATGTCACTAGGGCTTTTGGTTGATACCAAAGGCTTGCATTCATTACAGCCGACCGCTCTGCCACTGAGCTACCGAGGATTGGGGGTTTTTGTTACCCACATTTACTAACAATAGCTGAACTTACTCGATTTGGCAAGCTTTTTTGCAAACTTTTTTTTTCTGATGCAGCAAGCGGTTTTGGGCCGTTAATGCAGCCCCATTCTCATTCTGGCGAGACGCTGCTGCGATTCTGGATCGAGGGAATTAGCCAGAAAGCGACTGGAATTTTGTTTGCGGGATTTGTGCTGGCGCTCGCTGCGGCGGGCGGTGGATTCTACATCAGCGGCGAGTTGTTCGGCGGACATCCACTCGGCACCGTAGCCGACTACGGTCAATTGCTGCGCTCGGTCTGATGTGGCGACAATCATGCGCCCTTTGCCTTTGACCGATCGCAACTCATACCGCAAATTAGCACAAGACTTTTCAATATAAGTATCTGCTGTCTGACCGAAGTCAGTGTAGTGCACAGATAAATTTTTAGTAATAATTTCTTTAACGCTGGGAGTATGGCGATAGTGAGCGTCAAACACGAGTCTGGCCTCAAAATCTTGTACGGCGCTGTAGTTAACTAAAACCTCAATCAACTCGCGGCGGGCTGTTTCGAGTTGGTCGCGATCGCGCTTCTCTCGGAGTCGAGGCCAAAGTCCAATCATGTTATAGCCGTCTACAAGTAAAACTGCTTGCGATACATAGGGTGACATGGTTCAAGGCTGAAGAGATCCAGCAGATAGAGGACATTATTTGCATTCTTTGTCAAAGCTTTTGTTAAATCTTATTACAGATCGATGTTCGATCGCTAGCTGCAATGTTCGCAGCAAAAACTCAACCCCCGAAATCCGTATGGTTTTGGGGGTTGAGTTTGAAAATTGCAGATTTGTGCGAACATTGCAGCTAGCGATCAATTTTGCGGCTTATTCGACAGATTCCAGGGATACGGGCGACGATGGGACAACTGTCGGCAGAAATATCTTCTCAACAGCAGGAGTACAGCCGAGCCACTGCACCGACAAATCCGCAAACTGCTGCGGGGGGCCGCTCACGCAAAAACGAGTCGGCAGCGCAGTACCAGCATTCCGCAGCCCCAAAACCTCCAACTCTCTAGCAGCAGCAGCCACCACCCGCACAGCAGGATCGATCGGCATCACCCCAGCCGGCAAAAGCGATCGCAACACCGGAGCCAACAGCGGATAATGAGTGCAGCCGTAAATCAGCGTATCAATGCGCTGCTGAATCAAAGGAGCCAAATATTCCCGAGCCACCTCATAAGTATAAGGATCGCGAATCCGGTTTTGCTCCACCAGCGGCACAAAAGCCGGACAGCTAACCTGCCATACCCGACAAGAAGCGTCCATTTCCAAAATCGCATTTCGATAAGCATTGCTAGCAGCCGTAGCCGGAGTTGCGATCACCCCGATCCGCTTACCTTGCTGCACCGCAGCCTGCGCCCCCGGCAGAATTACTCCCAGCACCGGAATATCAAACTCAGCCTGCACCATTTCCATCGCCAAAGCAGAACTGGTGTTGCAGGCCATAATCACCATTTTCACATCCTGTTCCACCAGCCACGTCATAATTTCCCGGACAAAATGCACAATTTCCGACGCTGCGCGAGTGCCGTAAGGAAGCCTGGCTGTATCTCCAAAATAAAGTATAGATTCGTTGGGCAATTGTTGGTACAACTGCGTCAAAACAGTTAAACCGCCCACGCCGCTGTCAAAAATACCGATTCTTTTTTGTCCAGAGTCTGTTGTCATTTGTTAATAGTTAGTTGTCTGTTGGCAGTTGGCAGTTGACAGTTGGCAGTTGGCAGTTAACAGTTGGCAGTAGTCAGTTGGCAGTTAACAGTTGGCAGTTAACAGTCAACAGTTAACAGTCAACAGCTAACAATTCCCTAATGACTAATGACTAATGACCACTGACTAATGACCACTGACTACTGACTACTGACCATTATCTTTGTTGAAGATAAACTAAGATGCCGCGAGCGATCGAAGCCGCCATTTGACTGCGGTAAGCCGGATCGGAAAGTTTGGCAGCATCCTCAGCACCCGTGACAAAACCGACTTCCAGCAAAACAGAAGGCATAGAACTCTTCCTCAAAACATAAAATCTCGCCTGCCGCACCCGGCGGTCAGTCGCCCCCGTCCCGTCCAAAATACTGGCGTGAATCACCCGAGCTAAATCTTTCCCGTTATCAAAATAATAAGTCTCAATCCCGCTAATATCAGGCCGGCTCAGATTAATTGCATTAGCGTGAATACTGACAAACAAAGTAGCGTTCACCCGTTCCGCCAAAGAAACTCTCGGTTCCAAGTCGATTTCGCTGTCGTCAGTCCGAGTCATCACCGCCTGCACGCCTTGCTGTTCCAGCAGCCTCGCCACCTGATACGAGATATCTAAAACAATCTCCTTTTCCTGAATACCCTGAATGCCGACAGCACCTGGATCGCGGCCGCCGTGGCCGGGATCGATCGCTACCACGAAGCGGCGGTTAGAAACTTGGGGCACATCCCCCGATCCGATCGTCCTTCTCGGCAACGGCTGCGGATTGGGATCGCGAGTCAAAGATGGCCCGGCGCTAGCATTCGTCCCGCGCAACTGCAAAGACAGCAACTGCGGGCCCGGTCTCGTCACCCTGCCTAGCTGTACCCCCGATCGCGGCTGCACCCAAATCACCACAGTCTCCGCGTCTTCCTGACTGGCAGTAAAAGATACAGGACTGTTGGCATCGAGCTGAGGAATTTGCCCCGCCAGGGAACTAGAAGCAATTCTGAGCCAGTATGCTCTCGACGACTGGTCCCACCCGCTGGTATAGGAGACCGGGCGGTCAGTTCTCACCACCAGTTGCGTACCGTTACTGGCTAAATCAATCGACTGAACTCTCGCTAAAGCTGCACGAGCCGGTCTCCCAACAGTTACAGGCTGGGAGCGGCGGAGGATGGGCGCAATCGTACCCCCTGGCGATAGCACAACGGAGCCGGAATTGTTCACAGACGCGCGCCACTGAGTATTAGAAGCCTTCAGCCGCAAAGTCACGCGGGTAACGGGCGGGTCTGTTGGCAGTTGCCGGACTTCAACCCTCTCGACCCCGAGCTTGCCGTTAGTTTGAGGCTGCTGGCCGCCCGCGCCCGGAGCTAAAGTAGCTCCTTCAATATCGAGGGTAGCGATGTCTCCGGCGCGACTTTGTTCAAAATTAATTTGGGGGCGGCCGCCAGCAGTGCGGACTAAAAAACCGTCTGATGTCAGTTGAACGTTCTGAACAACGGTTGCTTCTGCCGACTGGGGTTCACTTGCTGAAGGTTCAAGCGATAACCTTTCTCCCCCTGGTTCTGAAATCGGATTTTGATCTCCGGCGCGCACTGGTACGGGCAAATCCACTGTCCACTCGCTGGCTGAAATCCCCTGGAATTTTACTTGCTGCGGGTCTAGAGTAAACCCGTCTCTGAGTTCGACTACAATTCTGGTTGTGTCGCTGTCAAACTGTCCTACCCGCACCGATTCGATCGCCCCTGAGAGCTGTTTGTTGACTGAGGGACTGCCCAGACTCGTTCCTGGCAAATCGATTACCAAGCGTGTCGGGTTGAAAATCAGTTGAGCTTTCGGCTGCACTCCACCGTCTGTTCTGATGTAGAGCCGGTTCTCTGAAGCATCAAACCGCCAAGATTGCAGTCTGGCTGCTTCGGCGGCTCCGGCGAGCAAAAATACACTTAAGAAACTCGGTAGTAGCCAGTGGAATTTCACGACAGTTTTTTCCTCGTTTGCGTTACTACTAAAAGCTGGAACGGTGCTGTTTGCCCGAGCGGCTTTCAGCAGTTAGCCGCCAGCCGACCGGGGGCGCGGGGGCCGTCAGTTGTTGGCTAAATTGATTTTTTTAGGCGTTAACAGGCTGCCAAATGCCATAAAGTGGCATTTTTTTACTTTCCCGCATACTTGGGGGCGATCGGTTATAAGCTGAGTGAGAAATTGTTGGCACAAGGGAAGGTATTTATAGCCGCAGGCTGAAGTAAGAAGTAAGAAGGCTGAAGGCTGAAGTCAGAAGTAATAAAACCAATGGTTTCAGCAATTAATAACGTCCTTGTCGGGCCCTTGCTATATTTTTCTGAACAGAAAACAAGGTATTTTTTGAGTTGAGAAACAAGTTATAACTTAGAATTTTACGTTTTTTCAACAAAACGCTTTCATCGCTTTTTCATCGAAAGCGCATCTTGTTAGGGCAAGGGTAATAATTCGCTTTACAGTTGCGTTTTCTAACTTTTCATAGACTACCTCAACAACTTAACAACCTATGTCGGTAACAATCCGGATTTCCCTGATAGAAGTAAATTTTTAAAGCAGCTAGATGTTACTCCCATACCAACTTGCCTATCTTTTCTGACAAGGGTTTTTGCTAACAGCTTGACAGTGAAATACAACTATCTAGGGCCCCTGTTCTTTTTTTTCGGCGATTTTTTAGGGTCAGGGATTTTGGGTGCTGCTGGAAATTTAGTTGGGCGCGCCCTGCCCGGTGACATTACGATCGCTAGCCCCTGCTTTTTGCAGTAACCGGAGAGTGTTTTGTGTCACTTGGGCGGGCAATGTTTTGTCATCAACACTTTTCGATGGTGGGCCACAGACAGCTAGAGTATTGTTTGGTTGACGGAGGAAAAAGTATTGAGAGTAGATATAGCGATCGCACTTGTGATTTTTCGACAGTAAAAACAGTTGATCGGCTTCTCGATAAAACCTGTGATTTGGTTTGATGACCTGCCTTTCGACTAACTGCATAACTTGTATATAATACTACCAGTTAGAGAAGATACACGATCTGGGCGATTGTGTCAATGCCTGAGTTTCCGAAAAAAGCAACCGTAAAGAAAAGTACATCGATCGACTCACAGAAAGACCCAGACTTGCTTTCCCATAAGAGTTACCCCCAGCCTAAAAAGTTGTTGAGGTTAGTTCAAAAATTATGTAAAACCATACCACCGGACGCGATCGAGTTCTAACAAGTTTATTTTTGAGCCGGATCGATGCCTGCAAGTTATCAGCGTTGCAACAATCGATCGCCCGCCGCCCTAAAATTCCGGTTCATCCAGTCCAAAATTGCTTGATTTACTTGTTCCGGGCATTCATCCTGGGGACAGTGGCCGGCATTGTCCAATTCAACTAGCTCTAGGTGACTGGGATTGCATTCGACAAATTGCTGGGGCCGCGCGAACCGAGGAGGAATCATCCGGTCTTGTTTGCCCCAAATTAACAGCATCGGGATTGTTAAATTTCGCAGCACTGTCTTGACACCAGGGCCGCACTGTGCGCTGCCGACAGCTTTAAACAAGGCACAGAAGGCGCGGGCGGCTCCCCGATCGCCTGCTGGGCCTGCTAGAATTTCAACTAATTCGTCGCTAACAGCTTCGGGGTTGGCGTAGGCAAAAGCAACCCAGCGACGGACAATGGCCCGCTTGCGGGCGATCGAAAACAAAGGCCTGAGTATGAGTGGAGAAACAAATAAATTTTCTATAGATTCGATCGCCGGTAACAGCCATCCAGGCACGGCCTCGGCTCGCACAGATGGGTCTGGGAGGCTAATCATTACCGTGCCGGCCACCATGTCCGGGTGAGCCCAGGCCGCCGCCAGACAAATCAGGGAACCGATCGAATTTCCTGCCAATATGACCGGCTCACAGATAAAAGTCCGCCAAAAATCATAAACTTGATCGACCCACAAAGACACGCCGTAGTTGACAGGAGCTTTTTGCGAAGCGCCAAAACCCAACAAATCCAAGGCGTAAACCGTGTGATTTTCGGCGAGTGGGGCGAGATTTTGTCGCCAGTGACCGATCGAAGCTCCAAACCCGTGCAGTAAAATAATCGGTGTTCTCGATCGGTCACTGGCCGTTGGTTCTGCCGCAGAATCTTGAAATTCGATCGCGCCTGGATTTGGCCCCAAAGCCGGCCGCAAATAAGTGTACCGAGTTTGCCAACCCCGCCACACCCAGTCTCGTTGAGTGCCCACCCGTTGGTGCCATTGTAGAGAATTTGTCAATTTTGCCTCAGCTCGCAACATAAATTTACACTTGCTGATACCTATTCTACAAGGCAAATCAGGCGGCTCAGGGACTGACCAGAGGGGTGTGGCGGGGTAAGAAAAGCCGTGTTACGTCATCTTTAACGATTTACCGTGAATTTTTGATTGTTTGGCGATCGGTCTGGCACGGGGCGGGCGCTATTGTGTGAAGTTAAAATAAAACTAGGCAGAAACTCAGCCAGACTGAGTAGAATAGCAAGTATTGTAAGACTTAATTTACGATCTTTCAAATATGCCCCAACGATGAAGCTGAGGGCAGACGGGGCGCGGTAGTACGTCCGGTGAGGGTAACAACTTGCCAAATAGCTCGATCGGACAAAGTGAAATATTGACCGCTCAAACCTGTAACTATCAAGAAGCTTCGCTATTAAACTACTGCTTGCAAAAACATTCATGCCTGTGATTGAAAGAAGACAAAATCGCAACCTACCTCAGATCAACGAAAACATTCGATACCCCAAAATCCGGGTAATCGATACTGACGGCGCGCAACTCGGGATATTGACGCCCGCAGAAGCGCTGCGCCTGGCAGAAGAAAAAGAACTCGACCTGGTACTTGTCAGCGACAAAGCTGACCCGCCCGTATGTCGCGTCATGGACTACGGGAAGTACAAATTCGAGCAGGAAAAGAAAGCGCGCGAAGCCAAGCGGAAGCAGCACACTGCGGACGTGAAGGAAGTGAAGATGCGCTACAAAATTGAAGAACACGACTACCAAGTGCGCCTCAAACTAGCAGACCGCTTTATCAAAGCTGGGGACAAAGTAAAAGCCACGATCATGTTCAGAGGTCGGGAAATCCAACACAGCAACCTAGCAGAGGACTTGCTCAAACGCATGGCCACAGATTTGCAGGAAATCGCAGAAGTGCAGCAAGCCCCGAAAAAAGAAGGACGCAGCATGATGATGCTGCTGTCGCCGAAAAAATAGCAATAGCGAGAGGGTCATCAGTAGACCTCTCCAATAATTATTGTGGAGCAGGCATCTAGCCTGCTCTTCACAGGCTTTTTAGGAGAAGTCCAGTCATCAGTCAATAGCAATAGACTGGTGACGGTAGATCGATGATCGCCAGGCCCGCAAACCGATAAGCTGTGGTGCACAGAAATTGTGTATGGTGATGGATGGGGAAAGGGGGAGAGAATTTGAGACCCTCATCGTCGAAATATACAATTTAACTACCGCAAGAGCTGACAACTTTTCGACTGTGGTGGTGGAAGACCAAAACAAAAATGTGAGACTCCATTTCCCGGTCTCAGATTCAATGCAGCAAGTAAATCGAAAATCTAAAATCGAAAATCTAAAATCCGAATATTAACGCACCAGAAGCATGGAAAATTTTCAAATCGGCGCGATCGCCGGAGCAAGACAAGGAGTGCTGCGGTCGCTCAACCTGCGATCGGAAGAATTAGAGCGAACCTTACTGATGTTCCTCGTCTACACTCTAACCTCCGTCGGGCTGATCTGGCTGGAACTGAGCACGGTAGGTTTGTTCTTAGACGAATTCGGTGCAGACAAACTGCCCTGGATTTACATAGCCAGCGCCTTTATCGGTTCGAGTCTGGGCTTTGTCTACTCATGGCTGCAAAAAATCCTGCCGCTGAGGCGCACCGTCGTAGTTGTTCTGGGAATGATGTCGGTACCGCTATTTTTGTTTCGATTCGGCATCGGCTACGAAAATACAAAGATAGCTGGGATCAGCATCGCTTTTATTACTATTTTTTTGATGTGGCTGTGGGTGGAAGCTTGCTATGTCCTCAATGACCTCAATACTTCTATCACTTCTAATCAACTTTTTAACATTAGAGAAATCAAGCGAACCTATCCGCTAGTCAGCAGTGGCTATCTAGTGGCTGGAGTAGTCAGCGGATTTTCTCTGCCAGTCTTGCTGTACGTAGTCAAACTCAAAAACGTGACGCTGATATCCGGGTTGATGGTGGCGACAGGCTCGGTGCTGCTGTACTACCTCACGGAAAAATACAGCCAAGCATTCCCGGAAACGGCTCGCTGGACAGATGACGACGACGAAGACGACCAACAAGAATTTGCCGCCCGCAAAGTTACAGGCCCGCTGCAAAAATACGCCGTACCTCTAGTCAGTTTCTTCGTCCTGGCAGAAGTCGTCTACGTTTTGGTAGATTTCCAATTCTACAGCCAGCTAGAATACCAAAACCCGGGGGACGGAGCGAGCGGAGCTAGCTGGATCGCTAGCTTCCTGGGGATTTACGAAGGTATACAAGGCCTGTTTCAAGTGGCGACTCAGTGGTTCGCTTCCAGCCGTTTGGTAGAACGAATCGGGGTGTTCGTGACGGCGATGATTTTGCCGGCGGGTATCGCTATCCTCGGGGTGCTGACCATAGGAGCATCTCTGGGCCAGCTAGTATCTGTGTTCATCGGACTGATATTGCTGAGATTTTTAGACGAACTGTTGCACTACACGCTGTTGGAAACCGTGAGCCCGGTTTTATTTCAGCCGATTCCTGACAATATTCGATCGGGCATTCAAACTTTGGTCAACGGTGTGGGCGAACCTTTGTCCTGCGGAGCAACAGGAGCAGTCATCCTGATGATGCTGTGGGTGACAAAGAAGATACTCCCGCAGCAAGACGAAAGCACGTTTCACGACCAGCAAAGCTTGATATTTATTGGCGCGATCGTATTGTTGGCGCTGGTGTGGGTGTTTGTGGTGTGGCTGATCCGCTCTCAATATGTGGGCCTGTTGGTCAAAAGTGCCGAACGCGGCCGCCTGGGCGTGACAGATGTTGACCTCAAAGCTCTCAAGCGTGCCGTGGTGGAAACTCTACAACAGCCCGGAGGCGAAGATGAAAAGCGCTCTTGTATAGAACTGCTGACGCAAATTGATCCCAAAAATGTTGGAGAAGTTCTCGCACCTATCCTGAGTTCCCTTTCCCCAGTTTTGCAGTGCCAAAGCTTGGAAACGATGCTGCAACACCCGAACCCCGCATATTTAGAAGCTCTCCGCGCACTTTCAAAGCAATCTTTGCCTCCGGAGGTGCTGGCCTTGGCTTTGCGCTACATCTGGCTGACGGAAGCTGAACCGAATATCGACAGCTTGCGGCCTTATTTGCAGCCGATCGTCGATCCGGTGGTGCGGGGTACGGCGGCTGCTTTAATTATGAGAAGGGGCGATCGCCAGCAAAAAGCAGAGGCTACTAACACGCTGCGCCAAATGCTGACGAACAAGCTGGAGCGAGAACGGGTGATGGGGACGCGGGCTCTGGGAGAGGCTGATTATTTGCAAGGACTGCGGCTTTACATCCCCAATTTGTTGCAAGATGAATCTCTGCGAGTTCGCTGCGCTCTGTTAGACGTGATTTCGTCAACTCATTCGGAAGAATATTATCCTTCGCTGCTGCGGGGACTCGGTTACAAATCGACAAGGGAAGCGGCTTTGCAGGCTATAGTTAAACTTCACAACGATGCTATTCCTTTGCTCGTGTATTTGGCTGAAGACATTCACAAGTCGGATTTGGTCAGGTTGCAAGCTTGGACGGCTCTGGGTCAAATTGGGACTGTGGAGGCGATCGACATTTTGGTCAGCAATTTGATGACAGCTTGGGGAACTACCAGGCGCAACATCCTCCGCATTCTGTTAAAAATGCCCTCGGAAGCTGGGATAGAAGGGGTTCTAGACCGCATCGGCCGCAGCGGCTTGGAAACTCTCATCGAACAGGAGTTGATGTTTATCGGTCAAATTTATGCAGGTCTGGTAGATTTGTCTGGGGTAAGAACCTACGGCAATTTTGCCGGTGGAGATACCAACGGCGACATAGGTGAGAACGATACGGCTCAATTGTTGCAGCGCGCTCTGGCGGGGTTGGAATCTGATGCTAAGGAACGGTGTTTTTTGCTGATCAAGTTTCTTTATCCGCCGGACACGGTACAAGCTGCTGCTTTCAATATCTCTTCGGGCCAACCTTCTCTAGTGGCTAGGGGATTGGAAATTCTTGACAATACTGTGGATATAGTTAGGAAGCGAGCGCTGATCAATTTGTTGGATCAGAACTCAGAAAGAGAAAAATTGACCAATCTCTCGGAATTAATAGTTTACAAACCTCTAGCCCCTAGCGATCGTTTGCGCCGCTTACTAGAATTGCGCCACTTCCTTTCGGATTGGACTTTGGCTTGCTGCTTTCACTTGGCCAGGGAAGCCCGCTGGAGCCTTACGGCTCAACAAACTCTCGTATGTCTGCAACACCCGACGGGTTTTGTTCGCGAAGCAGTGTTAGCCTATTTGAAAATAGCTTCGCCGCGAGCTTTGCTCGAATTGTTGCCCAGGCTGCAAGATGACCCCGATAATTTGGTATCCGCTCAAGTTGAAGAGATGATGGCAGAATTGGGTGCTGGGGGGAAAAGGTAAAGTTAGTCAGTTGTTAGTTGTTAGTTGTTAGTTGTTAGTTGTTAGTTGTTAGTTGTTAGTTGTTAGTTAGTAGGGGCGGTGCCCCTGTGCCCGCCCTATTAGTTGTTAGTTGTCAGCCAACAGTCAACAGCCAACAGTCAACAGTTAACAGCCAACAGCCAACAGTCAACAGTCAACAGTCAACAGCCAGCAGTCAACAGCCAACAGTTAACAGTTTTTATTCCCCCTGACCCTGTTTAAGTTTAAATCAATCACTGCATTGCATTATGCTAACTAGCGTCGAACGCCTATTGTTTGTCAGGGAAGTTCCGATTTTTAAGGAACTGCGGGATGATTTTCTCGTGCGCCTAGCATCCGTAATGGATGAACTTTCGTTCCCTTCTAAGCACAGGATTTTTACGGAAGGACAAGAAGGTCGATCGCTCTATATTTTGGTATCGGGAACGGTACGGGTGCATATAGGCGATCGCGATTTGGCACAGTTGAAAAAGGGAGCTTGTTTCGGGGAAATGTCGCTGTTTGATGCGGAACCTCGATCGGCTTCTATTTCTACTGTGGAACAATCGGAGTGTTTGATGCTGACTCAAATGCAGCTTTATGATGCGATCGATGAAACACCGGGAATTGCTGTTAATATTATTCGCTTGCTGTCGCGCCGGATTCGGGAATTGAATCTAAAGTTGAATGCTAAAGAAGCGGTTATGCCGCCTCCCGATGCTGTGAGAGTTCCTGAAATGCGATGAAGCTTGGGAATTGGTAATTGGGAATTGGTAATTGGGAATTGGTAATTGTGTTTTATTCGATCGGCAATTAGGCACAATTTCTCTTCCGTAAAGTGCGTACTGCGCCTTACGAATTGTTAAAACCGTGTTTTAGTCGAGCGACAATTCTGTACAATTTATATCCCGTAAGGTGTGCATAATTGTTTGGTAGCGAGGACTTTAGACAAGATTGGCTGAGTCCTTGCAATCAATTTTTCGGACGGGCTCTCCCGCCCATCCCACAAGAAAGAAAAAAACTTGTGGGATGGGCGGGAG